>NZ_RHGZ01000003.1:0-198912 GCF_003789045.1 Marinobacter sp. R17 | reverse complement strand
ATACGATGCGGGTCTCCGGCCAGTACTGGCGAATAAAGCGGACGAGCAAGGCCAGAATGGCCCAGCTGTGGCGGCTGTCACTGCGGTTGCTGGTGCGCAGGTAGCTGACCAGCAGATGGCGACCACAGAACACGTACAGCGGGAAGTAGCAGTGGTGATCGTAATAGCCGTTGAAGAACTTGCCGGGCTGCTCGCCATGGACCGGGATATCGGTGCCGTCAAAGTCCAGCACAATCTCCTTCGGCGGTTCGTCATGCTGCTCGATGAAGTGGTGCCAGAGCAGTTCATGGGCCTTCACCACCGCCTGCCGGTCGGCTCGCTGTTCCATCCGGCATAACGTGGATTTACCGGCCAGATCGTTGTCCTGACCAACCGCCGTCTGAAGTGCTTGATCAAAGCGCAGGGCTTCGTGATCGTTGAGATCTTCATAACCGGCAGCCACGCCAAACACACGCTGACGAACCATCGTGTCCAGCTTGTGCCGGACCCGCTCTGGCGTTCTCGGATCTTGTAGTGCCGCGGCCAAGCGATGAGTCAGTCCATGTTGCTGGTCGACTTCACGGAGCAGCAGTAATCCGGCATCGGAGGTGATGTGGCCACCGGAGAAATCAGCTTCAATCTGGCGGCGTGCGAGTGGCGTGAAGGTCAGTTTTTCGGGTACCATTTTGGAAGCGGCTGTTGGTGTTGGTTTCTTGGGTAAGGTCTTGAAACCTTAACACTTTCAGCCGCTTTCTTTTATGCCCTGTGAGAAATCCGGGCTAACCTGGCGGAGGGAGTATTCCTCCGCCAGGCATTTTTGTTTGGGGGAGAGGTAACGTTTATGCTCCTGGTTAAAATGTGGTACTCATTTTTAAAAAAGGCTTTCTTAATTTCGCTGTTATTGATGGCTTCCGTGGTTGTCGCATCAGAACAGCAGTCGGAAATGCAAAATGCTGCAATCGACGCCATTAGGCAAAATGATGTACAGGCTATTCGTTCATTGATTGGAGAAGGATTGGATCCCAACTACAAATTGGGCGAGCCTAGAAATTTAATGTTCCTCGCCGTTGGTTACGATAAGCCTGAAATTCTTGAGGAACTTTTACTTGCTGGTGGAAATGTTGATCATAAATTAAATGCCCGTATGTATTTATCCACATTCATCGCAAACAAGAACAATCTGGAATTATTGAAGCCAGTGCTGGCGCAGAAGCCTGACTTGAATAAGCTAATGTATGTTAATCAGTTTACGGCCTTCACGGGAATGTTGCGTTTTGTAAATGAGAAAACTCTACGATATGTCTTGGATAACTCTAATGCCGATATCAATTTCAGACCAACGAATGGGTTCTCACCACTATACCTAGCATATGAGCGGGGGAGCTGTGGCTCCAAATGCGTAAAAGTATTGCTCGAATATGGAGCAAATCCATGCCTTGCAATAGAGGAAAATGGGAAATCATTTTCGGACTACTTAAACGATAGAGAAGTAACTGATTTACTAAAACAAACTAATCTGTATGACTGTGGCGGTGCCTAAAAAAGCTTGATCGTTTTTGCTCAATAGTATTTTGCTCTCAGTAAGCTGTTTTAAAATAATAAACAGCGTAAAATCCGTAATGAGGTTGTTTTAACGGGTTTCCGGTTTCGACTAACTTTTCAGTCCCTTGGGCAGTCGGTGCCGCTATATTCGCTACCCACGGAACCGTTAACCGCTTGCGCTTCTTAATCCATGCGATCGCGATGTCGTCCATAATTTCAGCAGGGGTTTCCACAACCAAGCTATCGATGACACCGTCCCGCGTTGTCTCTTTCGTGACTGAAAGTTCTCTCGGTCGTAATAGCTCAAAGAAAATGTTCTCTGGCTCAGCATCCAGATACTCTTGGCAATAGAGGTGATGTCAGTTACCGCCTGTGATTGATGCTCTCGTACTCATATGGCAGAAATTAAAACCGGGCAGAGGCGATTAATCGAGTACTTTTTGTCGCCTTTGCTTCGTTACAAGCAGGAAAGTTTGGGGGAGAGGTAAAGGTTATGATTTTTGTTCAAGTATTGAGTTATTTTTTTAAAAAGGATTCTCGTGGTTGCGCTATTTTTGATCGCTTCTGTGGTTTCAGTTTCAGAGTGCCAATCTATAATTTAGAATGCTTGATTCTATGCAATAAGCAATAATTATATTAGAGTTGTATTGAAGGGTAAAGGCATATTAATAATGTTGATCAAATGAGGTTAAGTGTGACAAAAAGATCCGGCGCAATGGGCGAAACTCTAGCAAATACGGTTCTTCTTTCAAGCTTTATATCATTCTGGCTTTTTTATTTATCCGGATTAGGATTTAGTCCAAGTTTCGAAATGATAAATGTAACTGTGTTTTCGGAAGCCGCGTCCCATTTGGGTCGTGAAGCCGGGGCAGCCGCATTTTTCAGCTTTGCACTATCATTAGTAATGTCTGTTATTTTTGGTTTGGTGTATGATAAAGATGCTAGCCACTTTGAGAATCTTTCTATTGGTTTAGGGTTAACGATCGGCGTAGCAGGCATTTTTTTTGGGTATATATGTTTATTTTTCGCCGTTGGTCAAAAGGGGTCAGTTCTATTTGGTAGTCGCGATGAAGTTCTTATGTGGGAGTTGTTGCTAAAAAAACCAACTTATTTTAGCGTGACTATAAGTTTTTTCCTCACCGTAGGATCTTGGTCGTTATATGTATTATTGCGCATGCTAAGAAATAAAGCATAAAAAATATTTTTCAAGGAAGAATTACGATGAGTGGATCATGCACGTCAAATGACGATCAGAAGATGGATGCCTTTATGGCAGCGCTTGCAAAGGAATCCCTGCCAGAGCTTGCCTCCGATTATAACTCCTGAAAAATAAGTGCTATGTGTGGGCATTCAGTTGACGCTTCAGCTTCGGAGCAGGCGTTTAGCCTGCCGATAAATGGCTTGAGATGAAGGGAATCTACGACATTTAAAGGGCAGCTCTAAGCCTGCAGTTATAAGCCTCTCTCCCCTGGAGGGAGAGAGGTTTGGAGAGAGGGAGCGAGGCGAAAGCCTCGTCAGATGTTGGCATTGGCGTTCTTGGGCGCCTGTGGCGCCTCCCCCTCTCCCCAGCCCTCTCCCGCGAGGGGAGAGGGAGCAGGATTGTGTAAACCGGCAACATAGGTAACACCGCAAGCCGGGAACAGAGATCACATGTGATCATTGCACCTCAAGGCACCTCAAGGCACCTCAAGGCACCTCAAGGCACCTCAAGGCACCTCAACACCCCGAGCCGCCTCCAGCAACGCAAACCAGTCCGTCCTCGGCAATGTGGCCGCCAACCCGGCCCGCGCCTGATCGATCCGCTCCTGCCGCATGGAACCCAGGACCGGCGTCGGTTGGCCGGGAATCATCCGCAGCCAGGCAATCGCCAGCGCCGTGGCCGTCAGGCCGGTTTCCCGGGTCAGTCGCTCCAGCTCTTTCGCCAACGCCCCTTCTCCCAGCGCACCGCCACCCAGCGGCGACCAGGCCATCCAGTGCAGGTTGTCCCGCAGGTGCGCTTCCATCGTGCCGTCCGACAGGGCTTCGTTGGCTCGCAGGGACAGTTCGCTCTGGTTGCAGACCAGCGGGATATCCAGGTTGGCCTGCAACCAGCGCCACTGCTCTGGCAGGAAGTTGGAGACGCCAACGCGAGCGACTTTGCCGGCTTTCACCGCGTCTTCCAGAGCCCGGCCGACAGACGGCGCGTCCATCAGGGGATCGGGGCGGTGGATCAGGAAGGTGTCGATCTGTTCAACGTTGAGATTCACCAGGGCCTTGTCGATCGCGGCGCTGACATAGTCCGCCTCGGCCCGGTAGTGCTTCACGGTATCGCCGCTGGCGTGGACGATGTCGGTCTTGGTGATGACCCGCAGTCTGTTGCGCAGCGCCGGGTTGGTGCGCAACGCGTCACCGAAGGCTTTCTCACATTCGCCGTGGCCATAGATGTCGGCGTGGTCGAAGGTGTCGCAGCCCTGATCGATCTGCGTTTCGATCCAGCGGGCCAGATCCTCGGGTCTGGCCAGTTCAGGATAGTCCTGCAGGCGCATGAAGCCGAGGATCAGGTCGGGGTAAAGATCAGACATTGCGTTGGTTTTCCCGTCTTATTGGCGGACAAAGCTGATGACGACGCGGTCATCATCCGTCTGCCGGGAGAATGTGTAGGGCGAGGACGACAGACGCTCGTGCCGTCCGGCACCGATCGCCGGATGAGCCTCCCTGAACTGACCCAGTTTACGCCAATAGGCCAGGGTGCTGGCGGTTTTCGGATCATCCAGGGCATCCCAGTTCATGTCGGAGCGGGTGCCCTGCTGCGGATCCGAGCCGTTGGGGCCGTCGCGGCGACCGGACTCATCGCCATAGAATACCTGCACGGTGCCCGGTGTGAAGAGCAGGGCGGCGGCGACCCGTTTCTGCAATTCGGGATCGTTGTGGGCCTCGCTGCTGAACAGGCGCGTGTCGTGGGAGGATATGTAGCTCATCACATTGAACGGTTTGTCGCCGTGCATGGACTGGCTGTAGTCGGCGTAGACGCTGTCCATTTCCGGCAGGCACTCGGCGCCGGCCAGGGCGTTGTCCTGCAGGTCGAAGTTGATCACCGCGTCGAAGCCGTCGTCGTAGTAGTGATCGCGGGTGACGGAGTGCGGGAAGACTTCGCCCACCATCCAGAATTTCCGGGCAGGCAGGGCTTGGTCCGGATGGTTTGCCCGGTAGTCATCCAGCGCTTTCTGCGCCGCCACTTTCAGCTCGGCCCAGGCTTCCGGCTCGACGTGCTTGACGGTATCCGCGCGGAAGCCATCGATGCCGAAGCGGCGAATCCAGCTGGTATGCCATTGGATCAGGTAGTCGCGCACCGTCGCGTTGGGCAGGTTCCGGGCATGGGTGTCCGCCTTGTTGGCCAGGAAGTCGGGGAGATCCACAGCCTTGGTTGACTCGGTCTGGAAATCCGGCAGGTAGGCGAGCGACCCTTTGATGGGATCGATGCCGGCGCTGGGCGCGTTGGGATAATCGGCGATGCCGGCACGCACCCAGTCCTTGCCCCACCAATGGGACCAGCCGGGGCTGTCGTAGTCAATCAGCGCGTGATAGGCGTGGAAATTCTCCCAGGACTCCGGCTGCCAGTCGCCCCAGCGCTCCGGCAGGTATTTCTCGAAGCCGTCGAACAGGCCGCCGAAGTGGAAATCCTGCATATCCTGCAGTGAGCTGTAGCCCGGGTGGTTCATGACGATGTCCATGACGACGCGGATGCCCCGTTGGTGGGCCTGGTCCACAAGCGTCTGGAATTCTTCTTCCGTGCCGTAGGCGGCATCGGGTCGGGTGAAGTCGAGGGCGTAATAGCCATGATAGCCATAGTGACGGAAGTCGCCCTGGTCGCCGCCGCCGACCCAGCCGTGGATCTGTTCCACGGGCGGAGACACCCAGAGGGCGTTCACGCCGAGTTTTTCCAGGTAATCGAGACGCTCGGTCAGGCCGGCAAAGTCGCCGCCGTGGAAGGTGCCGATTTCCTGATCGCCATCGAATTTCCGACCATAGGCGTGGTCGTTATCCGTGCGTCCGTTGGCAAACCGGTCTGTAATGACAAAGTAGACGGTGGCTCCGGCCCATTGGAAACTGTGTTGCACCGGCTGGGCGGATTCCAGCATGACCAGTCCCTCGGCGTCTTTGGCCGGGGCCAGGGATACATGGCCGTCCTCAACCTGGGCTCGTTTGCCGGAGAAGGCATCCCGGACCCACTCGCCGTCCCTGAAGACGTCGCCGACCGGGATGCGGGTCTGTTCCGTCGATGTGGCGCACAGGTGGGTCTGGCCGGCCCGGTTGTCGGTGGGCTGTGCAGCGCTGTCGAGGGTGCTTTGGGTGCCGGGAGAGGCACAGCCGGCCAGCAGGGCGCAGGTGGCCACCAGCCGGGAGAGGGGGGTGAGGCGCATCGCAATTCTCCTGAAGCGTGTTATTGTCCGGCGCCCCGCAGCTTTGACGAAGGTTTCGAGGAGTGGAGGCGGCCGTTTATTGTGGGTTGATATAACCAGAGGGAGGTGCCCGTGGGTAGACGGAAATCGCCTACGCCCCCTACTCCCCCGCTCTACGCCTCGGGTATTAAAAACAGGGCTGATGCCAGCATTGCGGTTTTCACTGACGATGTTGATCATCGCGATAACGACAAAAGCGACCTTCCCCTTGGGTGACGCCCTCGGGACAAAAACAATAAGGCAGAGAACAGAGAGGTACTGACAATGAATCGCCGCAATTTCATCCGCAGCACGCTCGCCGTCTCCATCCTGGCAACCACCATGGGTGCCGTCGCACCGGCCCAGGCCGATATCGAGGAGGGCAAGCTGGTTGTCTGGATCAACGGTGACAAGGGCTACAACGGACTTCAGGAAGTCGGCGACTGGTTTACCAAGGAAACCGGTATTCCCGTGGAAGTGGCTCACCCTGACAGTGCAACCGACAAATTCCAGCAGGCTGCGGCGACCGGTAATGGTCCCGACGTCTTTATCTGGGCGCACGATCGCCTGGGCGAGTGGGCACAGAGTGGTCTGATCTCTGAAATCAACCCGTCCCAGTCCATTCGCGACGCCAACTACGACTTTACCTGGGATGCGGTTACCGTGGATGGCAAGGTCTACGGCTACCCAATGGCGGTGGAATCCGTCGGCCTGATCTACAACAAGGATCTGGTCCCCAATCCGCCCAAGTCCTTCGAGGAAATCCCGGCGCTGGACAAGAAGCTGGCAGAGCAGGGCAAGAAAGCCATCCTGTGGGACTACAACAACACTTACTTCACCTGGCCGCTGCTGGCCGCCGATGGCGGTTACATCTTCAAGAAGACCGATAGCGGCTACGACGTTTCCGATACCGGTGTTAACACCGACGGCGCCATCGCCGGCGGCAAGGTGCTCAAGTCCCTGATCGACGAGGGCGTCATGCCCCGCGGCGCGGATTACGGCGCCATGGACTCCCAGTTCAACAAGGGTGAGCTGGCGATGATGATCAACGGTCCCTGGGCCTGGGCGAACCTGAAGAAGAGTGGCATCAACTTCGGCGTCACCACGCTGCCGACCATCAACGGTCAGAAGCCCAAGCCGATGGTGGGCGTCATGGCGGCCACGCTGAACACCGCAAGCCCAAACAAGGACCTGGCCGTGGAATTCCTGGAAAACTACGCGCTGTCGGTCAAGGGCCTGAAAATGGTCAACGACGACGTGCCGCTGGGCGCCGTGGCCAACAAGGAGCTGATGGACGAGCTGTCGGCTGACAACCCGTACATCAAGGCCACGTTCAAGAACGCCGAACTGGGTGAACCGATGCCGAACGTGCCTGCAATGGGCGCCTTCTGGTCCTCCATGGCGCCGGCGCTGCAGAACATCACGGCCGGTCGCCAGTCCGTCAAGGAAGCACTGGATACGGCCGCGACCCGCATTACCCGATAAAGGCCTCGGGCCGGTGGTGGCAATGGCTACCACCGGCCGCCGGCGACCTGGCCGGTGTCCAGGCAACAACTGACGGGGCTGACTACAATGTTAACCGAGACGCTGTCCTATCCGCGTACAGCAAGCAGACCTTTCATGACCCGAGCTATCCTGAAGTGGGGCGTCCTGGCCGTGCTGGTCGGCATGGCGCTTTACCTGATCGTCGCGCTGTATGCCCAGCGTGAATTCGTATTCGCCATGCTGTTCCTGGTGCTGACAGCATCGGCAGTGGCCGTTTTCGTGAGCAAACGACTCTACGCGCATCGCTACATCTATCCGGCGGTGGCCGGGATGGGCCTGTTCGTGATCTTCCCTCTGATGTACACCGTGGGAATCGGCTTCACCAACTACAGCGCCAGCAACCTGTTGAGTTTCGAGCGGGTGCAGGACAACCTGCTCTCGCGCACCTATCAGTCGGAATCGGCCCGCTACAACTATGACCTGTACCAGACCGATGCCGGCTATGTGGTTTTCCTCAAGAGCGACGCGGGCGACCTGGTTTCAGCGCCTTTCGAACTGAAAGACGGCCAGGTGCCGCCTATTGAGGTCAGCCCGACGGCGACGGCCCCGGCCGGCGAGCCGTTGGCTTTCCGCGACATCATCAAGCAGCGCAACGCGCTGGGCGAACTGCGGCTGCAGACGCCGGATGGCCGCGAGCTGTCCATGGCCAGCCTGCGGGCGTTCGCCACCATCAAGCCGCTGTATGAAAAATCCGGCAACGACACCCTGACCAACACCCGCACCGGGGTGACCTATTTCCCCAATCAGGACACCGGTTTCTACGAGAGCGCCGACGGCGACAAGCTGGTGCCTGGCTGGACCGTCAATGCCGGGTTCGACAACTACAAGCGTGTGATCACGGACCCGAGCATCAGCGGGCCGTTCATGCAGATCTTCGTCTGGACGCTGCTGTTCTCCGTGGGCACGGTGGTGTTTACTCTCGTGCTTGGCCTGTTGCTGGCCAATCTGCTGCAGTGGGACCAGATTCGTGGCAAGGGCTTTTACCGCACGATGCTGATCCTGCCTTACGCGGTGCCGGCGTTCATTTCGATCCTGGTGTTCAAAGGGCTGTTCAACCAGAACTTTGGTGAAATCAACCTGGTACTGGAAAACCTGTTCGGCATCCGACCGGACTGGTTCAGCGACCCGACCATGGCACGGTCGATGATCTTGATCGTCAACACCTGGCTGGGCTACCCGTACATGATGTTGCTATGCATGGGGCTGTTGCAGTCCATTCCCCGCGATCTTTACGAAGCCTCCGCGATGGATGGGGCCGGGCCGATCAACAACCTGATGAACATCACGTTTCCGTTGATTCTCAAACCGCTGGCGCCTCTGCTCATCGCGAGCTTTGCGTTCAACTTCAACAACTTCGTGCTGATTGCGCTGTTGACCGGCGGTGCGCCGGACATCATCGGCGCCAGTACCCCGGCGGGCACCACGGATCTGCTGGTCAGTTACACCTACCGGATTGCCTTCCAGGATTCCGGCCAGAACTTTGGTCTGGCGGCGGCGATCGCTACGGTAATCTTCCTGGTGGTGGGTGCGCTGTCACTGATCAACCTCAAACTGTCCAAGATCAAGGTGTAGGAGGCGGCTATGGCAATGGTAGAACCGCGTTCAACGAAATACCGCGTGCTGGCCTCCCACCTGGGAATGCTGTGCTTCATCGCGCTGATCCTGTTCCCGCTGCTGATGGTGATTTCCATCTCCTTCCGCAGTGGTAATTTCGCCACCGGCAGCCTGCTGCCGGAGGTGCCCTCGCTGGAGCACTGGTCCCTGGCGCTCGGCATTCCCTACACGGACGATGCCGGCAATGTGGTCCAGCCGCCGTTCCCGGTGCTGCTGTGGCTGTGGAACTCCATCAAGATTGCGGTGATTTCCTCGCTGCTGATCCTGGCGCTGTCCACCACGGCGGCCTACGCCTTCGCGCGGATGCGCTTTGCCGGCAAGGGCTTTGTGCTGAAGTCCATGCTGATCTTCCAGATGTTTCCGCCGGTGCTGTCACTGGTGGCGCTTTACGCGCTGTTCAACGAGATCGGCAAGCACATCAGCTGGCTTGGCCTGAACACCCACGGTGCGGTGATTGTCGCCTCGCTGGGTGGGATGGCGCTGCACATCTGGACCATCAAGGGCTACTTCGATTCCATCGACCGGTCCCTGGAAGAAGCGGCGATTGTCGACGGCGCCACCACCTGGCAGGCATTCCGCTACATTCTGCTGCCGCTGTCGGTGCCGATCCTGATGGTGGTGTTCATCCTGGCGTTCATCATGACGATCATGGAGTACCCGATGGCGTCGATCCTGCTGGTGGATACGGACAAGCTGACCCTGGCCGTCGGCGCCCAGCAGTATCTCTATGAGCAGAATTATCTGTGGGGCGATTTTGCCGCCGCGGCCGTGCTGTCCGGACTGCCCATTACCGCTGTGTTCCTGTATTGCCAGCGGTGGATTGTTGGCGGGCTGACCGCCGGTGGTGTGAAGGGGTAAGTGATACGCCCGAATAAAAGTTTTGGGTAAGCTCGGCGGAGCCGGGCTCATCCGATTGCGCGAAAAAGGTTGCGTCTTCCTGACTGAGTGATTCCGCGACCCCGGACCCGCCTGAACCCGCTGGCTGCTCCGGGGCTTTTTTGTGGTGGGGCGCAGGTCCGCGTGTCGCCGGCAGCGGGACTGGGGGCGGTGGCTGACTCACGGTATGCTCGACGTATTGACTCATCGCTAACAGGGACGTTGTCCATGTCCTCACTCTCCGCAGAGATGGAACAGGCACCCGGTCGACCGCACCAGACGGCGACCCGCATTACCTTCCTGATTTCCGGCATTGCCCTGGCGGCCTGGGCGCCGTTGGTGCCTTACGCCAAGGCTCGCGTGGAAGTTGGCGACGGCGTTTTCGGGCTGCTCCTGCTGTGCCTCGGAGCCGGCTCGATCCTCTCCATGCCGTTGGCCGGGCCCATGGTGAGCCGCGCTGGCTATCGACGGGTGATCATTCCCGCCGCGTTGCTCGGGGTTGCCATGTTGCCGTTACTGGCGAGTGTGTCGAGCCTGTCTCTGTTGATTGTGGCCTTGTTCCTGTTCGGTGGCGGCATTGGCGCGCTGGATGTGGCGATGAACATGCAGGCGATCGTGGTGGAGCGGGCCAGCGGGCGGTCGTTGATGTCGGGCTTTCACGGACTGTTCAGTCTGGGCGCCATTATCGGGGCGGCCAGCATGGCTGGCTTGCTGGGGCTGGGGGCGACACCGTTGTTGGCGGCCAGCTGCGTGGTGGGCATTGTGCTGATCGGACTGTTCCTCGCGTCACCCGGCCTGCTTTCGGACACCGGTCAGCAGAGCGGTCCGGTGTTTGCGGTTCCCCGCGGTGTTGTGTTGGTCATCGGTCTGGTGTGCTTCGTGTCTTTTCTGAGTGAGGGCGCGATGCTGGACTGGACCGCCATCTTCTTTGTCGATCATCTGGATGTGGCGGTGTCCCGGGCCGGGCTCGGGTTTGCCGCTTTCTCGGTCACCATGACTCTGGGCCGGCTCACCGGCGATCGTTTTGTGGCCCGCTTTGGCGGCGGGCGCGTGGTGGCGGTAGGCGGCGTCGTAGCCGCCTGCGGCATCGTGTTGCTCACGTTCGCGCCGAACGGGCTGGTGGGTCTGTTGGGCTGTGCTCTGGTCGGGGTGGGTTGTTCCAATATCGTACCCGTCATGTTTACCCGGGCCGGTCAGCAGACGGCCATGCCCGAACACCTGGCCGTGCCGGCCGTGGCGACGCTGGGCTATATCGGCGTGCTGATGGGGCCGGCGACCATTGGGTTCCTGTCGGAGCTGATGGGGCTGGGGATGGCGTTCCTGGTGTTGGCGGGGCTGTTGTTGGCGGTTTCCGGGGCGTCGCGGTTTTTGCAGGGTTGATGGGTTACCTAAGTTGCCAGTTTGCACGGTTTCGTAGGTTGGGCTGACGCAGGAAGCCCAACAATCCCAGGCTCCTGCGCAGCTTTTCGCCAGGCCAATGTCGTTGCCCGTTGGATAACTCCGTGTTGGGCTTCCTGCGTCAGCCCAACCTACAGGCCATAGGCGTTGTGTATCGAGATTCTGTTCCCTGCGAGCGTCTTGCACGAGGCTCGCTCGAAACCAATGAAGGCCATCGCTGGAGCAGAGGACAGGATGTCCTCGTCGCATAAGCGGCCATGGACGGCCCTCTTAGGCGACGGAAGCGGTGGCGTTCATTGGTTTCAGGCTCCCAGGTCTGATCAAAACCTCTACTAACCAACATGATGATCCCGATCGTCCGTTCTCCAGACAAAAAAAGGCCCGCACGGGGCGGGCAATAACGTGACAAACGTTGATGAGAGTGTGATGAGATGGTTGTCGACTCTTAAAGGTCGACGCACGGCTCCTTGAAGAGCCGTGGACAAGCCGTGCCGTCCTGACGGAACAGGTGGCACATCTCCGGCTTGATGCCCAGTGCGACCGCATCGCCTTCCTGTACCGGGTTCGTGCCCTCGGTCCGCATGGTGATGATGCCGTCGATGCCTTCTATATCCAGGTGGACCAGCGTCTGGTAGCCCAGGCGCTCCACGACATTGACCGCGCCCTGGATCGCCACGGTGCCCTCGTCATGCGTCGAGAAATGCTCGGGTCGGATCCCCAGGGTGACCCGCTCGCCTTCAGACAGCGCACCGCCATTGATCGGCAGGGTCATCTGCATGGCGCCGGGCAGGTTGACCGTGACCTCCTGACTGCTGGCTGCCACCACGTCGCCGTCGATAAAGTTCATCTTCGGTGAGCCGATGAAGCCCGCCACGAAACGGGTCGCCGGGTAGTGATACAGCTCCAGCGGTTTGCCCACCTGGGCGATGGCGCCGTTGTCCAGGGCGACGATCTTGTCGGCCATGGTCATGGCTTCCACCTGGTCGTGGGTCACGTAAATCATGGTCGCGCCCAGGCGCTTGTGCAGGCCGGATATCTCGATCCGCATCTGGACTCGCAGGGACGCATCCAGATTCGAAAGCGGTTCGTCGAACAGGAACACCGCTGGCTCACGGACGATGGTCCGGCCGATCGCCACCCGTTGACGCTGCCCGCCGGACAGGTCCTTGGGCTTGCGTTGAAGCAGGTTGTCGAGCTGGAGGAGGCGTGCCGCGTCGTTTACCCGACGGTCGATCTCGCCTTTCTTGACGCTGGCCAGCTTCAGGCCGAAGGCCATATTCTCGGCCACGTCCATGTGCGGGTAGAGCGCATAGGACTGGAACACCATGCCCACTTCACGATCCTTGGGCGGCTTGTCGTTGACGCGTTCCTGGCCGATGTAGAGGTCGCCTTCGGAGATGTCCTCCAGTCCGGCGATCATCCGCAACAGGGTCGACTTGCCGCAGCCGGAGGGACCCACGAAGACCACAAATTCGCCGTCCTGGATGTCCAGATTCACGTTGCGTGTGACTTCGGCATCGCCGAAGCGCTTGTAGACGTTTCTGAGAGTGACGCTTGCCATAGTCTTCAGTCTTTGTTGTCAGTGTATGGCGGTCCGGCCTTGGGGCCGGAGCCTGTTTAACCCTTGGCGATGCCCGCGCTGTAGGGTGGCAGGGTGACGGCACTGCCGCGCCAGTCTGCCGTCAGCGAAGCCGGAGTGTCCGACAGGGCCGTGGCCGGTTGCGGCAACGACAGTGACACTTTCTGGTCGCTGAAGTTCAGGGCAACCAGCAGGCGCTGCCCGTCGGTCTCGCGACGGAACAGCAGGGTGTCTTCCGGGCTTTCCATAAACCGGATGCTGCCGGTAAGCAGCGCGGGTTGCTGGCGTCGCCAGCCCAGGAATTCCCGATAGGCCTGCAGGACCGAATGCCGCTCGTTCTCCTGTTCAGAGACCGCCGCGTTCAGGTGTTCTTCGTAAACCGGCAACCACGGCTTGGCCTCGCTGAAACCGGCGTTGTGGGCCATCGCATCCCAGACCATGGGCGTGCGGCAGCCGTCGCGGCCCTTGTATTCCGGCCAGAAGCTGATGCCGTAAGGATCCACAAGATCCTCAAAGGCCAGCTCGGCTTCGGTCATGCCCAGCTCTTCGCCCTGGTAGATGCAGGCGCTGCCGCGCAGGCTCAGCATCATGATCATGAACAGCTTGATCTGTTCCGGACCCTCGGCCTTCCAGCGGCTGGCGACCCGCGCCACATCATGGTTGCCGATCGCCCAGCAGGGCCAGCCGTCTTCCAGCTTGGATTCGATGCCTTCGACCGTATGCTTGATGAAGTCCGCGCCGCGTTGTTCGGTCAACAGGTCGAACGAGTAGGCCATGTGTAGCTTGTCGCCGTTGCTGGTGTAGTCCGCCATGGTCTGCAGGGAATTGTCGTCGCCGATTTCGCCGACGGTCGTGGTTCCCGGGTATTCATCCAGCAGGGCGCGCAGGCGCTTGAGGAACGCCAGGTTCTCCGGCTGGGTCTTGTCGTACTTGTGGTACTGGTAGGCGTAGGGATTTTCTTTACGCACACCGATCGACGCTTCCTGGACCGACTGGCTGGGCGGATTATTGCGCAGCTTCGGATCGTGGAAACAGAAATTGATGGCATCCAGACGGAATCCGTCGACGCCGCGGTCCAGCCAGAATCGGACCTCGTCGAGAATCTGATCCTGAAGTTCCGGGTTGTGGAAATTCAGGTCCGGCTGGCTGGTCAGGAAGTTGTGCAGGTAATACTGCCGGCGACGGCTGTCCCAAGCCCAGGCGGAACCGCCGAAAACGGACAGCCAGTTGTTGGGCGGGGTGCCATCGGCCTGGGCGTCGGCCCAGACGTACCAGTCCGCCCTGGGGTTGTCGCGGCTGACCCGGCTTTCCTTGAACCATTCGTGCTCTTCCGAGGTGTGGCTCAGCACCTGGTCGATCATGATCTTGAGGTCGCGCTTGTGCGCCTCGGCGATCAGCACGTCGAAATCCTCAAGGGTGCCGAAGATCGGGTCCACGCCCCGGTAGTCGGACACGTCGTAACCGAAATCCTTCATGGGTGAGGTAAAGAAGGGCGACAGCCAGATGGCATCGACGTTCAGGCTGGCAATGTAGTCCAGCTTGGCGGTCACGCCCGGCAGATCGCCGATGCCGTCACCGTTGGAGTCGAAGAAGCTGCGGGGATAAACCTGGTAGATGACAGCACCGCGCCACCAGTCGGGATTCTTTTGCATCATGCCTCACTCAGAACAAAGTCGGTTTTGGCGTCCGTGAACGTCGTGGTGGCGTGGATCACACAGCCGACCGGTCCCGCGGCGCCCTTGTTGTTGTGATGACACTATGGTGCTCGTGCGGGGCGTGGCGGGCATCCTCCTGACACGCTTTTTGCTGGCGTAGACGGGGGGAGGAGGGGGTGTAGGTCCGCTCATGCGGACCTCGTCCCCGGTGGTTTTCTACTCCCCCTGGATCTTGCTCAGCAGATCCCGGGCCAGCTCGATGGCCTCGGAACGATGCGCAATGTTCTGCTTCTGGTACAGGCTGCGGATGTGCGTCTTGACGGTCGTCGCCGCGACCTTCAGATGCTCGGCAATCTGGTCGTTGGACAGCCCCGCGTGGATGAGACTGAGGATCTGCCATTCGCGACGGGTCAGCGGCGAGGTGCGGATCAGCTCCGGCACGTCCGGTCGGTCGATGATGTCCTGGATGATCGCCTCATCCAGCGAGATCCGGATCGCGCGGCTGAAGTCCCGTTGCTGCTGGGAGAGCTGGATCAGACGCTCCGCCCGCTGCAGCTCCATGCCATCGATCAGTTGGTCGTTGATCAGGGCTTTCAGGATCACGATCAGCACCTTGCCCAGACGCAGGAAGCTACCGACCGCACCGGTCGTGCTGGCCAGTTGCAGCGCCTCGCGCATATGAAACAGGGCCTGCTCGCGATCCTCCAACTGCCAGTGCATGTGGGCCAGCGCAATATGGTTGCGGTTCAGGTCCATTTGCAGCCCGATGCGTTCGGCCACCGCCTGCAACCCTTCGAGGATGGGTCTGGCTTTTTCCGGCTGTTCGAGACTCAAATAGGCCCTGGCCCAGTTGCGGGAATTGCACTGCAGGAAGTGGTTGGTGGCGTCCTCGATGGCGTAGTCCGGCGCGGCCGTTAGCCAGCGCTGGATGGCTTCGCGATCACGGACCGCATCCCAGAACGACAGCATGGTGGCGTGGGAATTGGCCACCCAGTCGATGTGATACTCGCCCGAGGCCAGCATTTTCTGGATCTTCTGGATGTAGTCGGCGCAAAGCGTCTGGCGGCCGCGGGCCTGGGCTACCTTGGCCAGAGATGTGTAACTTTGCAGATACCAGCGCTCACCTTGGGCTTCGAGAATCTCGATGCCCTGCAGGGCACAGCGCTCGGCATTTTCCAGATGGTGCCATTCCCACATGACCTGGCTGCGGATGCGATACAGGAATTCCAGGATTGGCAGCTGGTCGAGGTGGTATTCGTCGGCGTACTGGAATGCGCGCTCCTGTACGTTGTAGGCCTTCTGCAACAGTCCCATGGCCACGTTGATTTCCGACTGCTGGCACAGGGCCCAAAGGACGTTCTGGTGGGCGCCGTGGGCCCGGGCCAGGGTTTCGGTGTCCTGCATGCGGGCGAGGGCTTCCTTGAGGTGACCTTCCACAAACAGGGCTTCGCCCATCACTGAGGCCGCGGCGACCTTGGACGTGGGCAGGAAGCGGGCTTCCTGTTCCATCGCGTCTGTGGCCTGACCCAGGGCGGTGTGGGAATCCCCGAAATTCATGGCCACCTGGGCGCGAACGGCGCTGAATTCGCAGCGCACGGAGCGCAAATCGTCGTCGCTGAGGTGTTCCTTGAGTTTCGCTTCGGCGGCTGCCAGCCACTGTTCCGCTTCGTCAAACTTGTACTGGCTCTGGGCCACCCAGGCGCGCAGCAGCGTCAGCAGCGGTTCGTCGGCGATGCTGGTCGGGTCCAGCGCATCCAGACACTGCTGTAGCAGGGCGAACTGGCCTTCGGTAAAGAAGGCGCGGCCATGGTCCAGCAGGATGCAGGTGATGCGCTGCTGGTCCTGCGCCTTGACCGCGTGGCGGGCCGCCTCTTCCGGGCGATCCAGTTCACGCCAGGCGTCGCTGGCCTGCTGGTGCAGGGAGGTCACATCCTCCTGGGCAGAACAGGCGAGGAGATGGCGCAGGTAGGCACTGAACAGAGGATGGTAGCGGAACCACAGGCCGCTGCTGTCCAGGGGCATGACGAAAAAGCCTTTGCTGATCAGCTGGTTGAGCAGGGCTTGTCCGTCCCGGTGGCCGGCCACGCGCATGGCGAGGAAAGCATTGAAGCGGTCCAGCAGCGAGGTTCGGAGCAGGAAGCCCAGTGCTTCATCATCCAGTTGGCGACCTAGCAATTCGTCGAAGTAGTCGAAAATATACTGGTTCCCGTCCTCGAATTGCTCCACCATTTCGTTGAACGCAACACTGGTTGCGGCGCTGGTAGCAACGAGTTGCAGGGCCGATACCCAGCCTTCAACACGCCGCACCGCCCGCTCAATGCTTTCCCGCGAGACTTCATAAGGGAGGCGCTGTTCGAAATAATGCTGTGCCTCGTCGGCATCGAAGCCGAGTTCCCGGGCACTGATCTCCAGCATATGACCCTGCATGCGCAACTGTGCGACGCCGATCGGCGGCACCGTGCGTGTCAGGATGATCATCGTCAGATAGGCCGGCTGGTGGCGCAGCAGGAAGCGCATGGCTTCGTGGATTTCGGCGTCGGTGATCAGGTGGTAGTCGTCCAGGACGACGTAGAGCGGTTCGGCCTCGACCGGCATTTCAGCCAGCAGATGGGTCAGAAATTCCTGCAGGTTATCAAAGCCGGATGTCGTTAACCGTCGTAACGTATCAGGGCAGGTGCCTGGCCGGTTGCTTTCCAGCGTGTGGGCCAGGTAAGCCGCGAATTGGCCGGGCTGATTGTCCGGGGCGTCCAGACGGTACCAGGCGACGTCCGCCTCCAGCGCCTTCAGGCGCTCGGCAGTTGTGGTGGTCTTGCCGTAGCCCGCCGGGGCCTGGACCAGCATGAGACCGACACTATTCGTTTCATGCAACGTGTCATTGAATTTTTCCCGGGCAATCAGTGCCGCGGGCGCCTGTGGTGGTAAGGTTTTCGCGCTGATAAAAGTGCGCTCACCTGGCACGATTGTTGTTGTCATTACCATCGCCGGTCATGTCCATTTGTTGTAAATAATAGCAAAAAAACTCTATTATAGAGCGCTATTAAGTTACCTTGATTTATTTATTACTACAAAAGTCGTATGACTTCACCGGGCTGCTTCTGGTAGCCGATCGCCTGGTCTCTCACCCTCGACCCGTCCCGGCCGCATGCCATTATGGACAGGTCTGTCCCGCAAGAGCCAGTGGCGATCCAGAACCGGTCGAGCCCAGCTTCCGCACGAGGAGATATTGAATGTTGCATGATGAAGATCCGACGGAAACCGGGGAGTGGATGGATGCCCTTGACTCCGTTCTGAGTGAGGAAGGGCTTGAACGGGCAGCATTTCTGCTCGAGCGGCTGGGCGAACGCGCCAGCAGGGACGGGGCTGCGTTGCCCTACAGCGTCAACACACCGTATCGGAACACCATTCCCGTCAGCCGGGAAGCGCGTATGCCGGGCGACCTGTTCATGGAGCGCCGCATTCGCTCGCTGATCCGCTGGAATGCGCTGGCGATGGTTATCCGGGCCAACAAGCGTCCGGGCGAGCTGGGTGGTCACATCCACTCGTTCTCATCCATCGCCACGCTGCTGGACGTTGGTTTTAATTACTTCTTCCACGCCGGAGATGAAAACCGCGAAGGCGACCTGATCTACTTCCAGGGCCACTCTTCACCGGGCCTCTACGCCCGTTCCTTCCTGGAAGGGCGCCTGACCGAAGATCACCTGGACAAGTTCCGTAACGAAGTGGACGGCGATGGCCTGTCGTCGTACCCGCACCCTTGGCTGATGCCGGACTACTGGCAGTTCCCGACCGTTTCCATGGGTCTGGGACCGATCCAGGCGATCTATCAGGCCCACGTGATGAAGTACCTGCACAACCGTGAACTGACCGAAGGGCCGGATCGCAAGGTCTGGTGTTTCATCGGTGACGGCGAGTGCGACGAGCCGGAGACCCTGGGGGCTATTGGCCTGGCCGGTCGCGAGAAGCTCGACAACCTGATTTTCGTGGTCAACTGCAACCTGCAGCGTCTGGATGGCCCCGTTCGTGGTAACAGCAAGATTATTCAGGAGCTGGAAGGCATCTTCCGCGGCGCCAACTGGAATGTGCTCAAAGTCGTATGGGGCCGCCTGTGGGATCCGCTGTTCGAGCAGGACGACGACGGCCGTATGCAGAAAGTCATGGACGAAGCCGTCGATGGCGAGATGCAGAACTTCAAGTCCAACGGCGGTGGCTACGTGCGCCAGAACTTCTTCGGGCGCGATCCGGAGCTGCTCAAGCGCGTCGAGCACATGTCTGACGAGGATATCTACGCCCTGAACCGTGGCGGCCATGACCCATACAAGGTCTATGCGGCCTATCACGAAGCGGTGAACCACAAAGGTGGCCCGACCGTCATCCTGGCCCACACCATTAAAGGTTATGGCTTTGGTGAGCAGGGGCAGGCGCAAAACACCGCGCACCAGCAGAAGAAGCTGAGCATGGAAACCATCAAGGCATTCCGTGACCGCTTCGGTGTGCCGATCTCCGACGACGACATCGAAAGCATGCCGTACTACAAGCCGGCGGACGATTCGCCGGAGATGAAGTACCTGCAGAAGATGCGCAGCAAGCTGGGCGGCTCCCTGCCGCGTCGCCGTCGCGACAGCCAGCCGCTGACCATCCCGCCGCTGGAAACCTTCAAGCAGCAGCTTGACGACAGCGGCGACCGGGAATTCTCCACCACCATGGCCTTCGTGCGCATGCTGGGCACGCTGATCAAGGACAAGCAGATCGGCTCCCGCGTCGTCCCGATCGTGCCGGACGAAGCCCGGACCTTCGGCATGGACGGCATGTTCCGCCAGATTGGGCTCTACACGGCCGAAGGGCAGAAGTACACGCCCAACGACCGCAACCAGATCATGTACTACCGTGAGGACCGCAAGGGCCAGATCCTGCAGGAAGGCATCAACGAAGCCGGCGCCATGTCCACCTGGATCGCCGCGGCGACGTCCTACAGCACCAACGACTACCCGCTGATTCCGTTCTACATCTTCTATTCGATGTTCGGTTTCCAGCGTGTGGGCGACCTGTGCTGGGCGGCCGGTGACATGCGGGCCCGTGGCTTCCTGCTGGGCGGTACCGCCGGTCGGACCACACTGAACGGCGAAGGTCTGCAACACCAGGATGGCCACAGCCACGTGCTGTCTGCAACGGTGCCCAACTGTGTGTCCTACGACCCGACCTTCTCCTATGAGGTGGCGGTGATTGTTCGCCACGGTCTGCAGCGCATGTACGGCGACAACGAAAGCGTCTACTTCTATCTGACGCTGATGAACGAAAACTACGCCCATCCGGCGATGCCGAAAGGCGTCGAGGACGGTATCGTCCGCGGTATCTACAAGCTGGAGTCCCACGGCGCGAAGAAGGGTGCCAAGAAGGCCAAACACAGCGTCCGTCTGCTGGGCAGCGGCGTGATCCTCAACGAGGTGCGTGAAGCGGCGAAGATCCTGGCCGAGAAGTACGAGGTCGGCTCCGATGTCTACAGCGTGACCAGCTTCACCGAACTGGCCCGTGACGGCCAGCACGTTGAGCGCTGGAACCGCCTGCACCCGGCATCGCGTCCGCGTACGGCTTACATCCAGGACGTTCTGGGTGATTCCGATACGCCGGTGATTGCGTCCACCGACTACATGCGCCTGTTCGCCGAGCAGGTCCGTGGCTGGGTCCCGGCAGACTACACCGTGCTGGGTACTGACGGCTTCGGTCGCAGTGACACCCGCGAGAAGTTGCGTCGTCACTTCGAAGTCGACCGGCAGCACGTGGTCGTAGCTGCGCTGGGCTCCCTGGCACGTCAGGGCAAGATCAAGCCTGAAGTGGTTGAAGAGGCCATCCGTGAGTTCGGCATCGATGCCGACAAACCGGCCCCGGCAACCCACTAAAACCGTTAAGGAGACACAGCATCATGGCAGAAGACATTCGTGTGCCTGACCTTGGCGGTTCGGATTCGGTTGAGGTCATCGAAATCAGTGTGAGCGTTGGCGACAGCGTGGCCGAAGAGGATCCGATCCTGGTCCTCGAATCCGACAAAGCCACTGTGGAACTGCCGGCGCCCAAGGCCGGCAAGATCACCGCGCTGAACGTCAGCGTGGGGGACAAGATCAGCGAAGGCGACGTAGTCGGTCAGCTGGAAGCGGGTGAGGGTGGCGAGACTGACGCCGCTTCCGAGCCCGAAGAAGCACCGGCAAAAGAGGAGCCAGCCAAGTCCGAACCGGCTCCTGAGCAGGCGGCATCCGGCGGTGTCCAGGACATCACGGTGCCCGATCTGGGCGGCGCGGATTCGGTCGAAGTGATCGAAATCAGCGTCTCCGAAGGCGATTCCGTGGAAGAGGAGGCCGCCATTCTGGTGGTGGAATCCGACAAAGCCACCGTCGAGCTGCCGGCGCCGGCCGCAGGTACGATTAAATCCATCTCGGTGAAGGTGGGTGACCGCATCAGCGAAGGCGATGTGGTTGGCCAGATGGAAGTGAGTGGTGGTGCGCCTGCGGAATCCGCACCGGCCGCTGAAGCCGAGAAACCGGCGCAACCGTCTCAATCGGCGTCGACGCCTGCCGCTTCTGGCGGTATCGAAGACATCAACGTGCCGGATCTGGGTGGTTCGGCATCGGTCGAGGTCATCGAGATCAGCGTGTCGGCCGGCGATCAGGTCGCTGAGGAAGACCCGATTCTGGTGGTGGAATCCGACAAGGCGACCGTTGAGTTGCCGTCGCCGTCCGCGGGCACCATCAAGTCGATTTCCGTGAAAGTGGGCGACAGCATCAGCGAAGGTGATGTGGTGGGTCAGATGGAAGTGTCCGGCGGGGCGCCTGCGTCTTCGGAGCCGGCACAGCAACCGTCGTCGCAGCCGAAGTCGCCCGAGCCTGCCAAACCGGCGGCCAGCGCGGCGCCGAAGTCCAGTGGCGAGCCGGCGGCCCAGCCGAGCAAGCGAGTGCACGCCGGCCCGGCCGTGCGTCGGCTGGCCCGCGAACTGGGCGCCGACCTGGGGCGTGTGCAGGGCAGCGGCCCCAAGAACCGGATCCTCAAGGAGGATGTGGAAGCCTACGTCAAGCGTGCCCTGAGCCAGGTTCAGGAAGGCGGCGCGCCGGCGGCTGGCGGGGCCGGTTTGCCGGCGGTGAAACTGCCGGACTTCAGTCAGTTTGGTGACGTCGAGCGGGTCGGCATGAGTCGCCTGATGAAGCTGACCGCCGACAGCATGCAGCGCAGCTGGCTCAACGTTCCGCACGTGACCCAGTTCGAGGAAGCCGACATCAGCGAGATGGAGGACTTCCGCAAGTCAATGAAGGCCGAAGGCGAGAAGCGCGGCGTGAAGCTGACGCCGATGGCCTTCCTGCTGAAGATCTGCGCCAAGGCGCTGGAGGCCCATCCGAACTTCAACGTGTCCCTGGACATCGAGAACAAGGAGATCATCCAGAAGCGCTACATCCACATCGGTATTGCCGTGGATACGCCGGATGGTCTGGTGGTGCCGGTGATCCGCAATGTGGACCAGAAAGGCCTCTGGGAGCTGGCGGAAGAGTGTCAGGTGCTGGCCCAGAAAGCCCGGGACAAGAAGCTGAGCCCGAAAGACATGCAGGGCGCCTGCTTCACCATTACCAGCCTCGGCGGTATTGGCGGCACTGCGTTCACGCCGATTGTGAACACGCCGGAAGTGGCCATCCTGGGCGTATCGCGCTCGAAGATGGCACCGGTCTGGGATGGCGCTGCCTTCCAGCCACGGCTGATGCTGCCGCTGTCGCTGTCGTACGATCACCGTGCGATCAACGGCGCCGATGCAGCCCGCTTCACCAACACCCTCCGTGCCGGACTGGAAGATCTGCGTCAGCTGCTTCTCTGATCCCGGCTTTCCGATGGCTCACCTCCTCGGGGTGGGCCATCGGTCTTCTCCTTTTTCTCTCCCTTCCGCTGTCTTTTTCCATTTTCACCTGTTCATTTCCTGCATGATTTGATGGTCCCGGCGCCTGCCGTAACGGATTCAATACGTCCATTTCCCCGATTGCCGATGACGTGAACTGGCTCGCAAAACCGCGTCAGATGGCCTCCCGTGGCCGGAGAGATTTGAGGCACAGTTATCTTTAAGGGTGATATCAATCCGGTATCTTAGCGTTACAGGATGTAACGGCAGGCATGCGCCAAAACAATGATAACGAAAGCCGCTCAGAGCCCTATTCAGCAAACCGGAACCGGATCCAATCCTCAGAACAGGAAGCGACATTAGCCATGATTCTCGTGCTGGCGGGGTCGATCATGACGTTTGCGATGATTGAAACGGCCACGGTTCTTGAGCCTTTCGACAAGGGCGAGATCGTGGTGGAGCAGCGGATGGACAAGAATCCGCAGGAGCTACGGAATCAGTACACCGTGGCCCCGCTCGTGGAGCAGCGTTATCGCAACATCGTGCGTCAGGCCTACGACTACAGCTGCGGTTCGGCGGCGCTGACCACCGTCCTTAAATATTACCTGGGGCGCAACCTGAACGAGCGTCAGGTGATGGAAGGGCTGCTGCACTATGGCGAAAGCGAGCGGATCGTTCAGCGCCGGGCGTTTTCCATGCTGGACATGAAGCGGCTGGTCACGGCGCTGGGATACCCGTCCGGTGGCTTCCGCGCCACCATCGCCGATCTCAAGGAGCTGGATCACCCGGCCATCGTGCCGATCCACCATGCCGGCTTCAAGCACTTCGTCGTCCTACGCGCTATTCGCGACGACCGCGTGTTCATCGCGGATCCGTCGGTCGGCAACATCTCCTTCACGCTCTCCAACTTCAAGGAAAAGTGGGACGGGAACGTCCTGTTTATCGTTTTCCCGGGCGGTGAAAAACCGCTGGATGCCCTGGAGCTCAAGGAAGAGGACATGCGGTTCGTGGACGATCAGACCATGACCCTGTTTGCGCTGGATACGATTCCGGAATTTCACGAGGCGACCAGTCGTCGCATCAACAACCTCTTGGAAAGACAAAAGAACAATCCTGACGGCACTGTTGAGAACACCCGTAAGCAGCTGTTCTATCGGCGTAACTGATTGCCCTTTGACCCGGGCGCCGGACGCACGTCAGGAAAACAAGACCGAATAATAAGGGAGCTGGGATGAATCGTTGGGTAGTGCGAGGTTTGATCATCTGTTCCATTGCCGGCCAGCCGGCCCTGGTATGGGCTCAGGACGAGAGCGTCGACAAGGCGCGTGAAGCCTTGTCCAAAAAAGAGGGGGATGAAGATTCCGCCAAGCAGTTGGAGGAAGTGTTCCAGTCCGCGGAGAAAAACTATTCGCTTCAGAAGGAGGGGACGCACTCGCTGACGTACTCCTTCGATTACTCCTACACCGGGGATCAGAGGCTGGATCTGGAGATCACCGATGGTTCGGTCCGTAATCTGGATATCGTCCCATCGGCGACTCACAGTTTCACCAACGCCTTTTCCTACGACTACGGCCTGCTCGACAACCTGACCATCGGTACGCGCATCCCGCTGGTGGTGAAGTACGACACCCAGGATGAGCTGAACGTCTACGACTTCGGCGACATTTCCTTCACCGCCCGCTGGCAGCCAGCGGCTTATGTGCCGGGCAAGATGTCGACCACGCTGTTTGCCTCGTTGACGTCCAAGACCGGCGTCAGCCCCTATGAAATCGACATCAATCGCCAGCTCTCCACCGGCAGCGGCTATTACACCGCATCGGGCGGGGCCAGTGTCTCCAAGGTGCTGGATCCGGTGGTGCTCTACGGCTCCGCCAGCGCCAGCTACAACATGCCGGAAGACGGTCTGGAGCAGGTGCGGGGTGCCCGGCTGCTGACCAAGGTGGAACCGGGATTCGGCCTGTCCGCGTCCATGGGCTTTGCCTACTCCCTGTCCTATGACATTTCCCTGAGTGTGTCGGGCCAGATCAGCTACAGCGATGAAACCCAGTTGACCTTCAGTGACGGGTCTGAAGCCGTGGCCCAGGACCAGATGACCGGTTTCCTGAGTTTCTCGCTGGGAACCCGGGTCAGCGATACCACGATTGTGAACACCAGCCTGGGCATTGGCCTGACCGAAGATGCTCCGGATTTCTCCATTGGTGTCTCCCTGCCAATCAACATCGCGGGCCTCCGGGAGTAACCGGGGCCTTGGGCGCGCATACGGCAAGGGATGATCAGTTTCATGCGACGTGAGAACAATACAAGGCGAATTCTTGGGGCGCTGCTGGCGGGGTCGCTGTCCTGCGGGGTCCAGGCCCAGCTGGCGCAGAACCTGACGATTTCCCCCAAGGCCCTGTCCCTGGGGAATGCGGTGACGGCGGATCCTCCCGGGATTATGGCGATTCACTACAACCCGGCGGGATTGACCAAGCTGGACGGTCGTCAGGTGGAAGGCACGCTGCTGGGTGTCTATCTGGATGTCGACGCCGACTTCAATGCGCCCGAAGGGTATGAAATTTTCGGCATTGACGGGCTGGCTACCGATCCGCTGACCGGGAAACAGAAAGACCCGGTGGCCAATTCCCACAGCCATACCAACACGGTGGCCCTGTACGTTCCCGGGTTCGGTATCCAGAAAATGCCACCCGGCCCTGCATTGGCACCGTCAGCGGGCTTCAGCTACAACGCGCCCGGTTCCAAGCTGACCTTCGGCAACGCCTTCTACCTGCCGATGGCGGCCGGCTTCTATCGCGACAATGACGACCCGGGTCGTTACCAGCCCAAGGCGACGGCCTTGCAGCGGACGACTTACCTCTCTCCGACAGTAGCCTACAAGGTCAACGACGAGTGGTCCGTCGGCGCCGGCATTCACCTTTCCCACATGGCGGTGGCGGCTGACCAGTACATGCGGGCGCCCAACATGCTGCTGGGGGTGGCCGAAGTCCTGCAGGATGCGTTCAACTGTGAATCCGGCGATGAGCCGCTGGCCCCCTGGCTCGCCTTGTGCGGCGGTAACGTCGGCCCCTGGGATGACATTGGTGCGCTGAGCGTGGATGTGCAGCAGAGCGTGTCGCCCACCTACAATCTGGGTGTGATGTGGGAGCCGACGGAGTGGTTCTCCTGGGGCGCCAGCTACAGCTCCGAAGCCGACATGAACATGCACGGCCAGTTCTCGATCGAGTACACCGACGACTGGTCCGGCTTCTGGCAGAGCGTCAACAGCTCCATTCTGGGGGCGGTCGGTTCGGCCATCCTGAGCCTGCCGTCCGGTGCGCCGCGCGAGTCCGGCAACGTCAGCCTCAACCTGACTTATCCGCAGCATTTCCAGACGGGGATCAGCATCAAGGTCCACCCCAAGCTGACCTTGAATGTCGACGTGGGCTGGACCGATTATTCCGAGTGGGACGCGCTCAAATTCAAGTTCGACCGTAACCTGGAATTCCTCAACGCCGCCCGGATCCTGTCCCCGGAGAACGCCACCCCAAACTCCCTGAGCCTGCCGCTGGGTTTCAAGGACCAGTGGAACTGGGGCTTTGGTGCGGAGTTCCACGCCTCGTCGCGGCTGGATCTGCGCGCCGGGGTGGAAATCCGGGATTCCGTTATCCCGGACGATCAACGCCAGGTCATGGCGCCGTTCGGCGGGGCCAACCTGTATAGTGTGGGCATGGGCTATCGCTGGGATCGGGATACCCAGATCGACATGAACCTGAGCTATCTCGAGTCCATCGAAAAGATCCCGGCGGACAGCAGCTGTAACCTCAACTGCACCGGCATCACCAACATCATCTACAACCCGTATGCCGGACTTGACGTCAAGACGCGGCTGCGGGTGGTGATGGCCGGCCTGACGTTCCGTACGAAGTTTTAGGGCTTGCCGCGTTCGGCAGACTCCGGGAGGGCATCTCATGGCAGGCATTCAACATCGGCTCGGCCTTTTCATCGGCATTGGCCTGAGTGCGGTGGCCTCTTTCAGTCACGGCGACGATCGGTATTTCACCTGGGTCGACGAACAGGGGCGGGTTCACTCCAGTCTCATCAAGGAAGAGGAAAACCCGGTCCAGAAGCGGATCAAGGCCGTAGAATCCGGGAAAAAGGCCGGGGCGACATCGTCTGAATCCGCGTCGATAAAGACAACCTCAGAACATCCGGCGGCCACCGTCAAAGATCCGGAGCCAGTAGCCCCGAAGACTGCACCGAAAGTGGAGATCGAGCGCAACGCCGACGTCTCCCTGCCGGCTCCAGAATCCGACGTACCTGCCGCAAACACGCCGCCGAAATCGCCGGCAGAGCAGAACAAGCCGGAGCGGGTTGCCAGGGAACCCAAACCGAATCCCGGCCCAGAGGACACGACAGAAGCCGCGGAAACCGCTGCAGAAGAGCCGTCAGCGCCGCCCAAGGCGGACTCCGAATACAATCTCGAAAATTATCCGGATGGCGACGAGCTGGCCAAGAAGGGGTTTGTCCGGGAGGGCGACCCGCTGCCGTATTACACCTGGCGCGATGCCAACGGACAGGTGCGGGTGGACTACTATCGCCCCGAGCCGGGATTTGAGAAGAAAAGCCAGGGTCGCGAAGCGCCCCGGTTATCGGAAGCGATGGTGATCGATGGCCGCAGTCCGGCGGCCTCGCAAAAGGCCAATCCGGAGACCCTGGCGGTGCTGGGCATCGATCAGACGGAAACGCTACTGCAGTCGTGGCAGGACCGCTGCTGTAACGATTTGCCGGTGAAGGACCTGGCGGAGTGGGATGACTCCCGCGAGTTCCAGGTGGATCTCGACGACATGGCCCCTGAATTCCGGTTTTCCACCGGCTCCAGCGTCTATCGACTGGTAAAGCTGCCTACCGCCTCGGAATCCGGCGCCTTCGTGATGCAGGTTCGTTCGTACGAAAACCACGGCGTGTTCGTACCAACCCTGGTCTTTCTGGATGAGGGGATGCAGGCCCGGCGAATGGTGACGGACCTGGTTTTTGATTACCGACCCGAGAACTGGCACCGCCAGGGCTACATTGAGGCCCGGGTGCCGGTGTTTCCCGACCACGGTGACCGCTGGCTGCTGATCATGAGTCGCGGGAGCGACCAGGCCGGCCAGACCGTCCTCGAAGCGGATGGCGCGCCGCAGGTTATCCACCATGCGGCCCAGGGCATGGTCAGCCTGGCGCAGCTGGGTGGGTAAGACCGCGGACGCTGTGCCGCCCGGCGTCAGTCTTCCGCTTGCGACAGATCCAGCCACTGCACGGATTGCCAGTAGAAGCGCCCGTTACCGGCGGGATAGGTGCAGTTGTAGCGGAATCGGCGACTGTTGAACGACCGGTCTGCGACCACTTCCACGGTCTGACCGTCGCCCGTTGGCGTCACGGACAGCTGGCCCACCTGCGACCCATAGCAGGTCAATGGGCCTGGCTTCATGCCGTCCGGCAGGGTCAGGTGCAGCACGGGCGGGTTCTGCTTCAGGGTACCGTCCGGCAGCGTGTTGGCATCCACCGGCAGCGTTTCACTCAGCAGCTTGTCCTTCAGGCCATCCGTGCCGCCGTAGGCGTTGGCCATGGGGAAGCGGGGCAGGCGGGTGTCGCCGGAAGACGGGCCAATCGGCCCGGAATGCTGGCCGTAGCCATACCAGCCTCGTTTCTTCACCAGGGTTTCGACTTCCGCATCAAACTCACCGTAGGGATAGGCAAACAGCGGCGCGTCCGTGCCGAGTTTGGCTTCGATCGTTTCCTGTGCATCGTCCAGGCTCGCAGTGACCCGTCTGTGCCAGGCGTCCTCGGTTTCATCGGGGCGGCGTACGAGATGGGCGTGATCGGCACTGTGATTACCGATGGTGACCTCCGGATGGCGGGCCAGGTCCTTGAGCTGATCCCAGGTCATATAGCCGTGTCGCTTTTCGGTGATGGCCTGTGAATTGACGAATACCGTAAAGGGGATGCCGGCTTCAAGGAGAATGGGGGCGGCGGTGTCGTAGACCGAGCTGTAGGCGTCATCGAAGGTCAGCGCGGCCACCGGTGTGCTGCCGGTTTTGCCGCTCAGCGCCTGCTCGGTGGCCGCTTGCAGGGGCTTTACCGGGATATCGAGCTTTTCCAGCATCGCCAGCTGGCTACGAAAAAGATCGGGCGTGGTGCTGGTGGACGCCGGAGTCTGGCTACTGATGTGGTGGTATTGCAGCACCACCAGGTCGGCGGAAGCTGGCAGGCTGGTGGCCGTCAACAGCGGCGCGGCGACGAAGGCCAGTGCATTCCTGAACGGTTTTTTCACGGGACATCCTTCTTTTACGGAGCGTTGATCTCAGCGACCGGCTCCTACAGCGGAAAGAAAATGGTGGCGCAGGGTGTGGAAGGCGGCGTTGAGTGTCTGGACCTCTTCCTTGCTGCCGCCACGGTCCGGGTGAGCCTTCATGGCCCGCCGCCGGTACGCCTGGCGAATGCATCCGAAATCGTCCGGCAGGGCTTCAAAGCCCAGCACCCGTGCCGCCTCGTCCAGCGCACTGGCGTCGGTGGACGGTGTGCGACCGGCCCAGAAATCATCCAGCATCCGCTGCACGGCGAACTCCGACAGGTCGTACTGGGACAGGTCCAGATAGAACAGGCGCAGTCGGTCTCCCTCTCCCGGCAGGGTTTCGTTCGAGGCGACGTGACCCGGCGACAACTGAATGTTCAGGGGCGATATATGCACCTTTTCCCCAGCCGGAGCGAGATCGTCCCGGAGACGGTAAAGGCAGTGAAAGACGAGGAAATGGGCAGGGTAGATGGCTGAGGGCTCGGAGAAATCGACGCGCTCGAGCAGTTGCCACGGCTCGCCTTGTAGCAGCCGAATCAGGGCCAGTTCGCTCAGGCCCTCACTTTCCTCGCGCAGGATCGCCTCAACCGCAACCATCAGGGCAGCAATTTTCTGATGCAGGGCAGCCTGACGCGCTGCGTTGTCGTGTTCTCGATCGGCCAGGAACCGGGACTGTCGCTTATTCATACTCCAGAAGCCTACTGGAGCCCGCCCGGAAGTCCAAGAGAACCGTTTAAAAAGTCCGGGCTCCTGGCATCAGGTGTCTTTCCGGGCGGGCCGCGCCTCAGGCGCGACGTCGCTGGCGTTCCGAGCCGCCGAACGGGTTGCCGTAAAGAAAACCCGTGACAAATTCGGTAGCGCGCCGGGCTTCTTCGTCCGCCATTTGCGGTCGCTGTCGGGCGCGCTCGGCCACCCTCAGGCTGACCTCGTAGGCCACTCCGCGGCAGGCGGCGGCGATGTAATCGGCATCCTGACCCGGCAGGCGGTCGTTGGTGGCCAGGCTGCGAATGTGCGTGTCCATCGACGCCATCGCCAGATCCAGGATATCGGAACCAAACAGTTCCCGAACCGCCTGGCTGTTGCGATGGGCCAGCTCATAGGTCACCGGATCCTTGGCCGCCGCCAGGAACAGGGAGGAGTACATGCGGTGAATCAGGTCGTGTTCGTCCGAGGCGGTATCGTGGGCGCTGCGGATGAGGGTGCGCAAGGCTTCGAGGAAATCCCGAAACAGGGCGATGAAAATATCGCGCTTGTCTGAGAAGTAGTTGTAGAAGGTGCCTGAGGCGAGCGGTGTGCGACGGATAATGTCGCGGATGGTGGTCTGTTCGTACCCGGTTTCCCGGAAACAGTCCCTTGCCGCGTCCAGAATGGCTTTCCGATTATTCAGGCGATTGCGTTCACGTTTGCCGAGCGAGGCCGTGTCCAGCATAGCAATTCCCCTTTCCTTGGGTGCATGGGTGTTCTGGTTTTTATGAACTGTTTGTCATCCTCTCCCATAGACTCGCCGAAGTCGCCACCGGGCCGGTATACGTGAAACCCGGAATAGGGCCATACCCACTGACGAAACGGCGGGTGATCCGGTATACTCGGCCCCCATTTTCCCAACGCCCGGCAAGGTTATGGCAGAGCAGCTCAAAGACGATCGCAAGACAACGCTGGAACTCAACAAACTGCAGAAGCGTCTGCGTCGTGATGTCGGCCAGGCGATCGCCGATTTCGGCATGATTGAGGCCGGCGACAAGGTGATGTGTTGTCTGAGTGGTGGCAAGGATTCCTACACCATGCTGGACATCCTGCTGAACCTGCAGCGCAGTGCGCCGGTGGATTTTCAGGTGATCGCCGTTAACCTGGACCAGAAACAGCCGGGCTTTCCGGAACACGTGTTGCCGAACTATCTCTCCGAGTTGGGTGTCGAGTACCACATCATCGAGAAAGACACCTACAGCATCGTCAAGGAGAAAGTGCCGGAAGGGAAAACCACCTGCGGTCTGTGCTCCCGTCTGCGCCGGGGCATTCTCTACAACTTTGCGGAAGAGCACGGGGTCACCAAGATCGCGCTGGGCCATCATCGTGATGACTTGCTGGAAACCCTGTTCCTCAACATGTTCTACGGTGGCCGCCTGAAGACCATGCCCCCCAAGCTGAAGAGCGACGACGGGCGCAACGTGGTCATCCGGCCACTGGTCTACGCCCGCGAGAAGGACATCGAGCGCTATTCGTCCCTGCGCCAGTTCCCCATCATTCCATGCAACCTGTGCGGTTCCCAGGAAAACCTGCAACGCCAGGTGGTGAAGGACATGCTGAAGAGCTGGGATCGGGAGCATCCGGGGCGGATCGAGTCCATGTTCCGGGCCATCTGCAACGTGTCGCCGTCGCATCTGGCGGATCCGTCCATTCACGATTTCAACAGTCTGGAAGTGGACTGGCGTGCGGACGACAGCGCCACGCCGGAAGCACCGGCCTACGAGCGGCTGGACGTCCTCAATCTCTGATCGGGCACCCCGTCAAAGGGCGTAATGCGGTTGGCCAGCACCCTGGCACAGTCGTTCCAGGGTGTGGTGAAGTCGTGTGAGGTAGTGCTCTTCGTCCACCCGGGTCAGTTCTGACCACAGGCGCGTCAGGCCATCTGCATCCTCCGGCATGGGCCAGGACGGCTTTACCCATTCCAGCGCGCTGATGCCGATCGCGGCCGCGTAGCGTGTGTTGGTGACCAGTTCGGCATCCGGATTGATCAGGAATTCGTGCTGGCTGGCAAAGCCCCGCACCTGGCTCGCCCGGTCCGGCTGGAACGCCAGGTATTCGTCCCACACTCGCCAGTGCAGGGCCGGGGAGATCCCGAAAACACCGAGTCCCGTGTCGCCGTCCTGTGAAAAGGGATCAAAGTCACGCAGGGTGGCTGCGCCGAGCAAAATTTCTTCGATAACGGGGTGGGCGTCGCCGAGTGCCCGGGAGACCGGACGGATGACGTGATCGAGAAGTGCAATCGCCTGTGACATGAGCAAAGCCCTCACGCTGCTTGCAAGCTACACAATGAGTTAGCAACTCATCTGTGAAAGTCACTTTAGCAATACTGCCTAACCTTCTGACGACAATAGTCCAGGGTCGGGTTGTGGTCAATAATTGAACATTAAAATGGTGTGAAATTTTCAGCCACAAAACGGACCCAATGTGGCTCAGCCGATTTGAGCCAGCAGTCGTGCGGTGACGGGGAGTGTCCAGACGCCGAAGATCATCAAGCAGGCGCCCATCAAACGCCGGAATCCGGGGTGCTGGCGCCAGTGCTGCAGACTTGTGGCGGCATAGCCGGTGGCCAGCATGGAGGGCAGGGTGCCCAGTCCGAAGCAGAACATGGTCAGCGCCGCGCTGGTGACGGTGGGCTGCAGCGCGGCCCAGCCCAGGGTGCTGTAGACCAGTCCACACGGCAGCCAGCCCCAGAGCAGACCCAGCGCCAGCGATTGGCTGGGGTAACGCACCGGCATCAAGCGGCGGGTCAGTGGCGACAGCCGGCGCCAGACAGGCGCCCCCACCCGTTCCACCGCCTGGATACCCTGCCACCACTGGCCCAGCGATAGTCCCATCAGAATCAACAGCAGGCCGGCGATTGTCCGGAATATCGGGGCCAGCGCCGTCCAGGCGCCCACGGCCTGCGTGCTCAGGACGCCCAGCAAGGCGCCGAGCAGGGTGTAGCTGGCGATCCGGCCGAGATTGAAGCCCATGATGAGGACGGACTGGCGCACGCGAAAACCGGCCCCGATCGGTACCGCCATGGACAGGGACGCGCTGATACCACCGCACATGCCCAGACAATGGACACCGCCAAGAAGGCCGATCATGAAGGCGCTGGAATAGCCCAGCAGGAGTTCACCGGTCATGCCGCTCCACAGGGTCCGCTTTACCGGCGCTCGATTCCGTTTTATCGGTCCGCTCGTCGACGCGGGCGTCTTCAGGAATCATGTCTTTGTCATCGTCGTACAGGATGCGATGGGCGGGGCCTTCCAGATCGTCATACTGACCGCTTTTCACCGCCCAGGCGAAAATGGCGACGCCGACGCCGACCAGCAGCAGTGTGACAGGCACGAGCAGATAGACGATTTCCACGACGAGATCCTTTTGCGTCATTCACAACGGTCGATCAATTCACCGTATCAGGCTGCACAGGATGGGCCAACGGCCTTTCGACCGGCGGTTCTGGGGCGACCGGTTTTGTCCGGCCCAGTCGGGTGGCGTTGATGACGACCACCAGTGAACTCAGGGACATGCCCAGAGCGGCCAGCCACGGCGGCACCAGCCCGGCTGCGGCGAGTGGCAGTGCGCAAAGATTATAGGTGACAGCCCAGGTCATGTTCTGGCGGATGATCCGCCGCAGGTGCCGGGCTGTTCTGAGGGCGTTCACCAGTCGACTCAGTTGGCTGTTGAGCAGTACCGCATCGGCTTTCAGCTGAGTCAGATCGGCGGCACTGCCCATGGCGACCGACACGTCGGCCCCAGCCATGACCGGCAGGTCATTGAGTCCGTCGCCCACCATCATGATGCGACGTCCCTGTGCCTCCAGTGTTTTCAGGAACGCCAGCTTGTCCTCCGGCGAAGCCTGACCCTTGCAGGCATCCAGCGGCAGCTGTCCGGCCACGCGCTGCACATGGGAAGACCGGTCACCACTGAGCAGGATCGTCTGAAGTCCCAGAGCCTGGAGTTGGCGCAGCGTATCGGCCGCCTCTTCGCGCAGTTGATCGTCCAGCGTGAAGCGGGCCAGCAGTTGATTGCCCAGCGCGAGGAAGAGACCCAGGCCTTCGTCCGGCTCCGGTAGATGCTCAATGCCGATCTGCGCCCTGACGAAAGCAGCGTGGCCGATCACCAATTCCTGCCCCTGGTACTGGCCAGTCAAACCACCGCCCAGGTGATTGGTGACGTCGGTTACCGCATATCGCCGGTCAACATTCCCCTGGAGCGCAGCCGCAATGGGATGCTCCGAGTAGCGTTCGAGTCCCGCGGCCAGAGCCAGGCATGCGGCAGTATCCAGATCGCCGAAAAGCCGGGTGCTGCGCAGCGTCAGCCGACCCTCGGTCAGCGTGCCGGTCTTGTCGAAGACCACGGTGTCGATCCGGTCGAGGGATTCCAGGGTGTGGCCCCGCGTCGGCAGGAAGCCGGCGCGTCGCAATGAGACGGTGGCCATGGTCAGTGCTGTCGGCGTCGCCAGTGACAAGGCGCAAGGGCAGGTCACCACCAGGACGGCCAGGGCGATATCAAAGGCACGCTCCGAGCCGGCCAGCCACCAGCCCAGCCCCACCAACGGGGCGATGATTAGGATGCGGCTGACGAAGCGCCCCGCCAGGCGATCGGCGAGCTGGCCCACCGGGGGTTTCTCCGACTGGACCCGGTCCAGGATGCGCAGGATGCTGGAAAGTCGCGTGTGCTGGCCGGTGCGTTCAACGCGCAGGGCAATCGGGTTTTCGCCGTTGATGGCGCCCGCATGGGCCGGACTGCCCGGTCCCCGTTCCTCGGGCAGGTACTCGCCGGTCAGGGCGGCTTCGTTCAGGGTGGAGTAGCCGGCGGTAATCACGCCGTCGGCCGGGATCACGTCGCCGGGTTTGATGTCCACCGTATCACCCGGCCGCAGGGCATGGACGGGCACGGTTTCCAGCGTGTCACCCCGGCGCCGGGTGGCAATGGCGGGCGTCAGGTTGTGGAGCGAACCGCCGCTGAGCCCGGCCCGATAGCGTGCCTGCATCTCGATAAAACGCCCCAGGGACAGGAAAAAGGTGAACATGCAGACCGACTCGAAATACACCTCCTCGCCGCCCATCACCGTGACCCAGGCGCTGGCCGAGTAGGCCAGTCCGATCGCCAAGGCGACCGGGACATCCATGGTCAGGTGGCGTGCGCTCAGGTCGCGACGCGCGTTGCGGAAGAACGGACGGGCGCTGTAGAACACGACCGGTGTGGCCACCAGCAGGCTCACCCAGCGGAAAAACGGCTGCATGTCATCGGAAACGCCGCTGATCAGCCCGAAGTAAAGCGGTACGGCCAACATCATGCTTTGCATGGTGCCGGCACCGGCCACGCACAGTCGGATCAGTGCGCTGCGCTTTTCCCGTTGCAGTTGGGCCTCGGCCTGGTCCGCCCGATAGGGGCGGGCGTCATAGCCCAGTTCGTGAATGGCCAGCAGCAGGGGGCTGAGTGCCGTCTCGGCCGGATTCCACACCAGTCGGGCCCGTTGGGTGCTGTAGTTGATTGAGAATTGGCGCACGCCGGGCTGCTGCGCGAGATGGTGCTCCAGAAGCCAGATGCAGGCGGCACAGGAGAGCCCTCCGATCAGCAGCTGGGCTTCGCGCAAAGGCGCCTGGTCGGTGCCGGCGGTATCGCTGACAAAATCCGCCTGGACGGCCGGGTGGTCAAAGACCGCGAGTCGTTCCCGGTCACGGTCCGTCAGCGTGCCCGGCGTTGCCGGTGTCGCCGTTCGATGGCGGTAGAAACCGGTCAGGCCCTCGTCCCGGATCAGTTGGAAGACGGCCCGGCAACCATGGCAACAGAAGGCTTTCGTTGTGCCGTCAGTGTCCAGCGTCAGTGGCGCCTGGCCGGTGATCGGTTCACCGCAGTGGTAGCAAGGATCCCCTGACACCGCTTACCCCTGGGGTGCCGGTTCGAGCGGCAGAGCGATATCACTGGGCAGAGCGGCTTCGCCTTTCAGGCGCCAGCTATTATCCGGGCCGCGCAGATCGAGGTACCAGCGGCCCTCGAGAGACTGCGGCAGGCGAACCTCGTAGTGGCCGTCTCCGGTGGGCTGGAACTGCAGGCGCCGATCCCGTTCGGCCAGGGTCGGATGGGACAGGTTGAGGATCAGGAAGTCGAAACCGGCGGGCTGGCCGTCCTGGGTCAGCGTTAGGCGTGCGCCCTTGTCGGTGAAGGTCACGTGTCCTTCCAGGCCCATATCGGCGGCCTTGTGGTCCTTGGCCAACGCCATATTGATGGCCAGTCCGTCCTTGTAATAGTCGTCGCTGACCATGGAACCCTGGGTTCGTACGGCAACGGTAATCATGAACAGGCAGAAGACGATGGTGAAGGCGGGAATCGCCAGCACGAACCACAGCCAGAATTGCTTGTACCAGGGGCCGGGTGTCTTGAGCGCATCGTCGGACATGGTGGCGGATCTCACTCTCGGTTGAAGGTCAGCGCCGGGCGCCCAGGAAGCGGCTTTCGGTGCGGGCGCCGAGCGTCGCGTCGCCTTCAGCACGAATGTTGAAGGTGATGTCGTTGTGGGTGTCCGTCAGCGCCTCCGGGCTGACTTCCACAACGGTGGGCAGTGACAGGTTCTCGCCGGCGGCTACCTGCAGCTGCGTGTCACCGATAATGTGCGCGGTATTCAGGCCGGATACCGACAGGATAAAGACCTGCGGTACTTCCGTCATGTTCTGGACCTTGACGGTGTAGGAATTCTCGATCATGCCCCGGTTGTTCATCTTGAACAGGGCGCCCCGGTCGCGGATCACTTCCAGCTGGACCGGCACCCGGGTCAACAGGGTGAAGATTAGCGCCCCAATCATCAGCAGTAACGCGGCACCATAGCCGAACGTGCGGGGACGAAGGAGTTTCGACGGCTTGCCTTCCAGCTCGTGTTCGGTGGTATAGCGAATCAGCCCGCGCGGGTAGTTCATCTTGTCCATGATCTCGTCGCAGGCGTCGATGCACAGGGCGCAGTTGATGCACTCGTACTGCAGCCCGTCCCGGATATCGATGCCGGTGGGGCAGACTTGCACGCACTGGCCGCAGTCAATGCAGTCGCCGAGACCGAGTTCCGTCTTGCTGGCGTCCTTGCGACGGCCGCCGCGCGGCTCGCCCCGGTTGTAGTCGTAGGAGACCACCCGGGTGTCTTCATCGAACATCACCGACTGGAAGCGGGCATAGGGGCACATGTAGAGACAGACCTGTTCCCGCAGCCAGCCGGCATTGGTGTAGGTGGCGACGGTAAAGAAAAACACCCAGAAATAGGCCCAGCCGTTGGCCTGCAGAGTGAACAGGTCAATGCTCAGCTCCCGCACCGGATAGAAGTAGCCGACGAACGTGAGGCCCGTGGCAAAGGCGATCAACAACCACAGGGCGTGTTTGACGACTTTCTTGACGGATTTCGACGTGCCGCCAGGGGCCTGGTCCAGCTTGATGCGCTTGTTGCGCGATCCCTCGACCTTCTCCTCCACCCACATGAAGATGAACGTCCACACGGTTTGCGGGCAGGTGTACCCGCACCAGACCCGACCGAACAGGGTCGTGATGAAAAACAGGCCGAAGGCGGCGATGATCAGCATGCCTGAGAGCATGATGAAGTCTTTGGGAAAGAACGTGGTGCCGAAGAGGTGGAATTCCCGGGCCGGCAGGTTGAAGTAAATCAGGGGTTCTCCGCCGATATGGACCCAGCAGAACAGGAAATACATGCCCATCAGCCCCCACAGGCTGAAAAAGCGAATACGCTGGTAGAGGCCTGTGACGGCTTTGACGTAAATCTTCTTGCGGCTGGCGTAGAGCTCGACGTTTTCCGGTTTTTTCTTGTTGGTGGAGGCGTCAGTCGCGGGGTCAACCTGTTTGACCGGTATTTGACTGCTCATCAAGTCCTCTCATGTGGTGCTCTCTTCACGCCTGGACCGGATTCCGGCCCAGGGTTCAGCAAATTGCCTGCGGGGCATCATTCGCCCCGGTGCGACAGGCCATAGACATAGGCCGCAAGAATGTGGATCTGGTCGTCGCTCAGCCGGCCTTCCTGAGGAGGCATCCGGTTCTGGCGACCGTAGGTGACGGTTTCCTTGATCCAGTCGTAAGTGCTGCCGTAGAGCCAGTCGTCGTCGGTCAGGTTGGGGGCGCCCACCATCGGATTCCCCTTGGCATCCTGGCCGTGGCACCCGGCGCAGGCCTGCGCGAAGACCTGCTTGCCTTCCTTGGCCAGGGCTGGGTCACGCTCGCGGCCGCTGAAGCTGAGCACATAGTTGACCACGGCTTCCACCTGATCGTTGCTCATGTTGGGCATCAGGCCCTTGGCCGGCATCTGGTTCACGCGGCCCTGGTGGATGGTTTCGACGATCCGGTCCGGATCGCCACCCCAGATCCAGGCGTCGTCCGTCAGGTTGGGGAAGCCCACGGCACCCCGCGCTGCCGAGCCGTGGCATACCGCGCAATTGTTGGAAAACAGGCGTTGCCCCATCTTGCGGGCATCGTCGTTCCTGGCCAGCTCGGGGATCGGGACGTCACCGTACCTGGCGTAGAGTTCGCCATAACGGGCCTCAGCCTGTTGCACCTCTTCCTGCCATTGCTTTTCCTGAGTCCAGCCCAGCAGACCTTCGAAATTGCCGAGGCCCGGGTACAACGCCAGGTAAATGAGAGAGAACACGCAGGTGGCGGTGAACAGGTGGAACCACCATTTCGGCAGCGGGTTGTCGTATTCCTCGATGCCGTCGAACGAATGCCCGGTGGTGCGGTCGGTCTCCTTGTCGGTTGGCTGACTCTTGCGGGTCGCCCACAACAGCCACCAGCAGCCGATAACCGTGGCGAGCACGATCACGCTGATCCATAGGCTCCAGAAGGTGCTCATTTTTTATTCTCCGTCCGCTTTTCCCTTTCCCGCGTGCGCTGGTCGATGTCGTCGTCCGCAAAGGGGAGATTGGCCGCTTCATCGTTGGATTTCCTGCGGTGTGCGCTGTAAGCCCACCAGACGATCCCGATAAAGGCGACCAGGACCAGCAGCGTGTGTATGCCGCGCAGATCGTTGATATCCATCGCCATCACCGTTTGGTTGAGATCACCGTGCCCAGCTGCTGGAGATAGGCCACCAGCGCCTCGATTTCATACTTGCCGCGAATCTGGTCCGGCGCTGCCGCAATGTCCTCGTCGCTGTAGGGAACACCGAACGTCTGGAACGCCTTGAGCTTGGCCGTGATGCCATCCGGATCCAGCTTGCGCTCAAACAGCCAGGGGAAGGCAGGCATATTGGATTCCGGCACCACATCCCGGGGGTTGTTCAGGTGGACCCGGTGCCAGGCGTCGGAATAGCGGCCGCCGACGCGTGCCAGATCCGGGCCGGTGCGTTTGGAGCCCCACAGGAACGGGTGCTCGTAGACAAACTCGCCAGCCACCGAGTAATGGCCGTAGCGCTCGGTTTCGGCCCGGAATGGGCGGATCATCTGGGTGTGGCAGACGTGGCAACCTTCGCGGATGTAGATGTCGCGGCCTTCCATTTCCAGCGGCGTTAGCGGCTCCAGTCCGGCCACCGGCTCGTTGACTTCCTTGAGGAAGAACAGCGGCACGATTTCCACCAGGAAGCCCCCACTGATCACCAGGACGATCAGCAGCCCCATCAGGCCGATGTTCTTCTCGACAACTTCGTGCTTCATCGTGATCCCTCTCTCCCTCAGGCGGCCTGGACGGCGCTGTTGTCGAGTGCGACGGCATCCTTCTGCCGGATCGTCATGCGCACGTTATAGGCCATGACCAGCATGCCGATCAGGAAGATGCCCCCTCCGATCAGGCGAATCAGGTAACCGGGTTTGGAGTTTTCAAGGCCTTCCACAAAACTGTAGGTGAGGGTGCCGTCGGCATTGACCGCGCGCCACATCAGACCCTGCATGATGCCGTTGACCCACATGGCCACGATGTAGAGCACCGTGCCGATGGTTGCCAGCCAGAAATGCAGGTTGATCAGGCCCACACTGTACATCTGAGTCATGCCCCACAGCCGCGGGATCAGGTGGTAGACCGCGCCGATGCTGATCATGGCCACCCAGCCCAGGGCGCCGGAATGCACGTGACCGATGGTCCAGTCGGTATCGTGGGACAGGGCGTTGACTGTCTTGATGGCCATCATCGGGCCTTCAAACGTGGACATGCCGTAGAACGACAGGGACACCACCAGGAACCGCAGGATCGGATCGGTGCGCAGTTTGTGCCAGGCACCCGACAGGGTCATCATCCCGTTGATCATGCCGCCCCAGCTCGGGGCCAGCAGGATCAGGGACATGATCATGCCCGCGGTCTGGGCCCAGTCCGGCAGGGCGCTGTAATGCAGGTGATGGCCGCCGGCCCAGACGTAGGTGGCGATCAGGGCCCAGAAGTGAACGATGGACAGGCGATAGGAATACACCGGCCGCTCCGCCTGCTTGGGCACGAAGTAGTACATCATCCCCAGGAAGCCGGCTGTCAGGAAAAAGCCCACCGCATTGTGGCCCCACCACCACTGCATCATGGCATCGGTGACGCCGCTGTAAATGGAATAGGATTTGAACGCACTGACCGGCAGCTCCAGGTTATTGCCGATATGCAGCACCGCGACCGTGATAATGAACGCACCATAGAACCAGTTGGCCACGTAGATGTGCTTGGTCTGGCGTTTGGTGATCGTGCCGAAAAACACCATCGCGTACGCCACCCAGACCACGGCAATCAGGATATCGATGGGCCACTCCAGTTCCGCGTATTCCTTGGTGGTGGTCAGGCCCATGGGCAGGGTAATGCAGGCGGCGACCAGGATGGCCTGCCAACCCCAGAACGTGAATGCAGCCAGACCGTCAGAGAACAGCCGGGCCTGGCAGGTCCGCTGGACCACATAGTAGGACGTCGCAAACAGCGCGCAGCCGCCGAAACCGAAAATCACCAGGTTGGTATGGAGCGGGCGCAATCTGCCGAAGTGGGTCCACGGCAGATCGAAGTTCATAAAGGGAAAGCGCAGCTGAGAGGCAATGAGCACGCCCATCCCCATGCCGATGATGCCCCAAACCACCGTCATGATGGCGAATTGGCGCACGACCTTATAGTTATACGTCAGGTTAGGCGTCGCTGTACTCATAGTGTCCCTACCAGAGGATGTCGAGTAATAAAATTAGGCGATGCAAGTATGGTCAATGGATGGTGGCTTTTCAATGACCTGGATCAAGCCAAAAGGCGGGCATGAGTGGGCATTTGGGAGGATGGGGTCGATCGTCGCAGGGTCATCCTTCCGTATTGCTTCTCGTAGCGCCCTGATTGTCAGTTGACCGCGGGCGACGGGCTGGTCATGGGGCGCGATGATTCAGCTGACTGGGGTTTGCTCACGGCGACTGCTACTATGCGCGCCAGCACTGGCCCGGTCGGGCCGCATCCCATTAACGGCAGGACATCGACAATGGCGGAAGTGATGATTGATGGCGAGGGTGCCCGAACCCTGCTGCTGGCCCATGGTGCCGGCGCCCCGATGGATTCGCCCTTTATGGATCAGCTGGCCATGGCGCTGGCGGAGCAGGGAATCCGGGTTGTCCGCTTTGAATTCGGTTACATGCAGAAGCGTCGGGAAGACGGCAAGAAACGTCCGCCGCCCAAAGCCGACAAGCTGGAAGGCGAATTCAGCGCCGTGATCGACCGCTATGCAAGCGAGTCCGGACCGCTCTACATCGGCGGCAAATCCATGGGCGGGCGGATTGCGAGTGTCCTGGCCAGCCGGGCAGACGACCGCATTGCCGGCTGCGCCTGCTTTGGCTATCCATTTCACCCGCCAGGCAAGCCCGATCGCTGGCGTACGGACCACTTCACTGACTTTACCGTACCGGTGCTGATCAACCAGGGTACCCGGGATCCTTTCGGCCGCCAGGACGAAGTTCAGGCGCATCTGGCGGGTGAAGTGCCGGTTACGCTGCACTGGCTGGACGACGGAGAACACGACTTCCGGCCGCGAAAGTCCACCGGAACCACGCAAGCTGAGCTGATTGAACAGGCCGCCCGGCAGACCGTCACGTGGATGGACGGCCCGGCGACGTCGAAGGAGATCTGAGTACGATGGCGCAAGTACTGCTGTTTTGCCGCCCCGGTTTTGAAACGGAAGCCGGCCGCGAACTGACCGACCTGGCGGCCGAACACGGGCGTTATGGCTATTTCCAGCCGGAAGCCAACGCCGGCCAGGTGTTGTTTGTGGTGGCGGATGGTGGTGACGCACGGTCGCTGATGCAGCAGGTGGGCATGGCCTCGCTGGTGTTTACCCGAGACTGGTTCGAGGTCATTGATGATCGGCCATTGCCGTCTTCGGATCGCGTGGGAGCGGTCCTCGAGGCGCTGCGTGAACAGCCGCACATGCCGCCGTCGGCCCGCGTGGAAATTCGCGTGCCGGAAGATGTCGAACGCGATCTCGGTGCTTTCAGCCGCAAGTGGGCTTCTCCGTTGTCTCGGGCACTGCGGGAGACGGGGTTCCTGGTGGAGGATGAGGCCAACCCCAGACGTCTGGAAATCTTCCTGCCATCGTTTGACCGGATGATTATTGGCGTCAGTCATGCCGATAATCGGGCGGTTTATCTCAGCGGCATCCCGCGGCTGCGGCTGCCGGCCTCGGCCCCGAGTCGTTCTGCGCTGAAGCTGGAGGAGGCCTGGAAAGTCTTCATTCCGCAGACGCAATGGCTGGATTATCTGGGTGGCGGCAAGAAAGCCGTGGATCTGGGCGCGGCGCCCGGAGGGTGGACCTGGCAACTGGTGCGCCAGGGTATGCTGGTGACTGCGGTGGACAACGGCCCGATGGACGACGCCTTGATGGCCAGCGGCCACGTCGAACACGTCCGCGCAGACGGCTATTTGTGGCGGCCGCAGCGAGCGGTGGACTGGATGGTGTGCGACATCGTCGACAAGCCGCGCCGGACTACGGAATTGGTGGTGGATTGGCTGGGGCACCGTCTGTGCAAGTACAGCGTCTTTAACCTGAAGTTGCCGATGAAGAAACGCTACGATGAATGGCTGGTGTGTCGCGAGCGGTTGCTGGAGAAGCTGGACGCGACGGGCGTAGACGTCCGGCTGAAGGCCCGGCATCTGTATCACGACCGGGAAGAAATCACCTGCTTTGTGGAGCGGTTCAGCTGAAGCGGCGTATGGGCGGTCAGCACTGCTGCAGAATGGTGACTTTCTCTTCCTGATCCATCATCAGGTTCAGCTCGTTCATCATTTCCTTGCGCTGGTCCGAGTGGTACCAGTTGTCCCAGTCGGTGATGGAGCGCCAGTTGCACAGCGTCATGCGGTGGTGGATGTCGTTGGCGTCCACCAGCGTCTCGCCGGAAATGAACCCCGGTACGCTCACGGCATGTTGCAACAGCAGCCGGGACTCCCTCTCATAGGCACTTTCCAGCGTGGTGGCGATATGCCGCTCGATCAGCACCCGGATCATCATAGCCTCCGCAACGCGTTGTTCTTATAATTCAATCTAGCACTGAACCGATAAGAGCGCCTCTGACCGGCGCTGGGAGAAGCTGTTGTGGTGGATATGGCCTATGACCTCGAACTCGATGCCACGGGGCTGATGTGCCCCGAGCCGGTGATGATGCTGCACAACCGGATGGCGGAAGTGCCCATCGACGGTATCCTGCGGGTGGTCGCGACGGATCCGTCAACCACCCGGGACGTGCCGCGTTTCTGTCAGTTCCTCAATCACACGCTGGTGAAGGAACATCACACCGAGACCGAATTCGTGTACTACATTCGACGCGGCGAATGATTAACCGATGGGCCGGCGTTGGCGCAGGTTGAACAGCCCTGCGCCGACAATCAGCACGCACCCCAAAAGCTGTGATTCAGTAACCGGCTCCAGAAAGAAAACCCACCCCAGTAGTGCCGCAAACAGGACCGACGAATAGGTGAACTGACCGATCTGGCCTGCGGGCGCGATGCGGTAGGCCGTGGTAATCAGCATCTGGGCGAGCGTGGCGCACAATGCCAGTGCCGCCATCCAGAGCCAGATGGCGGTGCTGGGCGGCTGCCAGACAGCCACGGCCGCCGGCGCCGTTACCAGCGACCCGAAAAAGGCAAAATAGAACACGATACGGCCGCTGGGTTCCGCCACGCCCATGCGCCGGATGGTGACTTTGGCCGTGGCGCCGAGCAGGGCGCCGGTCAGGCCCGCAGCGACAAAGAGGTAATCCTGCAGGCGAGCGGCGGCCGGATCGAGGATGACCAGCACGCCGGCAAAGCCGATGGCGATGGTCAGCCAGATCGTGCGCGAGGTGCTTTCCCGCAGCCAGAGCAGGGCAATGACCGGGATGAAAAACGGCGCCGTCAGTTTCAGCAGCACGGCTTCGGTCAGGGCCAGTTTCTGCAGGCTGAAGAAGTAGCAGTACATGGCGCTGACGCCAATCACCGCGCGCATGAAATGAAAGCGAAGGTGGCGCGTCCGTAACCCGCCGATTCCCTCCCGATAGAGCATGACCGGTGTAATCACCGCCAGACCCAGGACGTTACGCAGGAAAACCAGTTCCGCGTTGGGCAGTTCCGGTGCCAGGTGTTTGATGATGGCGCCCATGATGGCGAGCAGCATCTCGCCGGCCATGACGCAGGCTGCGCCCCGTTGCAGGGCGGTCACAGCTGGGCTCGACCCTTGCGGGTTTTCTCCAGGTGGGCCAGGAACTCGGTACGGTCCATCTCGCCCATGACGCGGGCGTCCGTCATTTCCTCACCGCTGGCGTCGAAAAACAGGATGGCCGGCGGGCCGAACAGGTTCAGTTCGTCGAGCAGGGCCTGCTGTTCCGGCGTATTGTCGGTGACGTCGATTTGCAGCAGGGTCATCGGCGCCATAGCGGCCTGGACCTGTGGGTCACTGAACACGTTACGCTCCATCACCTTGCAGCTGATGCACCAGTCGGCATAGAAATCGAGCATGACCGGCTTGCCCGCCTGCGCCGCAGAGGCCAGGGCAGCCTTGAGGTCCCGGGTGGAACGGGTGCGCTGGAAGGGCGATTCGGACGCGTCGGCATCGGATGAGTTGGCGACAGTAACCGGCTGGCTGGCGGTGAAGGGCGCAAGCGGGCGTAGTGGATCACTGGCGCCGGCCAGGCCGCCGCCAAGCAGGACAATCGCATAGGCGAACAGGACCAGCCCCAGTCCTTTCCAGGTGCGTTGCCAGCCCGCCTCGGCCCGCTCGAACGCGCCCAGTTGAACACCGGTCACGGCCGCCAGCAGGCCCCACAGGATCAATGTGATCCAGCCCGGTAAAAGACGCTCCATGAGCCAGATGGCCACCGCCAAAAGGAGTACGCCATAGAAGGCCTTTACCGTGTTCATCCAGGCGCCGGTGCTCGGTAGCAGCCTACGCCCGCCGACCGCCACGATGATCAGCGGAATGCCCATGCCCAGGCCCAGAGCCAGTAGCGCCAGACCGCCCAGGACGGCGTCCTGAGTGGTGCTGATATAGAGCAGGCTGCCCGCCAGCGGCGCTGAAACGCAGGGTGACACAATCAGTGCGGACAGGGCGCCAATACCGAACACCGAGATCAGGTGGCCGCCGCTGAGTCGGCTGGAGGTGGCCGTGAGCCGGTCGGTCAGCGCCTGCGGGAGGCGCAGCTCGAAGAGCCCGAACATGGACAGGGCGAACAGCGTGAACAGAGTGGCGAACGTGATCAGGACGACCGGCGATTGCAGCTGGGCCTGCAGGTTGAAACTGGCGCCGAGCAGCCCGGTCAGGACGCCGGCTGCGGCGTAGGTCAGCGCCATACCCAGGACATAGCTGATGGCGAGCGCCAGGGCCTGCGGTGTCCGGGTCTGACTGTTGGCGACCAGCGCCGAGATAATGGGGATCATGGGCAGTACACAGGGCGTGAACGTCAGCCCCAGTCCCAGCAACAGGAAAAGGCCGGTAATCGTCAGCAGGGATTGCTGTTGCAACAGCACGGCGATGCCGGCGGCGGTCTCGGTGTTTGCCGCGGGCGGTGCCGGGGGGCGGTCTGCCGTATTGACGGTTGCGGTGGCAGCGCCGCCGGCCGATGCCATGAACAGAACGTCGCGAGTCTGCGGTGGATAGCACAGGCCTGCATCGGCGCAGCCCTGATAGGTGACCTTGAGGGTGGTTTCGTCCAGGCTGTCGGGCAGCGTCACCGGTACGGTGGCATTCACCGGATCGGTAAAGACCGTTACCTTGCCGAAATAGGGATCGTCCTTGGTATGGCCGCCCTGGGAAAATTGCGGAGTGCCCACCTGAACGTCGGCATCGGTGGCAACGATCTTGATCCGGTCGCGATAGAGGTAATGTTCGGGGGCAATGTTCCAGGTCAGTTCGACGCCGTTGTCGGTCAGCCCCGAGCTGAACGGCAGCGCTTCGTCCACTGGCAGGAACTCGCCAAGGGCCTGGCCGCTTCCGCTCGCGGCCGATTCGATATTGAAGGCCAGCGCGTGGCCGGCATATCCCGCGAGCCCCAGGCAGAAGGTGAGCGTCAGCCCCAGGCGACGCAGGGCACCGGCGATGGGCGGGGATGAACGATGGCCGAATAGGTACGACAAAGAGGGATCCTTCGCAGTCGGAATGCCGCCGGGCAAGGCGGCTGATCGGGCTCTTACGGAACGCTTTCTTGGAGCGGGATGTTACCAGAAAGTTCGGCAGGCCGCGTCCATTAGGCCCGGAGCGTCCGGGATGCTGGTATTAAGTGGATGAAACACGCACAATAGCGCACGCATGAAACACCATCCAGATGACCTGATAATGCTGTTCAACGATCTCTTCCGGGAGCGATGGCGGACCATCCTCGTGCGTGGAGACGACGAACCGGAGTATATCCCGGCCAGTGATGAAGCAGGTTGCCACCGTGTCGTTTTTGCCCACGGCTATTTCGCCAGCGCCCTGCATGAGATCAGTCACTGGTGTATCGCCGGTGAGCGGCGCCGTCAGCTTTATGATTATGGCTACTGGTATTGTCCGGACGGCCGCACCGGGGAACAGCAAGCCGCATTCGAGTCGGTGGAGATCAAACCCCAGGCATTGGAATGGCTTTTTTCCGAAGCGACCGGCGCACCGTTCAACATCAGCGTCGACAACCTGTCCGGTGGTGGCGCCAGCGATGAGGCGGCGTTTCGCGACAACGTGGCCCGCCAGGCCCGTCGTTATCTGGAAGCGGACAGCCTGCCGCCCCGCGGCCGGCTGTTCCTGGATGCGCTGCTGACTTTCTATAACCGGCAAGCGGTTTTTGGAACGCACCTTTTTACGTCGGACCGGAAGCGGTCGGCGGTATAATGCATTTTCGGTCCGGCGTAAATCGTCTGGCCATCCGATAGTTCGGGAGGACCCGTTGAATACACCTGAAGTACCCGTCGATGAGCGAAGCACCCGCTTTACCGATTTCGAGCTGGACAAAACCCTGCAAAAGGCGATCGCCGGTATCGGTTTCGAATACTGTACGCCGATCCAGGCGGAAACCCTGCCGCTGACACTGGCCGGCCACGACCTGATTGGCCAGGCCCAGACCGGGACCGGTAAAACCGCCGCGTTCCTGATCACGGCCATCCAGCGGTTGTTGCAGTCGCCGATCCCGTTCGAGGAGCGTTACGCCTCCGAACCCCGGATCCTGGCGCTGGCGCCGACCCGGGAGCTGGCCCTGCAGATCGCCAAGGACGCCGAAGAGCTCTGCGCCCACACCGGCCACAATGTGGTAACGGTGCTGGGTGGCATGAACTACGACAAGCAGCGGGATCAGTTGCGTAACGACGTGGTCGATATCCTGGTGGCGACGCCCGGACGTCTGATCGATTTCCTGGGCTCCCAGGACGTGTTCCTCGATCAATTGGATATCCTGATCATCGACGAAGCCGACCGCATGCTGGACATGGGCTTCATCCCGGACGTGAAGCGGATCATCCGCAAATGCACGCCCAAGGAAGAGCGTCAGACGCTGCTGTTCAGTGCCACCTTCAACCAGGACGTCCTGAACCTCGCGTCCATGTGGACCCAGTCCGCCGAGTTCGTGGAAATCGAGCCGGAGCAGAAAACGGCCGAGCGGGTTGAGCAGACGGTTTACATGGTAGGGGAAGACGACAAGCTCAAGGTTCTGGCCAACTACCTCCAGCGACCGGAAGTCAGCAAGGCGATTATCTTTGCCAACCGCCGGGATCAGTGCCGCGATCTCGAATCCGATCTGCGACACCAGGGCATCAGCACGGCGCTGCTCTCCGGCGAGATTGCCCAGAACAAGCGCCTGCGGACCCTCGACAAGTTCAAGGAAGGCTCGATCAAGGCGCTGGTGGCCACGGATGTGGCTGGCCGGGGTATTCACGTCAGCGGCGTCACCCACGTGTTCAACTTCAACCTGCCGGAAAATGCGGAGGATTACGTCCACCGTATCGGCCGTACCGGGCGTGCCGGCGAACACGGCGTTTCGGTCAGCTTCGCCAGCGAGGACGACGCCTTCTCGCTGCCGGCCATAGAAAGCTATATTGGTCAAAAACTGGAATGCGTGATCCCGGAAGAGAGCCTGATGGCTGCGTTATCCCAACCGGTGCAGCCGCGCCGTCGTCGTAGCGGCGGTGGTGGTGGGCGGCGTCCCCAGGGACGCCGTCAGCGTCGGGCCTGAAGTAAGGAAAAGTCATGCTGATCGTCGCCGATGAGAACATCCCCCTTCTGGACCGGTTCTTCGAGGAGATCGGGTCCATTCGCCGGGTGTCCGGCCGGGACATGGGGCCGAAGGACGTCGCCGATGCCGACATCCTGCTGGTTCGCTCCGTCACCCGGGTGGATCGCAAGCTGCTGGAAGGCAGTCGGGTCAAGTTCATCGGTACGGCCACCATCGGCACCGATCACGTGGATGTCGACTGGCTGGCGGAGCAGGGCATCACCTTTGCCAGCGCCCCCGGCTGCAATGCGGCGAGCGTGGCTGAGTACGTGCTCAGTGTCCTGTCGGTGTATGCCGAGGAGATCGGGGAGGACGACTGGTCCAACCTGTCTGTGGGTCTGATTGGGGCTGGCAATGTTGGCCAGGCCCTGGCCCGCCGCCTGACCCGGCTGGGCTTCACGGTGAAAATCAGCGATCCGCCACGCCAGGCTGCCGAGGGCGATGAAGGCTTTAGCGATCTGGCTGAGGTGCTGGCCTGTGATGTCGTCACACTGCACACGCCGCTGACCCATGAAGGGGATCATCCGACGCACCATCTGCTGAATGCGGAACGACTGCGGGCACTGACCGGTCGGCAATTACTGATCAACACCAGCCGGGGCGGTGTTGTGGACGCCCAGGCGTTGTTGTCACGGCTTCAGGCCGAGGACGCGCCGCAGGTGGTGCTGGATGTCTGGGAAGGCGAGCCGGAGGTCAATCCGGATCTCGCCCGGGCGGTTTGGCTGATGACGCCCCACATTGCCGGATACAGCCTGGAAGGCAAGGTGGGGGGGACCGAGATGATCTATCGTTCCCTGTGCCATTTCCTGGGACTGCCGGCTCGCAAGCAGGCGGGGCAGTTCATGGCGGATCCGGCGCTGAGCAAGCTGTCGTTTACGTCGTCGGCCACGGCTCTGGAAGCGGCCTATCTGGCCGTTCGTGCATGCTATGACGTCCGTCGTGATGCGGCTCGCTATCGTCGGGTGCTGAGGCTGCCGGAAGCGGAGCGCGCTGCAGCGTTCGATGCCATGCGTCGGGATTATCCGGTACGACGGGAATTCTCGAGTACGAAGATACAGCTGAAGGGTGGCGCGAAAGAACTCCAGCAGGTGTTCAAAGCGCTGGAGTTCAAGCTCAAGATTTAATCTGTGCGTTCGTCGTCCCTGGTGTGGTCCAGGGAGCGACGGGGCCGCCTTAGCCGGCAGCCTTTTTCATTTTGCGGGCGTTCTGTTCCGCCGATTCATTGTCGTGAGCCAGTTTTTCCAGTGAATCCCGCACCATGGTGTCGGTGATGGGGATTTCCCGGCCATCGGAAAGAATGATGGCTGCGCCATTCATCCAGCTTTCTGCGGTCGGTTGCTGCTCTGTCACGATTCCGGCCTCTCTCTTTGGTTAGGCGATTATGGACGTCTGCTGTTTGCCGACGGGAGCCGCGCGTCAGTCCCGGGCGATTCCTTGCCCTCTGGCTAGCGTGTCGAATTCAGGCTACCGATCGATTATGTCGTGAAGATGACAGTCGATGCGTGATCCTGATCCCGATATGCCGTGCGCATTACCTGCACTCTTCACTCAGTGTGACAGCGATCCGGCCGGACGGCTATAGTACGAAGGTGGGGCATGGGGGCATCCGCAGATGCCCCGCATGTCTCGCTGGCTCCGTGACGATCAGGAGCCGAGCTTTTGCAGCGCCGCGATCCGTTCTTCCAGTGGGGGGTGGGTCATGAACAGGGCCGCCAGGCCACCCCGGGCGCCGCGATTGATGCCAAACGCCTGGAGGGAATCCGGCATTTGATCCGGCATCTCGCTTTCCCGGCGCAGATGGTTGAGGGCGCTGATCATGGCGCCGGTGCCGGCCAGTTGGGCGCCGGCAATATCCGCCCGGAATTCGCGGCGGCGGGAGAACCAGAACACGATGGTGCTCGCCAGGATACCGAGGATCACTTCGGCGATCATGCTGACCACAAAGAAGCCGATGCCGTGGCCGTTTTCATTGCGCAGAACCACCCGGTCAACGATGGACCCGATGACTCGCGCGGCAAAAATCACAAAGGTGTTCACCACGCCCTGGATCAGCGCCAGGGTCACCATATCGCCATTCGCAACGTGGCCGATTTCATGACCCAGCACTGCGCGAATCTGATCCTTGTCGAAGCGTTGCAGCAACCCCTGACTGACCGCGACCAGCGCGTCGTTCTTGTTCCAGCCCGTCGCGAAGGCGTTGGATTGCTGCGCCGGGAAAATCGCCACATCCGGCATCTTGATGCCGGCCTGTTGGGCCAGTTCGGCCACCATGTCCACCAGCCAGCGTTCCGCCGGGGTGCGGGGCTGCTCGATGATCTGGGCCCGGGTACTCCACAGCGCCATGCGCTTGGAGATCAGCAATGAAATGATGGAGCCGGCGAAGCCGAAGACCGCGGCAAAAATCAGCAGGTTGCCATAGGCGATGCCATTCTGCGCCAGGTACGAGTCCACGCCGAGCAGCTTCAGCGTAATGCTGGCAACAAAGATCACGGCCAGGTTGGTGGCCAGGAACAAGAGGATTCTCATCGTTCTCCATTCTCCAGTGTTGAGGAGCCCATCAGAGGCTCCTTACCCCCAATCAATAGCCCGGGCTGTCCCGGGTGTTGTGGGGCGAGGGATTCCGGAGAGCACCGCCGGTGCGGTTGTCTCCACAAGCCCCCGGTTTGGAGTATATCGGGTCAGGCTGACGGGCCTTCAATAGAATGACAGAGAATTAACCTCCATTCGGTCAGACCCAAATTTTCCCGTTTGACCGGCTGGCGCGTAAATAGTTTTCTCGAGGATGCGAAAAGCGAAGCATCAGCCTGCAGAAAACAACACCGTCTGGATGGTATCGGCAATCAGCGAAGAATTGCCGTTCTTGAGGGACACCCGGATCAGGTGGATGTTGGTCGCCAGGTCGGCCTGAACGGCAGGCGGCAGGCCGTCGGTATCTTCCGGGTAGGTGCCCGACAGGGAGTCGGGCAGGCGGTCGGTTCGGACTGCCGCGTTCAGTCGTGTGAAAGTGGGCTGGGTCAGCACGACCTGGTCGACGGCATCCTGGTGAATGGTGTCGTCATAGCGGATGTGGCCCTCGTCGGCCAGCCAGAGCATGGTGGAGAAGCAGGCGCGATGACGGCGACTGTGCAGGCCGAATTCATCGGGTGAATCCGGCCCGGCGATGTCTTCCACGTAAAGACTGACCTTACGCGGGAAGGCGTTATACAGCTGCACCAGGATGATGGCCGTGTCCCGATAGAACTCCTCGATGTGAATGTCTGCCATGACCGCCGTTCGCTTTGCCGGTGAATTACTGCTGATACGTTGCCAAGAAGTGTGCCAGACGTTTCATGGCGTCTTCCAGCGTATCCACTCGAGGCAGGAAAACGACCCGCAGGTGCTGTTTGTCGTCGATGTTGAACGCCGATCCCTGGACCAGCAGGATGCGTTCCTGCAGCAGCAGGTCGAGCACCAGTTTTTCGTCGTTATGGATCGGATAACGCTTGGGGTCCAGGCGCGGGAACATGTAGAGCGCCCCCTGGGGCTTCACACAGCTGACACCTGGGATGTCGTTCAGCAGGGACCAGGCGGTCTCGCGCTGCTCGTAGAGCCGGCCACCCGGAGCCACCAGGTCGTTGATGGACTGATACCCACCCAGTGCCGTCTGGATCGCCAGCTGCGCGGGCACGTTGGAACACAGGCGCATGGAGGCCAGCATCTCGATGCCCTCGATCAGGTCGATGGCCTTATGCTTGGCGCCGCTGATGATCATCCAGCCGGAACGGTAGCCGGCGGCACGGTAGTTCTTGGACAGGCCGTTGTAGGTGAAGAACAGCACGTCGTCGGCCAGGGAGGCGGTGGAAACATGAGTGGCGCCGTCGTAGAGGATCTTGTCGTAGATCTCGTCGGACAGCACGATCAGGTTGTGCTGGCGGGCCAGCTCCACAATCTGTTCCAGCAACTCCGGCGGATAGACGGCGCCGGTGGGGTTGTTCGGGTTGATCACCACAATCGCCCGGGTCCGGGACGTGATCTTGCTCTTGATGTCGTCGATATCCGGGAACCAGTCCTGGGCTTCATCACAGTGATAGTGCACCGGCTTACCGCTGGACAGGGTGACGGCCGCGGTCCACAGCGGGTAATCAGGGGCCGGGACGAGCACTTCATCGCCGGTGTTGAGCAGCGCCTGCATGGACATGACAATCAGCTCGCTGACACCGTTGCCCAGGTAGATGTCGTCGATGTCGACCTTGTCGATGCCACGTTGCTGGCAGTAGTGCATGACGGCCTTTCGGGCTGAGAAGAGACCTTTGGACTCCACATAGCCCTGGGCAGAATGCATGTTGTAGATGACGTCCTGCTGGATTTCTTCCGGTACGTCCAGCTCGAACGCCGCCGGGTTGCCGATATTCAGTTTGAGGACGCGGTGGCCTTCCTCTTCGAGGCGACGGGCTTCACGCAGAACCGGACCGCGGATTTCATAACACACGTTATCCAGCTTCGAGGACTTCTTGAGGTTCTGCATGTTGCTCGTTTCCTGATTATTCGTTGGCAAATGATGTTCCGGACCCTGACCGTCGCCGCAGTTGGGCCCTGCAAACCGCCTGGTAAGTACCGGTTCGCCAAGAACCTCGTGCTGACCGTCTGGAGAGGGTGCCAGAGAAGCGAGGGGACGTCGCCCGGAAGTTCCTTATTCTAGCCAAACCGCCGGGACGGTAGAAAGGCCGGAACACTCCTGAATTGTGATGAATAGTGGCACAATGGCCCGGATTTTGATCGACACAGTATCGCATTGTCAGTCCGGTACAGTTCGAAACCCCATCGAAAGGAGTTCTGCATGCTGTCATTCCAGGTGATAGAGGATCGGGCCGCTGCCCGGGCCGGCGGCCCTGAAGCCCTTGCCGGGCGTCTGCCGGCGGTGCGTTCGAGTGACGAGCTGGCGGCACTGCCGGATGCCTACTACCTGTCCACGATGACCCGTCGGATTTTTCAGGCCGGCATGAAGCACAGCGTCATCAACGATCGCTGGCCGGCGTTCGAGACCTGGTTCTGGGGCTTCGAGCCGGAAAAACTGATGCTGTTGTCCGAAGAGCAGCTGGAGGCGGCGATGCAGAACCCGGACCTGATCCGTCACTGGGGCAAGCTGCGTACGATTCCCTTCAATGCCGGTGAGATGCAGCGGGTTAGCCAGTTGGAAAGCGGTTTTGGCCGGTTCCTGGCGGACTGGCCCGACGAGGACCTGTTTGGCCTGTGGGCCTGGCTGGGCAAGCGCTTCCAGCGGATGGGCGGGCATTCCGGCGCGCGCTTCCTGCGCCTGGTCGGTCGCGATACCTTCCTGTTGACCGATGACGTGATTGCCGCGCTGCAGGCCTCCGATGTTATCGACAGCAAGCCCACCCGCAAGGCGGACAAGCAGGCCGTCAACGACGCGTTCGTCGCCTGGCGCGCGCAATCCGGACGGCCGTTCGCCCACATCAGCCGGATGCTCTCAATGACCGTGGATTGACCTCTTGGGACCAGACAGGACGATCGGTTTGCGGTATTCTTATTGTGCGCAATTTAATTGATGGCAATATAAATAACGACAAACCGGCTCAGCCGGCACCACAGGAGACGACGGAATGACAGCTGACAGTCTTTACGACATCGAAGTCCAGGACATCAAGGGCAACACCAAGTCCATGGCCGACTACCGCGGTCAGGTATTGCTGATCGTAAACACGGCGAGCAAGTGCGGCTTCACGCCACAGTTCGAAGGCTTGCAGACGCTGCACCAGGAACTGGGCGGCGAAGGCTTCGATGTGCTCGGTTTTCCCTGCAACCAGTTCATGAGCCAGGATCCGGGCGACAATAACGAGATCGAACAGTTCTGCAGCCTGAACTACGGGGTGGACTTCCCCATGTTCGCCAAGATCGAGGTCAACGGCGACAACACCCATCCGCTGTATCGCTTCCTCAAGCACCAGGCCAAGGGCCTGATGGGCTCGGAGAAGATCAAGTGGAACTTCACCAAGTTCCTGGTCAACCGGAACGGGGATGTGGTCAAGCGCTATCCGCCCACGGCCAAGCCGCAAGACATCCGCAAGGACATCGAAAAGCTGCTCTGATGACGGACCATCACGATCCCCTGGCGCTGGATAACCAGGTCTGCTTTGCGCTGTACGCCGCCAACCGCGCCGTCACCGGGCTCTATCGCCCGTTGTTGGAGGCATTGGGGCTGACCTACCCGCAGTACCTGGTGATGCTGGTCCTCTGGGAAGCGGACCCCGCTGGCGGCGGAAGGGGGGCGGACGGTGAGCCGGTCAGCGTGTCGTTCGTGGGCCGGCGTCTGAAGCTGGACTCCGGCACGTTGACGCCGCTGCTCAAGCGACTGGAAGCCCGCAATCTGGTGCTGCGCCGGCGCCATCCCGACGACGAGCGCGTGGTCACCCTGGCGTTGACGGAAGAAGGGCGGGCGCTGCGCAAGCAGGCTCTGGGGGTGCCGGGCGAACTACTCTGTCGCAGTGGCCTGGATCTGGAGCAGGCGCAGGATCTCCGTCGCAGTTTGCAATCGCTGCTGGATCAGCTGCCCTGATTGACGGACTGGCCGGCCCAGCGCTCGATCACCTGGCGCAGTTCGTCCTTGTTATAAGGCTTGGTGACGTAGTCGTTCATGCCGGCGGCGAGGCAGTCGTCCTTGTCGCCCTGCATCACATTGGCGGTGACGGCGATGACCGGCAGGTCACGCCACTCCGGATGTTTGCGGATGCGCTCGGTGGCCGCATAGCCGTCCATGACCGGCATCTGACAGTCCATCAGCACGATGTCGTAATGCTGGTTGCTCAGCGCCGTCAGGGCGCGCTCGCCGTTCTCCGCCAGATCCACGCGATAACCCAGTTTGCGCAGCATACTGCTGGCCACGATCTGGTTGACGCGATTGTCTTCCACCAGAAGTATGCTGAGATCCGGGCTGGGGCGGGATTCCGTCGCGACCTCGGCCTGAGGGCTGGTGGCGGTGTCGCCGATGGCCTCAAGCAGAGTCTGCTCCAACTGGTTCCGCCGAAGGGGCAGGGCGATGGCGCGCACTTTCTGGCCGGAGACCGTATGGATGGCCTGTTCCGGCTCGCCGATCAGCACCAGTGGGCAGTCCAGGGTGCGGTCGGCCAGCGAGCCGCGCGTCAGTGTCTTGCTGTCGCACAGGTAGGCCGCGGCCTGACCGTCTCCTTTTGCCCGGACAGGAATCTGCCAGGCCTGCAGTTGGCGTTCGAGGGGCAGGCGGTGCGGGTTGTCGTGGGGAATATCGAGAATGACGCCCTGCTCACGCAGGTGCGATCGGGTGAACGCGTCTTTACTGGCCGACGCCCGAACCGGCAGGGGCAGGATCACGGTGAAATGGGTGCCCTGGTTTTCACGGGATTCCACGGTAATGTGCCCGTGCATCCGTTCCACCAGCTGGCGGCAGAGCGTCAGGCCCAGGCCGGTGCCGCCATAACGGCGGGTCGTGTCGGCCTTGCCCTGTGAGAACGGCGAGAAAATCCGGCGCAGCGTTTCATCGTTCATGCCAATGCCGGTATCGATCACGTCAATGCGAGTCTCGCCATTACGCGTGACAGCACGGATGCGGACTTCGCCGGATTCCGTGAACTTGATGCCGTTGCCCAGCAGGTTATTGATGATCTGGCGAACCCGGGTGGGATCGCCCTGGAGCGTTTCGGGCAGGGTCGGGTCGATATCGATGACCATTTCCACATTCCGGCTGAGAGCCTGTTGGCTCAGTAGCGTGGCGCACTCCTCGATGACTTCCCGCAGGTTGAACTCGATGGCTTCGAGATTCAGTTTGCCCGCTTCCACTTTGGAAATATCAAGGATGTCGTTGAGCAGACCGAGCAGGCTCTGGCCGGCGTTATAGGCAATCTCCAGGCGATTGCGCTGGCTCGGCGACAGTTCGCTTTCCAGGGACAGGCTGAGCATGCCCAGCACCCCGTTGAGCGGGGTGCGGATCTCGTGACTCATGCTGGCCAGGAAGTTGGCCCGGCTGCGGGCCCGGTGCACGGCATCCTCCTTGGCCCGGATCAGGGCACGATTGCCCCGCTGCAGTGCTTCGTTCTTCTCCGAAATCTCCCGGGTGCGGTCCTCGACTTCCCGTTCCAGCTTGGAGGAATAGTGCTTCATCTTGCTTTCGGCCAGACGAACCTGGTCGAGGCTGCTGTCAATGGTGTCCAGATGCTGGTTAATGATGCCCACCATCTGGCCAATCTCATCGGACTCATGATTGCGGGGCACCGGCAGACGAATCTTTTCCGGTGCCCTGGGGTCCACTTCGTGCAGGGCCTGGATGACCCGCATCAGCGGTTTGGTCAGGATGAAGTAGAAGATGAACAGCAGGATAACGCTGAGAATCAGGCTCTTCAGGAACCCGCTTACCAGCGTGTAGGCTGCCCGGCTCAGGAACGCCGTGCCGTAATGGTAGGTGTCGATGCGCACTTCCAGTTGGCCCAGCGGGATTTCCTCCAGCTGGGGTACGCGCAGGTTCTCGCTGTATTCCCGATTGGGGCCGAACAGGAAGTCGCTCAGGAAGCGGTACGCGGAATCCGTCGAGGGCCGGGTCGACGCAGCCAGGATGCGACCATCGGGATCGACAATGCGGGCGTCCACGATGGCCGGATGGCGCAGCAGGCCGTCGAGCAGTTCCTTGGCCAGTCGGGTGTCGATGTTGTAGGCGATCTGTGAGGCGGGGCTGAAGCTGATGTCCATTAACGCCCGGATTTCCTCGTCCATGCTTTCGCGGGCGCTGAAATAATCCAGGGTCACCTGCACCATGTTGAGGAGAATGCCCAGCGCCATGGCCAGCAGCACCGTATTACGGGTCAGCCGGAAGGACAGGCGTTTGGTGAACGGCGTACTCACAGTCTAAACAATCCCTGTTTCACTGGAACCAGACGCTAATCGTCGTAGTCTGCCTTTTTCTTCCATTCTTCCTCTTCGTGCAGGAAAGAATCCCATTCCTTATCGAGCCGGTGCTTTTCCTGATGCCGGGTCTCGCCACCTTCTTCAGAATTGGCCATGGCTTCCAGTTCCTTGATGCGGGTGCGGAAGCTCTTGATGGCTTTGACGGCCATCGGGTTATCCTTGGCCTTGCCCAGTTCGGTGGAGGCCAGATGGTAGGCGTGAATCGCTTTACGGATCTGATTCTGCCGGATCATCTCACGGGCTTGTGAGACGTGGTAGTCAGCCTGGGTCTTGTGAATCAGGAAAAGCACCAGCTTCAGGTTTTTGCGGGCGATTTTCGAATCGATCCGATTCCGCTTCTGCATGCCTTCGACCAGTCTGAACAGGGACTGCAGCAGGTTCTTCACCTCGGCGGCGCGGGCGGGGGTGTCGATCCGTTGGGGCGATCGCTCGTCGGCGCCGTCTTCCATCTTTTGGCGGCGGGTTTTAACCTCGTCCGCCCACTGCTTCACCGGCAGGTCGGATTTCATGTCGGCCAGCGAACGACAGATTTCGTCAGCCCGCATCAACATGATCGATTTCAGATCCCGGGTCAGGTACTGCGGGGGCAAATCGTCCTGCAAACGTTGGGTCAGGCGAAAGGCGTCTTCCAGTGTCTTGGCGCGTCGTGCCCGCTCAATCCTGGCTTTTTCCCGGATCTGCACGAAGACAATAACGGCGATGGAAAGAAGAACGATAATCGCGAAGAAGATGACGATGGTGGTTGTATCCATGTTCAGACTGCCGTCTCTCTCATTGTTCTGGATGCGCTCCGGATAAGCCGTCTTGGAGTATAGCGCAATACGCACTTTCAATGGGTTAAGTTATGTGTGCGTAAACCTGATGGCTATTGGTCCATGCCATAAAATTTATTCGATAAATGGTTATCTTGTTTTGTATTTTTAGTATGAATGGTAGCCTTTGACCCACACTGACTGATGGATCATGGCATGGATATCTCACGCGTTGACCTCAACCTGCTGGTTTACCTGGACGTATTGCTGCGGGAAAAGAACGTCACCAAGGCCGCCAATCATCTCGGGATCACGCAACCGGCCATGAGTAACGGCCTTCGCCGTCTGCGGGACCTGTTTGGTGACCCGCTGCTGGTGCGGACCAGCGAGGGCATGACCGCGACCGAGCGGGCCCGCGAGCTCAAGCCGTTGGTGCGCAACGTGCTGGCAGACATCGAGCGGGCGGTCCAGGCCAAATCCGAATTCGATGCGGCCCAGAGTAACCGGGTTTTCCGGATCATGGCCAGTGATTACGCCGAATCCTGCCTGATTCCCCGGGTGCTGCGTCGTATCCGGCAGGAGGCGCCCAACGTGACCCTGGATGTGCTTACGCCCAGTGACGTCAGCTTCCCGGATGTGGAGCAGGGGCGGCTGGATATGGCCATCAACCGTTTCGACAAACTGCCCCAGTCGTTTCACCAGAAAACCCTATGGACCGAATACTTCGCCTGCCTGATGAGCGCGCAGAACCCGATCCTGCGCGAGCCGTTCACGCTGGATACCTATCTGGATGCCAGCCATATCTGGGTGAGCAAGACGGGGTTCGGTGTGGGCGTCGGGGTCAATCCGCAGGACGTGCAGCGCCTGGGCTGGGTCGACGAGGCGCTGTCCCTGATGGGGCGCAAGCGTCGTATCTCGGTGTTCACCCGGCACTACCAGGTGGCGATGTTGCTTGCCGAGCAGCATGACCTGATTGCCACGCTGCCCAGTCGGGCGGCCTGGCTTCAGCGGGAAAATGCCAATCTGGTGGTCAAGGTGCCGCCGTTCACCATTCCCCCGTTCGAGCTGAAAATGGCCTGGAGCCCGCTGCTCCAGCACAATCCGGATCACCAGTGGCTGCGCCGGCTGATTGCCGATGTGGCGGCCGAGGTGGATGTGGAGTTTGCCGACTTTGGCCGGTCATTCGAGGATCAGGTCGTCAAACCGAGCATGCAGTCAGAGCGGTAGCTCGCGCAGTTCCAGTGACGGGCGTGCCGTTTCCCACATGCGCTGGAAGGCCTCGGCCTGCAGCTTCACCCGGCCGGGATCGGCGAATCGGGCCCAGCCCTCGAGGCTGTCGAAGCGGTGCCGGTAGGCAATGCCTTCGCGGTCCGCGATCAGGAAGGCCTGCTCTTCGCCGGGGTAGTCCGTATTGACCAGCCGCAGCTCGATCTTGCTGGGCAGGCGTTTCATCAGCTGGATGAGCTGGTGTCGGCGCTGGACCAGGGGCTTGTCATCGTGGACCAGCAGGCGAATCTCGCAGATCCGGTGACGGCGGGCCATCTCCGAGAAGATGTCGCGCAGTCTTTCCCGGTCGTAGATCTCGTGATCCAGCAGTCGATCGTAGAGCCAGATGCGATGGCTGGCCTGGCCGGCAACCGTATCCATCAGGTTGAGGTGGTCCTGTTCGCTGTTGAAATGCCAGGTGGTGTCGTCCTTGCCGAGCAGGGTCGGGAAGACCGGTGCGCTGTCATCGGCCAGAATCTGCGGTGTGGCCAGGCAGCGCATGTCGAGGTGGGGGATACCGGCGTCGTCATAGGGCGTGGAGCAGACGTGAAACCCGAGCTTCTCATAGAAGGGGACGGCGTACTCCTGGGCGCTCAGGTGCAGCTGGTCGAACTGGCCCGACGCCTCCTGCATGACATGCCGCAGCATCTGCTCACCAAATCCCTGACCACGGTGCTCTTTGAGAATCGCCATGCGCCCGATTCGGCCCAGGTCCGTGACCGACGGCACCAGCCGCGCGACGGCGACCGGGGTGTTGTCCGGCAGCACGCCGATGTAATGGTCCGAAATCTCGTCCGTGTCGTCCCATTCCAGTTCTGCGGGTACGCCCTGTTCGTCAATGAAGACGGTCTGGCGAATCTCCCGAATCGCCGAGGGCGCCAGTTGCCAGCTGTATTTGCGGATCTTCAGTTCCATTCGAGATAAAGACTGCCCTGGTTGATCAGTGTGGTGAGCAGGCCGCCCAGTGCCTCATCCCGGGCCAGTTCCGCCATGCGCTCCGGATTGGGGTGATGGCCGGCGCAAAGCAGTGGCGCCATAATCCGGGCATCGCCGCTCAGCATATAGCGTTCGCCGTCGACGAAAAGGGCCGTCTGCTCGCCGAGTTCATGATAGGCAAAACGGGAGCCTTCGTTCCAGCGCAGCCATGCACCCTCGGCCAGGGCGCTGCGCAAGCTGTCGGCGTCCACCGGTTCTTCCGGCGGCACAACAATGTGCGTGTTCTTGGGGGCTGTGGTGTATTGGCCCAGCCAGAGCGCCAGGAGATCACGGCGCTCAAGCGCTGACGCAACGATGCGGCTGACGCCGTCCACAGCGGCCGGTGTGATTTCACCCGGATTGTCCTGGGGTTGCAGATCCGGATCACGCAGCAGTTGATCGGCACCGGGCTGGTTGCACAGGAAATCGCTGAAGCCGGTCAGGATGTCGTCGTAACTGGGGGCCCGGAACCCGATGGAGAGGGTGATGCAATCCCCCCGAGCGACACCGTGATGGCCTACGCCCGGTGGCAGGTAGAGCATGTCGCCGGGTTCCAGTACGACGGTCTCTTCACCGTTCCAGTCGCTCAGGATGCGCAGCGGCGTACCGTCGACCCGGGGGGAGGTTTCGTCACAGTGGCCGCCGAACTGCCACTCGCGGGCGCCTTCGGCCTGCAGCAGGAAGACGTCATATTGATCGTAATGGGGTCCCACGCTGCCGCCTTCCGGCGCGTAACTGGCCATGATGTCGTCCAGCCGCCAGTTGGGCACAAAGCGGAACCGGTCCAGCAGGGGCGCCAATTCCGGCACCCAGTGATCCAGCCCCTGGACCAGCAGGGTCCAGTGCGTAGCCGGCAGCGATTCGAAGCGCTCCGGCGCAAACGGGCCGTTTTCCAACTGCCAGGGCCGCCCGTTGTTGTTTTCGATCACGATGCGCGATTCAACGGCTTCTTCACAGGCCAGACCGGCCAGTTCATCCGCGGAAACGGGCGAGGCCAGGCCGGGAAAGGCCTGGCGAATCACCAGTGGCTTTTTTTGCCAGTAGTCGCGCAGGAAAACGTCGGCGTCGAGTCCACCGGGAATCTGCATCAGATGGCCTTGGCCTGGTCGGCTGCGTTGCCGATGTAGTTGGCCGGGGTCAGGGCCAGCAGTTCTTCCTTCGCCGCCTCAGGGATGTCGAGATTGCGCACGAACTCCTGGATCAGTTCCGGCGTCATTGCCTTGCCGCGGGTCAGCTCCTTGAGCTTTTCGTACGGCTTCTCGATGTTGTAGCGACGCATGACGGTCTGGATCGGTTCGGCCAGCACTTCCCAGGCGTTGTCGAGGTCAGTATCCAGGCGACCGGGATTCACTTCCAGCTTGCCCAGGCCTTTCAGTGTTGCTTCGTAGGCGATCAGGCTATGGGCGAAGCCGACGCCCAGGTTGCGCAGCACGGTGGAATCGGTCAGGTCCCGCTGCCAGCGGGAAATGGGCAGTTTGGCGGAAAGGTGGCCGAACAGCGCGTTGGCGATGCCCAGGTTGCCCTCGGAATTTTCGAAATCGATCGGGTTGACCTTGTGCGGCATGGTGGAGGAGCCCACTTCGCCGGCCACGGTCTTCTGCTTGAAATAGCCCAGGGAAATGTAACCCCAGATGTCCCGGTCGAGATCGATCAGGATGGTGTTGAAACGGGCAATCGCATCATACAGCTCGGCAATGTAGTCGTGGGGCTCGATCTGGGTGGTGTACGGATTCCAGTTGAGGCCCAGGGAAGTCACGAACGATTCGGCGTTGGCCGCCCAGTCGATACTCGGGTAGGCGGAGAGGTGCGCGTTGTAGTTGCCGACAGCACCGTTGATCTTGCCGAGGATTTCCACGGCCTGAACCTGTTTCAGCTGGCGACGCAGGCGGTAGACCACGTTCGCCAGTTCCTTGCCGACGGTGGACGGCGATGCGGTCTGACCGTGGGTGCGGGACAGCATCGGCTGGTCCGCGTGTTCACGGGACAACTCGGTCAGACGGTCGATCACTTTCTGCATGGCCGGAACCAGGCCCAGGTCCAGCCCTTCGCGCAGCATCAGACCGTGTGACAGGTTGTTGATGTCCTCGGAAGTGCAGGCAAAGTGCACGAATTCGGTAATGGCCTGGAGTTCCGGCGTGTCCGCGATCCTGTCCTTGATGAAGTACTCCACGGCTTTCACATCGTGGTTGGTGGTGCGCTCGATGGCCTTGATGCTCTCGGCATCGGCCAGACTGAACTCGCTCACCAACTTGTCCAGCACGGCGTTCGCGCTGTCGGACAGGGCCGGGACTTCGGTGATGTCCGGATGGGCTGCCAGTTGCTGCAGCCAGCGAATCTCCACGGTGACGCGGTTTCTGATCAGACCGTATTCGCTGAAAATCTCGCGAAAGACACGGACTTTTTCGCCATACCGGCCGTCAACCGGTGAAATAGCGGTCAGGGCAGTCAATTCCATCAGAAACCTCTCAACTCAATCAAATACGGTCTGCGGCTTGTGCCGGGCTGGTCAAATCGCCGCGTGGGAAAATGGCGCCTATGATACACCACCCGGCGCCGGGAATCAGTGGAAAACGGCCTGGTTGGCCTGCTCCGAAAGCCGTTGAGCCACTTCCACCACCCGTTTGCGAAACACCACCAGATGCCAGCGGCGCCCGCCCAGCTGGCGCCAGAGTACCGCAGAGCGGATGCCGGCCAGCAGCAGTGCGCGAACCCGTGCGGCATTCTCGGGAACCTGCAGCTGGTTGGGATCGCCGGTGACCTGGATGCGCAGGCGGAAGGTGCTGATGGTGTCGGTATAAATGGAGGCGAGGTTGTTGACCAGGTTGGCGTGGCTGTAGCCGAAATGGTCGGCGGTGTGGCGGGCCTGGTCGATGCGGCTGCCGATGATGTCCATCATCTCCGGACGTTTGCGCAGCCGGGCTTCCAGATGCAAGAGGTTGAGCGCGTAACGCAGGATTTCCACATCCTGCTGGCCGTCTTGCTTCTTCAGCAGGCCGCAAAGTACGGCCAGGCCTTCTCGCAAATCCCGCAATTCGCCGTAGACGCTCAACGTGTTCGGCGGGTTGGTGACAAACAGCGAGTGAATGCAGGTCTCAAAGGTGGACGGCGCGCACTGGCCGCGATGGGCAATCTGCTGCACCAGTTCGGCAGCCTGGAATACGCCTGCCAGGGCCAGTGTCTGTTCTTCCAGGGATCGGCTCAAGGTTACCTCACAGCGTTGTCTGATGGCCGTTATGACGTTGGAGCGTCATCAACTGGATGGGTTCGTCATGCTGGGTCAGGATGCCGTGCGGGTCAGGGCCGGGGCGTCGTCCCGCCAGGTGGTTTCGATCACGCCGCCACCCAGGCAGATGTCGCCGTCATAGAAAACCACGGACTGACCGGGGGTTACAGCACGCTGGGCGTCATCAAACACGACCCGGCAACCGTCGCCGGTCACGGTGACCGCGCAGGCCTGGTCGGGCTGGCGGTAGCGCGTCTTGGCATGGCAGCGGAATTCGTTGGCTGGCGGATGGCCCGCGACCCAATCGATGGGGCCGCTGGCCAACCCGCGGGAGAACAGCATGGGATGCTGTTTGCCCTGTACCGCAATCAGCACGTTACGGCTGAGGTCCTTTTCCGCCACATACCAGGGATCGTCGCTGTAGTGACTCAAGCCGCCGATACCCAGGCCCTGGCGTTGTCCGATGGTGTGATACATCAATCCCTGATGACGGCCAATGACATCGCCGTCCGGGGTTTCGATGTCGCCCGGTTGCGCTGGAATGTACTGCTTGAGGAAGTCGCGGAACTTGCGCTCGCCAATGAAGCAGATACCGGTGGAATCCTTCTTGTCGTGCGTCACCAGTCCGGCCTTCTCGGCGATCCGGCGGACCTCCGGCTTTTCGATCTCGCCGACCGGAAACAGGGTGCGCGCAATACGCTCACCCGACACGGCGTGGAGGAAGTAGCTCTGGTCCTTGTTGTCGTCCAGGCCCTTGATCAGTTGCGCAATGCCGTTGTCGTCGACTCGCCGCCGGGCATAGTGGCCGGTAGCAATGTAGTCGGCGCCCAGGGTGATGGCGTAGTCCAGAAAAGCGCGGAACTTCACTTCCTTGTTGCACAGGATATCCGGATTCGGGGTGCGGCCGGCTTTGTATTCCGACAGGAAGTGCTCGAACACGCGGTCCCAGTATTCGGCCGCAAAGCTGGCCGTGTGCAGCTTGATGCCGATCTTATCGGCCACCATCTGCGCATCCGCGAGATCGGTCATCGCGGTGCAGTATTCGGTGCCGTCGTCCTCATCCCAGTTTTTCATGAACAGGCCTTCGACCGCGTAGCCCTGTTCCTGAAGCAGGAGGGCGGCAACGGACGAATCGACACCGCCGGACATGCCGACGATCACGCGGGTGTTCTGGTTGTCTCTGGTCGTGGACTCGGTCATGGCGCTGACAAACCGTGTTTCGTTAAACATGAGTTGGACCCTGACGGCCCCTAATGTCGCGCATTCTAACAGGTTTGCCGCGCCAGCGTGATCCGTAGATCCCGGAAGGCAATGCCGGATTCAGGCCGCTGGATCGACGATCACCGACAACGGGAATCGACGGCCGGCCAGGTAGTCTTCGACGCAGCGGAGGACCAGTGGGCTGCGCAGGGATTCCTGGCGTTCGCGCAGTTCCTCGTAGGTGAGCCAGTGGGCCGCAATGATATCGTCGTCCAGTTGTTCGGTTTCATGCTGCAGCGCTTCGGCGACAAAGCACATGCGGTAGTAGGTGCGGCCGTTTGCCGGCGCGAGATAGGTGTATAGCCCCAGGAAATGCTGGGGCTCCACGGCCCAGCCGGTCTCTTCCAGCGCTTCCCGGCGAGCGGCGTCGAGGATGGTTTCATGTTCCTCGACATGGCCGGCAGGCTGGTTGAAGACGATGCGGCCGTTGCTGCGTTCTTCCACCATCAGGAAGCGGCCATCCTTTTCGGTGATGACGGCGACGGTTGCGTGCGGTTTCCAGGTCATTCATCGGTTCCTTTTCTTGGCTCTGGGCCTGCCCTGGCCGCGAGATGTTTTTGCTGCCGCGGCAGGCAAGTGAATGCTGAGTGAGCGACTTTCTCCGGGGGCCAGGTTGTCGATACTCCAGTCGCCGACAGCACGGCGGATCAGCCGCAAAGTCGGGAAGCCGACGGCGGCGGTCATCCGTCTGACCTGCCGGTTGCGGCCTTCGGTAATGGTCAGTTCGATCCAGCTTGTCGGCACGTTGGCCCGGTAGCGAACCGGGGGCTGGCGCTGCCAGATGTCTGGTTCGCCCAGGCGTCTGGCTTTCGCGGGGCGTGTGGGGCCGTCTTTGAGATGAACGCCCTGTTCCAGTTGCGCCAGGGCGGCATCGTCAATCTCACCATCGACCTGAACCCAATAGGTTTTAGGCATTTTCAGACGCGGCGAGGCGATCCGGTGTTGCAACTGACCGTCGTCAGTCAAAAGCACCAGACCCTCGGAGTCGTAATCCAGCCGTCCGGCTGGATACGCGCCGGTTTGGCCGACAAAATCCGCCAACGTCGACCGGCCTTCATTGTCGGTGAACTGGCAAAGCACATTAAAGGGCTTGTTGAGCAGGATCAGGTTGGCCATGTCAAACGGGTCCGGCGCGACGGCTTTCTGGGAGCGGAAATGGAAGCATGCTTCGAATGTTACAGCAGCCGTGCGGTCACCACTATGACCGAATCGTTAGCGAAGCCGGGAGCGGCGTTGGAAGGGGCGGGCGTAAAAAAGCCGAGGCCCCCAGACCTCGGCTTCCCTGGAATTATGAGCGTTGCATGGTCCCCGGTTTCGTCGGGCGTGGCACAAAGGGCCACCGTGATCTGTTTGTGACAGATCTCTAAAACCACCTCACATTCAGGGGTGAGTGTGGTTATGTGGCGCTCCGTCAGGCGTGGGCGGTTCGGAGCGGGTTGTCCTGAGCGGCTTCGGAAGAATCCGAGCCGGCCTCGTCGTGTTCGGCATTGGCCGCCGTTTTCGGTGGCGCATCCCGTTTTTCGAGGCGATCCAGAGGCACGATGTTTACGGCGTGCGTTCCCTTATCGCTTGGTTTCTTCTCGAAGCTGACGGTTTGGCCGGCCTTCAGTGTTTTGTAGCCATCCATCTGTACAGCTGAGAAGTGAGCGAACAGGTCTTCGCTGCCCCCGTCTTCTATAATAAAGCCGTAACCCTTGGCATTATTGAACCACTTCACTTTGCCTTGAGGCATGATTCACTCCCTTGTTTTCCTGCTCGTCTTATTATTGATATTCATTAACTTACAAAATCCGATCCAGAACAATACAGTCCTGGTAACGGCTCCAGACCAGGCGTCGATCCTGGCTTTACATAATTTTACAATGGCAATTCTACTGTTGACCAATATTCGCACAGAGTCAATAGGCAAAGTGCTGGTTGACCGGGCTGCCGAGGCGTTACTATGGATCGTCTGGTGAGCACCCGGGGCGTTTTTGCGTCATCGGAAGGGCGCAGCGGCGACGCGCAGTGCGCCGGTGGCCGAATGGAAAGAGGCGGCCGGGTTGAAATCATCACCCGAAGGCCCGCATATCCGTCAGTCACCGAATCCGGTACTGTATTTCCTGCGGCGGCGATACCGGGCGTATCGCTCCCCATTTCATGCGGGAAACTGCAAATTCCATGCGGGATACTCCAAAAGACCTGGCTGAATGGCCGGAGCATCTTGAAAACCCGCGGGTCGGCATCCACTTTGAGTGAAGGAGAGGAACTCGGCAAAGTCCCGAGTATCTAAAATCCGGTAAAGAACCATGCGGAACATCGAAAATTCTCTACTAATATTGAATCAGGGGGACAGTGATCAGGACCCGGATCATGATGACGGTCTGCTGGTTTCCCCTGAGAAGCCCGCCCTCAAACGCCCGGCGCGATATCGAGTGGTGCTTCTCAACGACGATTACACACCGATGGACTTTGTCGTTGATGTCCTGATGAAGTTCTTCGCCATGAACGAAGAAAAGGCGACGCAGGTGATGCTGCTCGTCCATACGCAGGGAAAAGCCGTATGTGGGGTATACACCCGTGACATCGCGGAAACCAAGGCAGCGCAGGTGAATCAGTATTCTTCGGAGTGCGAACACCCGCTGCTTTGCGAGATTGAACGTGCGGACTGATAGACCTTGGGGTGGCCCATGCTTAGTAAAGATCTCGAAATCACGCTGAATACTGCGTTCAAGAATGCCCGGGACAAGCGTCATGAGTTCATGACCGTAGAGCACCTGCTGTTGGCTCTGCTGGACAATGACTCGGCGGTGGGTGTCCTGAAGGCATGTGGCGCAGATCTTCAGCGGCTCCAGGAGGAGCTCCTGGAGTTCGTGGATTCAACCACGCCCCTGATTCCCCACAACGACAGTGAGCGCGAGACCCAGCCGACACTGGGCTTCCAGCGTGTGTTGCAGCGGGCCGTCTTCCATGTCCAGTCCTCCGGCAAGAAGGAAGTGACCGGAGCCAACGTCCTGGTCGCGATCTTCAGCGAGCAGGAGAGTCAGGCGGTGTATGTTCTGAAAAAACAGAACATTGCCCGTATTGATGTGGTCAACTACGTTTCTCACGGCATTTCCCGCGTGCAGGGCAGCGAAGATCAGGAAGGCAGCGATCACGCCCAAGAAGAAGTGGGCGAGGACGGCAGCTCTTCCAAACCGCTGGAAAGCTACGCCACGAACCTGAATGAGCAGGCCCGGATGGGCCGTATCGACCCGCTGATCGGCCGCGAGCACGAGGTCGAGCGTGTCGTGCAGATTCTTGTGCGTCGCCGCAAGAACAATCCGCTTCTGGTGGGCGAGGCCGGCGTCGGCAAGACCGCCATTGCGGAAGGTCTGGCCAAGCGCATCGTCGACGGGCAGGTGCCGGATGTCATTTCTGACGCGGTGGTCTATTCGCTCGATCTGGGCGCGCTGCTGGCCGGCACCAAGTACCGGGGCGACTTCGAGAAGCGCTTCAAGGGGCTGCTGGCGGAGCTCAAGAAAGAGGATCACGCGATCCTGTTTATTGATGAGATCCACACCATCATCGGTGCGGGTTCGGCCTCTGGTGGCGTAATGGATGCGTCCAACCTGCTCAAGCCACTGCTGAGCTCCGGCGAGATCCGCTGTATCGGTTCCACCACCTTCTCCGAGTTCCGCGGCATTTTCGAAAAGGACAGTGCACTGGCCCGTCGTTTCCAGAAAATCGACGTCAATGAGCCAAGTGTGGACGATACTTACCAGATCCTGCGCGGCCTGAAGACACACTTCGAGAAGCACCACGATCTCAAGTACACCGACAAGGCCCTGCGGGTTGCCGCAGAACTGGCGGACCGGTATATCACCGACCGGCACTTGCCGGACAAGGCGATCGATGTGATCGACGAAGCCGGTGCCCGCCAGCGCCTGCTGCCGGCCAACAAGCGCCGCAAGGTCATTGGCGTGTCCTCCATCGAGGATGTGGTGGCTACTATTGCGCGCATTCCGCCGAAGAACGTGTCCACCAGCGACAAGGACCTGCTGCGCAATCTGGAGCGGGACCTCAAGATGGTGGTGTTCGGTCAGGATCGTGCGATCGAGAGTCTGTCCACGGCGATCAAGCTGGCCCGTGCCGGCCTGAAGGCACCGGAGAAGCCCGAAGGGGCCTTCCTGTTTGCTGGTCCGACCGGTGTGGGCAAGACCGAGGTGACCCGGCAACTGGCCAAGATCCTGGGTATCGAGCTGGTGCGCTTCGACATGTCCGAGTACATGGAGCGTCATACGGTCTCCCGTCTGATCGGCGCGCCTCCGGGCTACGTCGGGTTTGATCAGGGCGGCCTGCTGACCGAAGCGGTCAACAAACAGCCGCACTGTGTGCTCCTGCTGGATGAGATCGAGAAGGCGCACCCGGAAGTATTCAACCTGCTGCTGCAGGTGATGGACCACGGCACGCTGACCGATAACAACGGCCGCAAGGCGGACTTCCGTCATGTCATCCTGGTGATGACCACCAACGCGGGCGCGGAAACCATGACCCGTCGGTCCATTGGCTTCAGCGAGCAGGATCACAGCACGGACGGTATGGAGGTGATTACCAAGACCTTCACACCGGAATTCCGCAACCGCCTGGACGGCATCATCCAGTTCGCCGACCTGCAGCGCGATACGATCACCCACGTGGTCGACAAGTTCCTCACGGAGCTGCAGGCCCAGCTGGACGAGAAGCGGGTTGTGCTGCATGTGGACGATGAAGCCAAACTCTGGCTCGCCGAGAAGGGCTACGATGTGACCATGGGCGCTCGCCCGATGTCACGCCTGATCCAGGACAAGATCAAGCGGCCGCTGGCCGAGCAGATCCTGTTCGGGGCTCTCGCCGAGAGTGGCGGTGAGGTACACGTTCACCTCAAGGACGACGAGCTGGTGTTCGAGTACGAGAACGAGCCGGCCGAAGCCGTCTAGGTCTCCCAGCCCTGAAAACCCGCTTCCCCGGAAGCGGGTTTTTTTATGCCTGCCTGCGGCTTCAATCGCGAATGATGAGGCGGCTTTTGATGCCAACCTGATCCTTTGTCCCCATCACACCCGAGAACGGCGCCATCGGACATGGCTCTCCAGTCAGGATTGTGGCGATATGGCTCCCGATAATAATGAGAAATGGGAGTCATCCATGAAACGGCTGTTTCTTATCCTGGCCGGCCTGGCGATAGCCGCCTCGCTGCCGACGACAGCGCAGGCCCGGGACAGCAAGCGATTCTGTGTCTTCGATGTGGCCGGTGCCAGTGGCTACGTCTACAACCTTCTCAAGAACTATCGCCGCAAGGCGCTGAAGTATGGGGAGGATCTGACCATGACGCCCTACACCGATGAGGATAGGGTCAGGGCGGATTTCGACGCCGGTCGTTGCGACCTGATTGCCGTTACGGACATGGGCGTCCGCCATTACAACCGCTTTACCGGCTCCATCAGTGCCATTGGCGCGGTGCCGCGCTATGAAGACCTGCAGGTGTTGCTGCACATTCTCTCCAGCCGGCGGGTGGCCGACAAAATGGAGCAGGGCGATCACACCGTGTTGGGCGTCGCGCCGATGGGCGCCGCCTACCTGTTCGTCAACGATCGGTCGATCGATACGGTGGAAGCTCTGCGGGGAAAACGGATCGCCGTGTTCGAGGGCCACTACGACGCCCGCCATATGGTGGAGTACGTCGGTGCGCAGCCGGTTCGTGCCAAAATCAGTAACTTCGCACGTCTGTTCAATCGCGGTGAGGTGGATATGGCTTATGCGCCGGCGGCGGCTTACGAGGTCCTGGAAATGTTTCGGGGAATGGGCGAGACCGGCGGCATCGTCCGCTTTCCGGTCGGCCAGGTGACCGTTCAGCTGGTGGCGAAAACGGGCACATTTGACGATGAGTTCATCGCCCATTCTCGCAAGGCGGTGTCCCGCTTATACAGTGAGGCGATGCGGATGATCCGGCAATACGAGGACACGGTCCCCCGGGAGCGCTGGGTGGAGATCCCCGCGGCGGCCAGGCAAGGCTACCAGGAGATGCTGCGCGAGGTCAGGATTGATCTGGATAATAACCAGAGCGAGCTGGGGCAGCTGGCGGCGCAGGTCTACGACGACGATATGATGACGATCCTGCGGAAGGTGCGCTGCTACACCAATCCCGGTGGACAGGAGTGCTCATCGCCGGACAGGGAGTGAGAGGAACCCTGGCCATCAGAAATAAAAAACCCCGTGCTTATACGGGGTTTTTTATTGGCGCACGAACGGCCTGTAGCGTTCGGCGTCGGAGCGTCTTAGCGGGCGCGGTAGACGATGCGGCCCTTGCTCAGGTCATAGGGAGTCAGCTCAACCTTGACCTTGTCACCGGTCAGGATGCGGATGTAGTTCTTCCGCATTTTGCCGGAAATGTGTGCGGTCACAACGTGGCCGTTGGTTAACTCGACACGGAACATGGTGTTGGGAAGGGTGTCAATGATGACGCCTTCCATTTCAATGACATCAGATTTTGCCATTCAGTAGAAACCTCACGATCATTAGCGTATTGGGTACGAGCCTGTAACGTCGGGTCGAGACGGAAAAAATCAAGGGTACACCGACGCCCCTCGCAATAAATGTGCGCAATTCTGCCTGAATTATGAACGTATGGCAAAGATCACGCGCCTGTTGCGGGAAGACCACGGGTCGACCCGTCTTTGATTGGCCGGAATGGCCCGGCGGCAGGATTATCCGGTGGCAATCAGTTCTTGCCAGTGGCCGCCAATCAGGGCTTCCAGCGGTTTGAATCGAGCCTTGTAATTCATCTTGCGGCACTCGCGAATCCAGTACCCCAGATACAGGAAAGGCAAGCGCCGGCGTTGGGCCTCCTCCACTTGCCAGAGAATGGCCAGGGTGCCGAGGCTGCGGTCCTCTTCCTGCGGCTCGAACAGGGTGTAGATGGCCGACAGTCCGTCGTCGAGCGCATCCACGACGGCCAGACCGATCAGGGCCTCACCGCGCCACATTTCCAGGAATTCGCTCTGGTTGGCCCCTTCAACGAGGAAGGAGGTGAACTGCTCCCGGGACGGCGGGTACATGTCGCCATCGTAGTGTCGTTGCTCTATGTAGCGTGCATAGAGCCGATAGTAGTTTTCCTGGAAGCGCGCCGGAGCCAGCCGGAACGTGATGTCCTCGTTGCGTTTCCACACCCGGCGCTGGGACCGGTTGGGCTCGAATGCCTTTGCATTGAGGCGCACCGGGATGCAGGCATTGCAGGTTTCGCAATGTGGCCGGTAATAGTGAGAGCCGCTACGCCGGAACCCGAGAGCTGTCAGCTGACTGTACAGGCGCTTGTCGACGCGCGCCCGGGGGTCGACGAACATGGTCGTCGCCTCTCGGTCAGCCAGGTAGCTGCAGTCATGGGGGGGCGTTGCAAAGAATACCAGTGTCTTGAGGCTGCTCATCACACCTCCTGCTACCGATCGCTGCGGGCCCAGTGCCATTCCAGATTCCACTGGCGATGGCCGGGCGGTTGATCGATGTTTTCCCCCAGTATAGATAAAAATCGGGAGCGCGGGATACACCGTGCCCCGAGGCTGATCAAGTGACTGTTTTCCACCTGGCAGTCCATCATGGCGTAGCCCCATTGCTCGAGTTGGCGGGCGACATGGACGAACACCACCTTCGACGCGTCGGTCTCGCGGGTGAACATGGATTCGCCGAAGAAGCAGCGTCCCATGGCCACGCCGTAGAGTCCGGCCACCAGTTCGCCATGATCGTTCCAGGCTTCGAATGAGTGTGCCAGGCCCCGGCGGAACAAGCGCTTGTAGGCCAGCTCCATCTCTTCGGTAATCCAGGTACCTTCATCCCTCACTTCGGCGCAGCTGCGTATGACCCCGGAAAAATTGCGGTCGATGGTGATCCGGTAGCGTTGCTGGTTCAGGGTTCGCCGCAATCGCCGGGCGATGTGCACTTCATCCGGAAACAGGACGCAGCGCGGGTTGGGAGACCACCAGAGGATGGGTTGCTCGTCGCTGAACCAGGGGAAAATACCGTTGCGATAGGCCAGCTCCAGCCGCTCCGGGGCGAGGTCGCCACCGATGGCAAGCAGGCCATCCGGTTCGTCCAACGCATCGTCCGGGGCGGGAAACCAGAGTTCGTCGGGATCAAGCCAGGGCAATGAAGTCATCGTGAGATCAGCTGCTCCAGAGGATGCCGGTGGCGCCTTGATTCAAGCGTAGCATGGCCTTGTTGCGGCGACACGGTAAAACGGCAGGCTCGGGAAAGGGCGGGGCACACCTCGTCGGTACGCCCCGTCACCCATCGGGATCAGTCGCCCAGTTGATCCAGGAAACGCTCGGCGTCGAGCGCTGCCATGCAGCCGAAGCCGGCGGAGGTGACCGCCTGGCGGTAGACGTGATCCGCCACATCACCTGCGGCAAACACGCCAGGCACGCTCGTCTGCGTGGCCATGCCTTCCAGGCCGGAGCGGATGCGCAGATAACCGTTTTCCATGTCCAGCTGGCCCTGGAACAGGTCGGTGTTGGGCTTGTGGCCGATGGCGATAAACACGCCTGCCAGTTCCATCTCCTGGGTGTCACCGGTCTTGGTGTTCCGGATCCGCATACCGGTCACGCCGGTGGCATCGCCCAAAACTTCATCAAGGGTGTGATCCCAGACAATGCGAACGTTGCCGTTCTTCTCTTTCTCGAACAGCTTGTCCTGCAGGATTTTCTCGGCGCGCAGCTTGTCGCGACGATGGACCAGGGTCACTTCGTCGGCAATGTTGGAGAGGTAAAGTGCTTCCTCGACCGCGGTGTTGCCACCGCCGATGACGGCCACTTTCTGCTTGCGATAGAAGAATCCGTCACAGGTGGCGCAGGCCGAGACGCCCTGTCCCTTGAACTTCTCTTCGGAGTCCAGGCCCAGGTACATGGCGGAGGCACCCGTCGCAATGATCAGGGCGTCGCAGGTGTATTCGCCACTGTCGCCCTTGAGACGGAAAGGGCGTTGGTTCAGGTCGGCTTCGTTGATGGTGTCGTACACCACGCTGGTTTCGAAGCGCTCAGCGTGTTTCAGCATCCGCTGCATCAGCTCCGGACCCTGGACCCCGTCGTTATCGCCCGGCCAGTTGTCCACGTCTGTGGTGGTGGTGAGCTGGCCACCCACTTCGATACCGGTGATCAAGGTCGGATTCAGGTTGGCGCGAGCGGCATAGACCGCGGCGGTGTAGCCTGCCGGGCCCGAGCCCAGGATGATCAGTCGGGAGTGCTTAACGTCGCTCATGATGCCTTCTCTCTTGAAACATGTCTCTCGGGGCCGGTTGAGAGGCGCTCTTGCCGCCACGTCCGCCGGGTCCCGTTCAGTAAATGGTGGCGAGAATAGCATGAAAGCCAGGCTCGCCAGAATTGATTACCCCAATCCGGATTATTGCACCGGGCTATGGTGCCGCCGTCACTGATTTGATTGATATGACGTCCTCGGTGGGGATTTCAAGCCGTCAAGCCAGAACCGGCACCTGCTCCAGCAGTTGCCGCACCCGCTGGCGGCTCTGCGCCGGGTCGCCCTGTTCCAGCCGGTGGCGAGCCACGGCGGGGAAGACGGCCTGGACGTCGTCCGGGAGGACGTGGTGACGTCCGTCCATTAATGCCCAGGCCCGGGACGCGCGAATCAGGCCCAGGCCAGCGCGTGGCGACAGGCCATAGAGTACGCCCGGCATCTGCCGGCTCTGTTGCAGGATGCGCTGGACATAATCCAGCAGCGGCCCGCTGGTTTTGACCCGATCCACCGCCTGTTGCAGCACCTGCAGGTCGTCGTGGCCAATTATGGGCTGAAGCTGCCCGGTCAGTTGCCGGCGATCCGACCCTTCCAGCAGCGCACGTTCGGCCCGGGGATCGGGATAGCCCAGCTCGATGCGCATCAGGAAACGGTCGAGCTGGGATTCCGGCAGCGGAAACGTGCCGCCCTGTTCCAGGGGGTTCTGGGTCGCGATGACGAAGAACGGTTCGGGCAGTGGCCGCGTCTCGCCCTCGATGGAGACCTGGCGTTCTTCCATGGCCTCCAGCAGGGCGCTCTGGGTGCGCGGTGATGCCCGGTTGATCTCATCGGCAAGAACCACCTGCGTAAAGATCGGCCCCGGATGGAAGACGAGGCTGCCGGCCTCTTTGTCGTACATGGAAAAGCCCAACACGTCTGCGGGCAGCAGATCGTTGGTGAACTGGATGCGGGTGTAGCTGAGGTCCATCGCCCGGGCCATCGCGTGGGACAGGGTTGTCTTGCCCATGCCGGGAATGTCCTCGATCAGCAGGTGCCCGCGGGCAAGCAGGCAGCACACCGACAGGCGGACCTGGTGATCCTTGCCCAGCAGGATGCCATTAAGCTGCTCAACCGCGGCGTCGATCAGTTTCTTCATGACCGGCCTCAGTCCCGCACGCGTTGCAGGATCTCGCCATAGGCATCGATGCGGCGATCGCGCAGGTAAGGCCAGATCCGGCGAATGGATTCGCTGCGGTCGCGGTCGATGGTGGCGTGCAGGATGCTTTCGTCGGTGTCGTTGGCCCGGGCGAGGAATTCACCCTGCGGCCCGCAAATAAAGCTGTTGCCCCAGAAGCGGATGCCATCGCCGACGCCTTCGGGGTGAGGCTCGGTTCCGACACGGTTGGGTGCGATCACCGGCAGGTTATTGGCGACAGCATGGCCGCGTTGCACGGTTACCCAGGCGTCCAGCTGTCGTTGTTGCTCGGCCGGTTCATCGGTCACATCCCAGCCGATGGCGGTGGGATAGATCAGGATTTCGGCGCCGGCCAGGGCCATCAGTCGCGCTGCCTCCGGGTACCACTGGTCCCAGCAGACGAGGACGCCCAGTTTGCCCACGGACGTCTGGATCGGGGTAAAGCCGCTCAGGCCGCTGTTGAACGTGGCATCGCCGGGCGTGAAGTAGAACTTCTCGTAAAACCCCGGGTCATCGGGTATGTGCATCTTACGGTAAAGGCCGGCCAGACTGCCGTCCGTGTCGAAGACCACAGCCGTGTTGTGGTAGACGCCATTCATGCGCCGTTCGAAAATCGAGCCCACCAGCACGATGCCCAGCTCTTTGGCCAACCCGGCCAGCCTCTCTGATGTGGGGCCCGGGATGGGTTCGGCCAGGTTGAAGGTATCCGTGTCCTCGTTCTGGCAGAAATAGAGCGTAGCGTGCAGTTCCTGCAGGACAATCAACCGAGCGCCATCGGCGGCGGCCTTGCGTATCTGCTTTTCCGAAGTGGCCAGGCTCACGTTTTTGTCCGGGCTGCAGGTCTGCTGGATGGCGGCGACCTTTAACGGGCGTTGTGCACTCATGGTCTGACAATTCCTTCGGGCAGTTGCATGGTGACGCAGTGCAGACTGCCATGCTGATGGATCAGGGGCTGGCAGTCGATGGCAATGACTTCCCGATCCGGAAACAGGCCCTGCATCACACGGATGGCCTCTTCGTCTTGCGGCACGCCATAGACCGGCAGCAGCACGGCGCCGTTGATAATCAGGAAGTTGGCGTAGGTGGCCGGCAACCGCTCGCCTTCAGCGCCATAACAGGCCTGCGGCCAGGGCAGGGCGGTCAGCGTGTAGGGGGTGCCATCCGCCGTGCGGAACTGCTTGAGTTCGTCTTCCATCGCGGTGAGTGCGGCGTGGTGTTCATCCTGCTTGTCGTCACAGCGCACGTAGGCGATGTGGTCGGCTGCCACGAAGCGGGCCAGCGTGTCGATATGGCTGTCGGTATCGTCGCCGGCGAGGTAGCCGTGATTAAGCCACAGAACCCGGTCGGCGCCGAGGGTGTCGCGCAACCGGCCCTCGATCTGGCTGCGGTCGTAGTCCGGGTTGCGGCTGGTCGACAGCAGGCATTCGCTGGTCGTGAGCAGGGTGCCCTCGCCGTCGGATTCAATCGAGCCGCCCTCCAGGACGAAGTCCACCGGTTCCAGCGGCGTGTGACCAAACAGGCCGGCTTCACACAGCGCACGGTTGAGCGCGTCGTCCTTGTCCCAGGCGAATTTGTCGCCCCAGGCGTTGAAGCGGAAGTCCAGCAGCTTGAGGTCGCCGTTGGTGACCGCAATCGGCCCGTGATCACGGGCCCAGGTGTCGTTGGCCGGTGCGGCGCTGCTGAGGACCCGGCCGGGCAGCGACTGTCCGCGAGCCCAGTCGTTCAGTGTCGCCGTGAGGCGATCGAGTGTCGGGCGGTCTTCGCAGCTCAGCACCAGGTGTTCGAAGCGCAGCACCGCTCTGGCGATGGCTTCGAAGACCGGCTCAACCACGTCCAGTCGATCCTGCCAGTCGGTACCGGCGTGAGGCCAGGTCAGCATGACAGCACTTTGGGGTGCCCATTCGGCGGGCATGCGGCGGGACATACTCAAGATTCAACTCACTCTGTCCGGTCGGGGCGAAGCCCGGCGTCGGGCCACCTGAAAAGTCGCTATTCTAACGGCTAAGAACCTTTACGCCAGCGCACCGTATCCGGATTCGGATACTACTGACAGACGGCTTCAGTTTGACTCCGGCTTTCTGACGGAATGGATGACGTGGTTGTATTCGAAATAGACGATGAAGTCGTCATAAATCCACTGTGTGATGGGTGGGTTACCCACTGGACCCTTGACGGACTGGGGCTGCCCATAGCGTTGGCGCACCTGATCCTGCAATTGGCCATGCTGGGGCATGCTGGCCGTGCCGCGATCGGAGCCCTGCTGCATGACGGGCGTCTTGAGTTGTTCGGCGCCGGCGGTCAGGGATGCGGTCATCAGCAGGCTGCCTGCCGCCAGGCTGAGCAGGGTCCGGCTCGCCAGCTTGTGCCATGGGGTGCGGGAAGTAACGGTGTTCATGGGTCGGGTTACCTTATGGTTACTGCATGAAAGGCCGTCCCTCATCACGCGCAGGACGCCCGGGAACTGATGGGTATCGGGTCTGTCTTGAGGGGCATTGTGATCACGGCGAAGGGGCGTGTCGTTCCTCATTGACAGTCCGGATATGGCCGGCAGTTCCCTGAATTACGTAAATTTATTATCAGTCCAACAGTACTACAGGTTATGGTCCAGAGAAACTTTTTGGTGGCCATTCGGAATGCGTGACGACCCGTGGTGGCGTTACGCCTGATCGCGCTGGCGCTGGCGGATCTGCCAGCGCATGACGTGGCGGGCTATCTGCTGGCGATCGGCGTCGTCCAGCGTGGTGAATTCGGCATGCACCCAGCGGTGCCCGTTGTCGTCTTCACTGAAGGAGACAATCGTTCCCTCGCCCCGGGGCATGAAGAGTTCCGGTGGCAGGGTGAGACGAATTGCAAGGCGGTCACCCACGGCAAAGTGAGGATCGTCACTGGGAAAGGCGACGCCCCCTTCGCTGAGGGTTACCTCGGACCAGCGCTCCGGTTGCAACGGATTTTGCTCAAAGGCCATAATGCGCGCCAATGTGTCGACCTTGGAATTAAACGATTTCATCAGGTTGGCCAACAGGCGGTCCTTTTCGGCCAGTCCGGCGAGCTGATTGCGGATATCCAGGTCGATACGGCGCAGCTCGTCGTGCAGGGGTTCAAGCACGTCGTCGCCGAAAGGATGGCCCGGGTCCCCGTCGGTCCCGGAATTCAGGCGCTTTATCTCGAGACCGACATGATCGTGGATCCTGAAATAGTCACGCCGGTCCTCATCAAGAGGTGGAACCATAGATAACCTCGCTGAGCGCCTCGTCCTGGTTGGTGTTGTTCTGGGTTTTCGCCGGTATCCGGCGTTCCGGACCACCGCCTGCGACACCATGAAAGGAAAAGGTGCGGGTGATTGCCCGGTACCATTCAAGTTTAACAGCTCGGCGGGCCTTGTGTGGTCGCCGGCGACACAGACTTCAGGGAAGCGGTAGGCCCTCTACATGTTCAAACCCTTATCTTTCTCGATTGGCATGCGGTACACCGCCGCCAAGCGACGCAACCACTTTATTTCGTTCATTTCGTTGATGTCGATGCTCGGCCTGATGCTGGGTGTGGCACTGCTCATTATTGTGCTGTCTGTCATGAACGGGTTCGACCGGGAGCTGCAGACGCGCATCCTGGGTATGGTGCCCCATGCCACCATTCAGGGACAGAGCACGATAGACGATTGGCAGCGCATCGATCGCCAGGCCACACGGGATCCGGACGTGATCGCTGCTGCGCCCTACATTCAGGGGCAGGGCATGATGACCGGTCGGGGTAACGTCCACGGTATCCTGCTCAATGGCATCCTGCCGGACCAGGAGCGGGACGTTTCGATTATCGACAAGCATATGGTTCAGGGCTCGCTGGACGATCTCAAGTCCGGCGAGTTCGGGATCATCATCGGGCGCCTGCTGGCGGCCAGTCTGCGGGTGCAGGTGGGCGACAAGGTCACGGTGGTGATGCCGGAGGCTTCGATAACGCCGGCCGGGGTATTGCCGCGGCTCAAGCGCTTTACCGTCAAGGGCATCTTCAAGGTGGGCGCCGAGCTGGACGCCAACTACACGCTGATCCATATGGACGATGCCGCCAAGCTGATGCGGACCAATGGCAAGGCGCAGGGGGTCCGGCTGCTGGTGAAGGATCTGTTCAAGGCGCCGAGCGTGGCGGAGCGGGTGGCCCGCGGGTTGGGCGGCCGCTACTACGTATCTGACTGGACCCGCACCCACGGCAATCTGTTCCAGGCCATCCGCATGGAAAAGACCATGATTGGCCTGCTGCTCATGTTCATTGTGGCGGTGGCGGCGTTCAACGTGGTGTCCACGCTGGTCATGGTGGTGACCGACAAGACGGCCGACATCGCCATCCTGCGCACCATGGGCGCAACCCCCGGGCGGATCATGCGGATCTTCATCGTTCAGGGCGCCATCATTGGGGTGATTGGTGTGCTGGTGGGGACGCTGCTGGGGATCCTCGGGGCAGAAAATGTCAGTGCCGTGATTTCCTGGCTGGAACATGTCACCGGACACCAGTTCCTCAGCCCGGACGTGTATTTCATCAGCTACCTGCCGTCGGAACTGCAGTGGGAAGACGTGTTTATCATCAGTGGTGCCGGCCTGGCCATGGCGCTGCTGGCAACAATTTATCCGGCATGGCGTGCGTCCCGTGTCGATCCGGCGGAGGCCTTGCGGTATGAGTGAAGCAGCTGAAAACATTCAACGTACGGAAGATCGTCCGCTGACCATCGATTGTCGCTCCCTGACTCGCACATACAAGCAGGGACCGACCGAACTGACGATTTTCTCCGATATCTCCCTGGCCGTTGGCGCCGGCGAAACCGTGGCCATCGTGGGCAGCAGTGGGGCCGGCAAGACGACGTTGCTTAATTTGCTCGGCGGCCTGGATAAGCCGTCCAGTGGTCACATCGAGATCTGTGGCGTGGACATTCACGGCCTGAACGAAAAGGGACGTGCCCGCTTCCGCAACCGGCAGCTGGGTTTCGTCTATCAGTTCCATCATCTCCTGCCGGAATTCACGGCACTGGAAAACGTGATGATGCCCGGCGCTCTGGGCGGCCTGTCGATGGCGGAGGCCAGGGAAAAGTCGCGCCTGATTCTGGACAAGGTACGCCTGGGCAAACGCCTGAATCACAAACCGGGCGAGCTGTCCGGTGGTGAGCGCCAGCGGGTGGCGATCGCCCGCGCCCTGGTGAACGAACCCGAGTGTGTGTTGATGGACGAGCCGACGGGCAACCTCGATGAGCACACCGGGCGCGAGGTGCAGGGACTGATCGAATCGTTGCGCGACGAGCTGGGTACCGCCTTTGTGGTGGTGACTCACGATATGGGTATGGCGCGCCGTCTGGGACGGGTGATGCACCTGGAGGAAGGTCAGCTCTTCGAGGATCGCTGATTGGCTTGAAGGAGAGAGGGCGGCGGATGTCGCCGCTCTGCCCATCGCATCAACTATGCAGAATGGTGGCGCAAGACCCGCCGCTTGCGCCAGTCACTGCGGACCTTGCGGCGCCAGAGAAACTGGATCACCAGGTAGCTGATGCAGGCGCCGATCACACCGACGACCACTGAGCCGAAGTAGAGTGGCACCCCAATATCGATCAGCTGTTCGCTGAGCCAATGCCAGGACAGGTGAAATTCGAAATCCAGCACTGGTCGGCCCAACAGCCAGGCGCCGACCTTGTAGTTGAAGTAGAAAATCGGCGGCATGGTCAGCGGATTGCTGATCCAGACCAGGGCGACGGAAACGGGCAGATTGGCATTGAACCAGATCGCAAAAAAGCCGGCGGCGACCATCTGGAACGGCATCGGTATAAAGCAGAAGAAAACGCCAATAAGGAACGCCCGACACACCGCATGACGGTTGATATGCCAGAGGTTGGGTTCATGCAGGACGTCGCCGAGGAAATGCAGGGCCTTCATTTCCCTGATTTTCTCTGGTGTCGGCATGTGACGCTTGATGAACCTTTTGGGCATAGCGTTCCGCTTGGTTGTCCGTCCTGTTCGGCGTCAAGGCGTTGAATGCCGACTGTGCCGTAATTATGGATAAAGGGGCAAGGATTGCCCGGGAGTTAGACTGTGCGAGCAGGGATCGCTGCGTTCGCGGGCGGCGTCATCTTACTGTATTGTGTCGGCGAAATACCACCGTGGCCCTTACCCGTAATTGCCCTGATCATGGGGTGCCTGCTCGCCCGATTTCGATCGATCGCCCTCCGGCCTGTGGCCTTTATGGTGATCGGGCTGTCTACAGGATTGATCTGGGCCGGCTGGATGTCCAGTGAACGTCTCGCCACCCGCTTGCCTCATGCCCTCGAATCGGGCACGCATCTTGTCGAAGGATACCGTTGTAGCCTGGTATCGCCTGGGGCCTACCACAGCCTTCGTTTTGAGTTCTGTGTTACCCACTGGCCGGAAGCAACGCCGGATCATCCCATTGCAGCCAAGCGTTTGCGTCTGGCCCTGTATGGCGCCGAGCCATCGCTTGTCTTGCCGCGCCAGCTTCAACTCAAAGTACGCCTCAAAGTGCCACACGGCTCAGTCAATCCGGCGGGGTTCCGCTATGAGACCTGGCTGTTCCGGCATGGTTTTGATGCAACAGGCAGCGTCCGGGAATGGTCAGAGCAGTCAGTGTCCTGTGGTATCCATTGTCACTATCATGCCTGGCGTGAGCGGGTGGCAGGCGGCCTGGTCGACGCCTACGGCGGGCTGGAAAGCTATCCGCTGATCGAAGCCCTGCTGCTGGGGGAGCGGCGTCTGCTGGATGCGGAGGACTGGTCGGTGTTCCGTAAAACCGGCACGTCCCACCTGATCGCCATTTCCGGCCTGCACATTGGTCTGGTGGGGTTGTTTGTCGGCAGTCTGGTTGCCGGTTTGCTGAAACGATGGCCCGGTGGCCCGGGCGCGCGCGGGCGGCGTCGCCTGGTATTCGGTGCCAGTCTCTGCGCCTGCGCGACGTACGCCTTGCTTGCCGGCTTTACCGTGCCCACGCAAAGGGCACTGGTGATGGTGGCGGTCACGGGACTGGTTTATCTGCGCGGCCGCCAGTCCGGCTATTGGACCGCGTGGCTGAGTGCGGTGGCCCTGGTTCTGGTGATGGATCCCTTTGCACCGCTGGATGGCGGGTTTTGGTTGTCATTCGGCGCAGTCGCCGGGCTGATTGTCATGTTTTCCTCGCGTATCAGACCGCCCGGGCGAATCGCCACCTTGTTGGTGGCCCAGTTGGCTGTCATGGCCGGGCTTCTGCCGATCCTGATGGTGCTGGGGTTGCCGTTTTCCGTCAGTGGCTGGCTGGTCAATCTGGTCGCGATTCCCTTGATGTCTTTCCTGTTGTTGCCAGGTCTGTTTTTGCTGGTGCCTCTGGGGCTGCTCGTACCGTTTTGCCAGCCTTTGATCGGCCGGGTGTTGGACATGGGGTTGGGCGGTTTCATGTCGGGTCTGAGCTATGTGGCGAATCAGTCTCCGGAGGGAGTGGTGTTGTCGGCCGCGACGGCTGGGCTGGTGGGCAGCCTGGTGCTGGCTATGCTGTTTCCGATGCGTTGGTGCACGCGCGGTTGGCTTCTGGTGGCCATGTCCGGATTGTTGTGCGGTCAGGTGCTGGCGCTCACCGGATCCGGCGTCGAGGCGAACCAATCCGTTGCGGTACCGGAACTCTGGGTCTGGGATGTCGGTCAGGGTTTGGCGGTGACGTACCGCGATGGCGATCAGGTTCTGCAATATGACACCGGGCCGGGGTCGCCGGCCGGCTATACCGCGGTTAAGGATGCACTGCTGCCCGGATTTCGACATACCGGAATCCGTGATTTGAATTGGCTGATGGTCAGTCACGGGGATGCTGATCACGCCAGCGGTCTGGATGACCTGTTCGATCACATCCGGGTGGATCGACGATCCAGCGGCGAGCCGGCCCGGGTGGAGGAGCGGGCGGGGTCGGATGCGGCTGGTACCTTTGAGGGCTGCCGGAAGGGCGGCCGGTTGGGGCGGTCTCGCATTGATGTCTGGCAGGATGGCGGTGAAGTGTCCGGCAATGCGGCATCCTGTGTAGTGCGGATTACGCGCGACGGCTATTCGATCATCCTTCCCGGAGACATCACCGCCGAGCAGGAACAGGACTGGCTGCAGAACCATCCGCCAAGGCCCGGGCAGCATCGAATCGTCGTGGCCCCGCACCACGGCAGCAAGACGTCGTCCAGCCCGGCGTGGGTTCGGCAATTGGCGCCGGAGCTGGTTGTGTTCTCGGCCGGCTATCGCCATCCCTACGGTCATCCGGCAGCGGAGATTCGGCAACGTTATCGGGCCGGCGGCGCCCGGACTGTCAATACGGCGACGTCTGGTGCGGTTCATATACGTCTGGAAAATGACGCTCCGAGCGTCCATGTCGAGCGGGCCGATGCGCCATTCTGGATCGAACCGCCGCCGGATCAATGTCCTGGGGCCGGTTGCAGGGTGTGGCGAGCAGGGCCGGCTGTGCTAAAGTAGCGCGCGGCTGTTCATTATCAGGGAGACAAAGCGTGTTAGAGCTTCTAAAGGCGGGTGGCATCATCATGGTGCCGATCATTGCGTGTTCGATCCTCGCCCTGGCTATCATTCTCGAACGTTTCTGGTCATTGCGCGTCTCGCGAGTGGCACCGGAAAGCACCATCAACGAGCTGTGGCGCTGGATCAAAAAGAAGGAACTGAATGCCCGCAAGATCAAGGCCCTGCAAACGTCCTCTCCGCTGGGGCGGGTGTTGGCCGGTGGTCTGATGAACGCCAAGCATGGCCGCGAAATCATGAAGGAAAGCATTGAGCAGGAGGCCAGTCAGGTCATCCATGAGCTCGAGCGTTTCCTGAATCCGCTGGGAACAGTGGCCACCATCACGCCGCTGCTGGGGTTGTTAGGTACCGTGATCGGCATGATCAAGGTCTTTGCCGAAATCCAGCTGGCCGGTGTCGGCGATGCCGGCAATCTGGCAGGCGGTATCTCCGAGGCTCTTATGACCACGGCTGCCGGCCTGAGCGTCGCGATTCCCGCGCTGATCTGTCACCGCTATTTCATCCGCCGTGTGGACGAGCTCGTCGTCAACATGGAACAGGAAGCCATCAAGCTCGTCGAAGTGGTTCACGGCGACCGTGAAATCGACGTAGAGGGAGCCTGAGCGCCGTGAAGTTCAAGCGCCAGAGAAGTCAGGAAGTCGGTGTCGATCTGACCCCACTGATCGATGTGGTTTTCCTGCTGTTGATTTTCTTCATGGTATCGACCACGTTCACCCGGGAAAGCCATCTGAAGGTGGATCTGCCGGAAGCCAACGGCGAAGTGTCCGAAGCCCAGGCAAAGCAGGTCGACGTGGTGATTACCGCTGAAGGTCAGTATGCGGTAAACGACCGGCCTTTGGTCAATAATCAGCGGAAGACGCTGCAGAAAGCCGTGCAGGATGTGTCCGGTGGTGACACCCAGTTGCCGTTCATCATTACCGCGGACGCCCAGACACCGCACGAATATGTGGTTCGGGCGATGGATGTTGCCGGGCGGCTGGGTTTCGTCAAGCTCAGCATCACCACCCAGAGCGAGTCTGAGGGTGACTGACCGCTGCGGCCCCGGCTGGTCCGGGGCCGACGCAGTAACCGACCGACTATCGACCGGAACGGAATTATGAGTGCGGAGTCCGCAACCAACTGGCAGACCTACAAGCGTCTGCTGTCCTACGTTAAACCCTTCTGGGCGGCGTTCCTGTTGGCCGTGCTGGGCAACGTCATCTATGCCGGTGCGTCCACGGGCATGGCGGCCGCGATGGAATACGTCATCAAGGCGATCGAAAACCCCACCGACGAGAACCGGTTGATGCTCACCGGCATGATTGTCGGCGTGTTTGCCCTGCGGGGGCTGGGTACGTTCCTCGGCCAGTATTTCATCAATTATGTCGGACGCCACGTGGTCAACGCCCTGCGTAACCAGGTGTTTGACCGGCTCTTGCGCCTGCCATCACGCTTCTACGACGATCACTCCAGCGGTCATCTGGTTTCCAAGCTGACCTTCAACGTGGAGCAGGTGGCCGATGCCACTACCAACGCAGTGACCATCACCCTGCGCGAGGGGCTCACGATCGTCGGTCTGATGGGCTTCATGCTCTACACCAACTGGAAGCTCACCCTGATTTTCGTGGCCCTCGGGCCGGTGATCGGTTTTGTGGTGAGCTATGCCAGCAAGCGTTTCCGCAAGCTCAGTCGCCGCATCCAGGGTTCCATGGGCGACATCACTCATGTCTCGTCGGAAACGATCAGTGGCTATCGGGTGGTTCGCATCTTCGGTGGCGAGGAATATGAGCGTGATCGTTTTCATTCGGTCAGCGGGCGCAACCTGAATCAGAGCCTGAAAATGGCGTCCACCCAGGCGATCAGCGTGCCGGTGATCCAGATTCTGGTGGCCTTTTCCATCGCGGCGCTGGTCTGGGTGATGCTGGCACCGGAGATCCGGGGTGGCATGACCACCGGACAGCTGGTGGCGTTTATCACTGCGGCGACCACCATGGCCAAGCCTATCCGCCAGGTGACGTCGGTCCATGCCAAGATCCAGAAAGGGGTTGCGGCGGCTCACGATGTCTTTGAAACCATCGACGAAACACCGGAAGAGGATTCGGGCACGTACGCTCCGGATCGGGTGAAGGGCGACATCAGCTTCAAGCAGGTGCGTTTCCATTACCGGGATCAACTGGACGATGTGCTCAAGGGCATCGATCTGGATATTCCACAGGGCCAGAGTATAGCGCTGGTGGGTCGCTCCGGCAGTGGTAAGTCGACACTGGTCAGTCTGCTGCCCCGTTTCTACGACTACACCGACGGCGAAGTGCAGATTGACGGCGTAGCCCTGCCGGAATACACCCTCGCAGCGCTGCGCCGGCAGATTGCGCTGGTGACCCAGAACGTGGTGCTCTTTAACGACACGATCGCCGCCAATATCGCTTACGGTGCGTTGCGTGACCATTCCCGCGAGGACATTCGCGACGCGGCCGCCAAGGCGCATGCTCTTGAGTTCATCGACCGCATGCCGGAAGGTATGGACACCCTGATCGGCGACAACGGGGTAATGCTCTCGGGTGGTCAGCGGCAGCGCCTGGCCATTGCCCGGGCGCTGCTCAAGGACGCTCCCATCCTGATCCTGGATGAGGCTACCTCGGCGCTGGATACCGAGTCCGAGCGGCACATCCAGGAAGCGTTGGATCTGGTCATGAAGGGCCGTACCACGCTGGTGATCGCCCACCGCCTGTCGACCATCGAGAAGGCTGATCGCATCCTCGTGATGGACGGCGGCCAGATTGTCGAAGCCGGTCGCCACGAGGAGTTGTTGGGGCAGGGCGGTATCTACGCCCAGTTGCACCAGACCAACTTCAGCGAAGCGGGTTAACCGGAGTGGTGGATCGCCTCTGGTACGGTTCCGGCCGGCCATTATGGCCATTGTGGCCGTTGGCGTGGTTGTTCCGGTGGATCACGCGCCGGCGTCGCGAAGCCTATCGGTGTGGCCGACGCACGGCCACGCGGCCGCCGGTGCCCGTCATCGTGGTGGGCAACATCACAGCCGGTGGCACCGGTAAGTCCCCATTAACCCTGGCCATCGTCGAGCACCTCAAGGCGAACGGCTGGCGCCCGGCCATCGTCAGTCGCGGCTACGGTGGGAAGGCGGATCGTCATCCCTTGCTGGTTCAATCCGATACCCCGGCCTCGGCCTGCGGCGATGAACCCCGCATGCTGGCCGATCAGGGGCAGGTGCCTGTGATTGTCGATCCGGTGCGTGCCAGGGGCGCCGTGTGGGCGTACGATGAGGGTCTGGCCGATGTGCTCGTGTGTGATGATGGCCTTCAGCACTACGCCCTGGGCCGGGATATCGAGCTTGCGGTCTTTGACGGCGAGCGCGGGCTGGGCAACGGCGCGCCGATTCCGGTGGGGCCACTGCGTGAAGAGGTGGCTCGAGTGAGCGATGTCGACGCCGTGATCTTCAACGGTCAGGGTGTCGCGAACATCGAGCATCCGCATTCAGCGGTCATGCAACTGGAGCCTGTCGGGTTGGTCAATGTCGCTTCCGGAGAGCGGCAGCCGGCGGCCTGGCTTTCCGGGCGCACTGTCACCGCCATCGCCGGCATCGGCAATCCCGAGCGGTTCTTCCGCGCGCTGCGGCGACTGGGTGCCGACGTGTCGGGTCGGGCCTTGCCTGATCATCACGAGATCCAGCAGGGGGATCTGGAACGCCCGGTCGGTTGCCCATTGATCATGACGGCCAAGGATGCGGTGAAATGCCGATCCCTGGTGGACGATAATTGCTGGGCATTGGAGATTCGTGCCAGTCTGCCAGAGACATTCTGGACTATGCTGGACAGGCGGCTGGCTGAACTCACCAGAACGCCAGTCTGAAACCTTGAGAGATAAAGCCATGGACAAGAAACTGATTGCCATGCTGGCCTGCCCCGTTTGCAAGGGTGAGCTGGCGCTCAACGAGGCACGGGACGAGTTGATCTGCCGTCCCGACGGTATGGCGTTTCCGGTGCGCGAAGGCATACCCGTTATGTTGGCCAGCGAGGCGCGCACGCTGACAACCGACGAGCGGCTGGACAAGCGCTGATCGTCGTCTGAATTCCGTCGGGCCGGGCGCCCGGCATGCCATTCCGGATACAGCGAAGAGTCAGGTACGACCATGTCATTCACCGTAGTGATTCCCGCACGCTATGCATCCACCCGTCTGCCGGGCAAGCCGCTCCTGGAGATCGGCGGGCAGACCATGATCGAACACGTCTATAACCGCGCCTGCGAAAGCGGGGCGGCTCGCGTCATCGTGGCGACGGACGACGAACGGATCGCCTCCGCTGCTGAAACGTTCGGCGCGGAGGTAGCGATGACCGCCGCCGATCACGCTTCCGGCACCGACCGCCTGGAAGAGGTGGCGCGTAAACTGGGTCTGGGACCCGAAGAGCGCGTGGTCAACGTCCAGGGCGACGAACCCCTGATCCCGCCGGCGTTGATCAATCAGGTGGCCGCCAACCTGGACAGCCATCCCGATGCCTCCATAGCCACCTTGTGCGAACCCATTGAGAGAACCGAGCAGGTACTGAACCCGAACGTGGTGAAGGTCGTCCGTGGGCATGACCGTTTTGCACTCTATTTCAGCCGGGCGCCCATTCCCTGGGCCCGTGAAGCCTGGCAACATCTGTCTTCAGTCGCGGGAGAGGGGGTGCCTGGGGGCATTCAATACCTGCGGCACATCGGCATCTATGGCTATCGGGTGAAGCTGCTGCACGATTTCGTCAGCTGGTCGGCCTCGCCGTTGGAGCAAGCGGAGTCCCTGGAGCAGTTGCGAGCCCTCGAAAACGGCGCACGCATCCACGTGGATATTGCCAGTGAGCGGCCGGCCGGCGGCGTCGACACGCCGGAAGATCTGGAGCGCATGCGCAAGGTGTTTGCTGACGGTCTGCTGGAGGTTGAGCAGGATGCCTGAGCCGGTTCGCGTGCTGTTTGTGTGCATGGGCAATATCTGTCGGTCTCCGACCGCCCATGCCATTTTCCTGAAGCGGATCGAGGAAGCGGGGCTGGACGATCGCATTGTCGTCGATTCCTGTGGTACCGGCGGCTGGCACATCGGCGATCCACCGGACCCCCGGGCCACCGAAGCGGGCGCCCGGCGGGGTTATGATCTGTCTCCGTTGCGGGCCCGGCTTATCCGGCCCGGCGATATGGATGCCTTCGATTACGTGCTGGTGATGGACCGGGACAACCTGGCGCGATCCACCGAGCTGAATCCGGATGGCCGGACACAGCCGGAGTTGTTCCTGACCTACGCGTCGGACAGTCCGGTGGACGAGGTGCCGGATCCCTATTATGGCGACGGTGATCGCTTCGAGCAGGTCCTGGACCTGATTGAATCGGCTTGCGACGGTCTGCTGGACCATATCCGGGAGCACCGGCTTTGAACGCCCGGGGGATCGAACCGACTGCCGATGTATCGCTGCAGGGGCTCAACACGCTGCGGCTCCCGGCTCGCGCGGCCTGGTTTGTCCGGATAACGGACGTCGACTCCCTGCGGGCGGCGCTGGACTGGGCGGATGAGCGAGGTTTGCCGGTGCTGGTTCTCGGCGGCGGTAGCAACGTCATCCTGGCCGGCGACTTCGATGGGCTGGTCATTCGTGTCGGTATCACCGGCCGTTGTTGGAGCGACGCCAACGGCGACACCGCAGAACTCGAGGTGGGCGCCGGCGAAAACTGGCACGAAACGGTGATGTATACCGTCAGGGCGGGTTATCGTGGACTGGAAAACCTGGCGCTGATCCCCGGCACCGTGGGAGCGGCGCCCATCCAGAACATTGGTGCCTATGGCGTAGAGCTGTCGGCAACGTTGCTCGACGTGGAAGTATGGGACCGCGATGCGGGCGAGGTGCGCCGTCTGTCGGCTGAGGCCTGTGAATTTGACTACCGGGACAGCGTCTTCAAGCGTCATCCTGAGCGCTACGTCATCCTGGGCATTCGCCTCCGGCTGTCCCGGACCGCGCCCCTCAACTTGGGCTATCGCGATCTCCAGGACTATTTTGCCGATGAGGACGTCGCCGAGCTGACCGCCGAGGATGTGGCGCGCGCCGTCATCAAGGTACGTTGCCGAAAGCTGCCGGACCCGGATTTCCTGCCCAATGTCGGCAGCTTCTTCAAAAACCCGGTGGTGCCGCTGAGCCAGTATGAATCACTGAAGGCGCAGTTCCCGGAACTGGTGGCTTATGTGGGCGCGGACAGCGCCAAGCTGGCGGCGGGCTGGCTGATCGACACCTGCGGCTGGAAGGGGTATCGGGAAGCCCACGTGGGCGTGCATAACCATCAGGCGCTCGTGCTGGTCCATCACGGTAACGGAAGGGGTGCCGAATTGCTGTCGCTCGCTGCCAGGATCCGCGACGATGTGATGAACCGTTTTGGCGTCGCCCTGGAAGTGGAGCCGCGTATCTTTCCGGTCGCCCTGCGTGAGGAGTTTCACTTCGGTTAGGGGCTCGATTGGCCGGACGGTTCAATCCGACACTCACGAAAAAGCCACCCGATCGGGTGGCTTTTTCGTTTCCTGAGCCTGATGCGGTCAGATCAGCCGCATTTGCTGTCGCCGCAGGACAGGCAGGTGGCGCAGCCATCCATCACGATCACGGCCTTGGTGTTGCACTTGCCGCACAGCGTGGCGTTGGCCGGGTAGTCGTTGCTGGCCTCGTCATTCGTGGACTCGGTCTGGCGAGACTCGAACTCGGCTCGCTTTTCGGCCAGGACGCGCTTGGCAACTTCGCCCATCTCTTCGTTTTCAATCAGGCCGATGGCCTTCATGTGACGCTCAATGACGGCACCGATCTCGGCGACCAGTGACGGCATGAACACGCCGCCTTTCTTGAAGTAGCCACCGTTCGGGTCATACACCGAACGCAGTTCTTCGACCAGGAACGTCACGTCGCCACCCTTGCGGAAGACCGCGGAGATAACGCGGGTGAGGGCGATGACCCACTGGAAGTGTTCCATCGACTTGGAGTTGATGAACACTTCATAGGGCTGACGGCTCTCATGATCCGTGCCTTCGTTGAGCAGGATGTCATTGATGGTGATGTACATCGCATGCTCGGCGATCGGCGGCTTGATCTTGTAGGTGGTTCCCAGCAGGAAATCCGGCCGCTCGATGTTTTCGTTCATCTTGATCGGTGCCGGTTCCTTGTTCTCCGGCACGTCGGTTTTGGGCGCGTCGTCAGCTTTGGTGACCCGGTAGCCAACGATTTTCTTGTCGATCTTGACGGTCATCTTTCTATGTCCTGTGTGCTGTGGTGACGGTTCAGTACTTGCCGTAGGTGCCTTCTTTCAGGGCGTCGAAGAGGTTCGCGGCGGTGTGGATCTCGCCGTCGTACTCAATCTCTTCATGGCCCTTGAGGCTCACCTTGGAACCGTCGTCCAGGGTAAATTCATACAGCGTATTCTCCAGGTCCTTCTGTTTGACCAGGACGCCCTGGAAGGCCTCCGGGTTGAAGCGGAACGTGGTGCAACCCTTGAGTCCCTTCTCGTAGGCGTACATGTAGATGTCCTTGAAGTCCGGATACGGGAAGTCGGTCGGAACGTTCGCCGTCTTGGAGATGGACGAGTCGACCCACTTCTGGGCGGCACCCTGGATATCCACGTGCTGCGTCGGTGTTACGTCGTCGGAGGTGGTGAAGTAGTCCGGCAGCTTCGCCTCGGCTTCGTCGGAGAAAGGCATGGCCTTCGCGTTGACCAGATGGCGATAGGCCAGCAATTCGTAAGAGAAGACGTCTACTTTCTCTTTGGTCTTGCGGCCTTCGCGGATCACGTTCCGCGCGTAATGATGCGAGAAGCTCGGCTCGATGCCGTTACTGGCGTTGTTGGCGAGCGACAGGCTGATGGTTCCTGTCGGCGCGATGGAGGTGTGATGCGTGAAGCGACCGCCTTTCTCGGCCAGCTTGGCAATCAGCTCCGGCTCGACCTCGCCAATACGCTGCATGTAGCGACTGTACTTGGCGTGCAGGATACGGCCAGGCACCTTGTCGCCTTCGTTGATGCCGTCTTCACGCAGCTGCGGGCACTTGGCCAGCATCTTGCCGGTGACTTCGAATTCGTCGTTCATGATCGGGGCCGGGCCCTTTTCCTCGGCCAGAGACAGGGACTGGCGCCAGCCTTCGACGGCCATCTCGCGCACGACGTTTTCGGTAAAGGCAACGGATTCCTCAGAACCATACGGCATGCGCAGCATCGCCAGTGTGGAACCCAGGCCCAGGATGCCCATGCCGTGACGGCGCTTGTAGCGGATCTCGTGGCGCTGCTCTTCCAGTGGCAGGCCGTTGATTTCCACCACGTTGTCCAGCATGCGGGTGAATACGCCCACAACCTGGCGGTACTTCTCGTAGTTGAAGCTTGCCTTCTCGGTGAACGGGTAGTCCACGAACTTGGTCAGGTTGACCGAGCCCAGCAGGCAGCTGCCATAAGGCGGCAGGGGTTGCTCGCCGCAGGGGTTGGTCGCGCGGATGTCCTCGCAGAACCAGTTGTTGTTCATCTGGTTGACCTTGTCGATCAGGATGAATCCCGGCTCGGCGTAGTCGTAGGTGGACGTCATGATGCTGTCCCAGATGAACTGGGCTTTCACGGTCTTGTAGATGCGGCAGGCGACCTTGCCTTCGTCGTTGCAGACGTAGCCTTCCTGGATCGGGAAGTCGCGGTAGACGAAGCTGGCCGCGTCGGTCAGGTCCAGTCCTTCGGATTCGGCTTCCTGTTCGGTGACCGGGAAAGACAGGTGCCAGTCCTCACCGTTCTTCACCGCTTCAATGAAATCCTCGGTGATCAGCAGCGACAGGTTGAACTGACGCAGACGACCGTCCTCACGCTTGGCCTGGATGAAATCGATCACGTCCGGATGATGCACGTCGAACGTGGCCATCTGGGCGCCGCGACGCCCACCGGCGGAGGACACGGTGAAGCACATGCGATCGAAGATATCCATAAAGGACAGCGGACCGGATGTGGTAGCGCCGGCGCCGGCGACGTAGGCACCTTTCGGGCGGAGCGTGGAGAATTCGTAGCCGATACCGCAACCGGCCTTGAGGGTCAGGCCGGCTTCGTGGTTCTTCTCCAGAATGTCGTTCATGGAGTCGTTGATGCTGCCGGAGACGGTGCAGTTGATGGTCGACGTCGCCGGTTTGTGTGCTTCAGCGCCGGCGTTGGACGTGATCCGGCCAGCCGGAATGGCGCCGTTCTGCAGGGCCCAGACGAATTCCTTGAAGTACTTCTCACGCTTCGCCTTGCTGGTTTCCACCTGGGCGAGGGCACGGGCAACGCGCGAGTAGGTGTCCTCGATGGTCTGGTCAACAGGCTCACCGCTCTTGGTTTTCAGCTGGTATTTGCTGTTCCAGATATCCAGCGAGGCATCCTGCATGGGAATGGTTGTCATGAGTTCCTGTACTTTCGCGTTCATTGCCGCCCTCAAAGCTCCGATGATTCCTAGATTCAGGCTCCTGCAAGCCCGACCCCAATGCCAGGCACCCTGTGGCCTGGCTCAATTAGAAACACTACATCTGGTGTTTAAGCGAGCGTTGCGCTGAAACACCGAAAACGGCCTGCTACCGCCTGTTGTCGCGGCTTACCGGCCGTGGATGGATACACTGCATCAACCGTCGTCGTTGGTTGGGCTGTATGAAATAAACCCAATATATCGGTCAATTTTCGAAAAGTATAACAGGATATTGTGGTCTGTGAAGGAAGCGGAAACTATCGATTGCTGAAGAATGGTCGGTAATTTTCAATCTTGGCGGTCTTGCAAAATCGCGATGAACGGGAATCCGGCGCGTCGGTGCGGTCAGAAGTCCTGCCACAACATGTAGTGTCTGTCGTGGGCGTTTTTTGATCACTTTTTGCGGTGGTCACGCCGGAATTGTGACGGCCTGCACGTCGAGTAAAAAGACGTGTCGCTAAAGTGGAATCATGGAGGGAATCTGTGAGTCGCCTGAGGGCCACAGGCTGTATCGCTTCATAACTCCAATAAAAGCAATAAGGGACTATAAAAATGCAAGGCCTGAAACTGAGTCCGTTAGCGCTGTGCCTGGCTTTTGCGCCAGTGACCAGCTTCGCGGAGATTCAAGCGCTCGACGAGAGTGAGATGGGCAATGTGACCGGCCAGTCCGGCGTGTCCATCGAGCTCGAAACCAAGGTCAATATCGACGAGTTCCGTTACACCGATGAGGGAACCCTGGCGATCAGCGATATTGAAATCGGCGGTACCAACCGCACCAATCTGTTCTCTGAAATCGGTTCTAACCTGACCAGTCAGCCGGCCAGCGATCTGCTGGATAACATCCGGATCAACATCGATGTTCTGGGCGACGGCGATGCGGTGGTCAACATCCTGCCGAATACGTTCGGCGCGGTGGACTTCCGTATGAGCACCGGTCAGTGGGAACTGCGTGGCGCCACCGACAGTACGACCATCCTGGACAACTTCCATATGGATGCGCTGATCGGCTCGGCCACCATTCGGGTGGATACGGCAACCGATATCCTGAATTTCAAGACAGACATTGCCATCGATGACATGGACTTCGATGCACCGTTCCTGGCGCTGGGGGTCAGGGACCTGCGTCTGACCGGCGACGAATACGACCCTGTTGCGCCGCAGCCGCTGGATCTGTTCGCCGACGTCGAGATGGATGTCTACCACGGTACCCGGGCCGATGGTCAAAGCGCACTGGCGATTGACCTCCAGGAATTCCGCTCCGATGTCTCCATCGGCGGGGTGCTGGTGGGCGGTACGTCGATTGGCTCGATTGCCCTGGATAATCTGTCCATCAACAACACGTCCCTGCGGGTCTACGGGCACTGAGGCGGTGCCGGAAAGATCGCGGCAGTCCGCCGCGATCTTTCTTCTTTCAGACGTGCTGAAAACTACTGATAATAACGCTGGATAATGTTTTCCATCTTTGTCCGGCCGTTTTTCTCCACCGTTTGCTTCAACGCGTCAATGCCCTCCTGAAACGCATTCACCACGCGATCCGGAACATCCGGACTGAAGGCGAAATAAGCCTGGGTTTTCAGGAGCTCCCTGACCATGCCGTAGTGGGCGGTATTCAAATCGTTCCGATTGATGTACCAGAGGGCCGCCGCCTCGTTGTAGGCCCAGAGGTCAATGCGGCCCGCTGCCAGCATCAGGGCCAGGCTGTTGCCGTTGCTTTGCCGATAAAGATGATCGCGGGAGAAGCCGGATTTCAGGGCGAGCTCCTCGCCAATGTCGTTGCGAATCACACCGACAATGGCGGAGGTAAGGTCGACCGGCGTCGCGTCGTCTCTGCGGGCAATCAATCCGATCTGGATGGGCATGACCGGACCCGCCCACTTGAACCGCTTTTCCCGGGATGGGACGCGCGCCGTCGCGAACAGCACCTGACGTGTGCCGTTCAGGGCGTCGGCATAGGCTCGGGCCCAGGGAAAGAAGCGGACATTGGCAGGATCGAAGTTCAGGCCCAGGGGTTTATCCAGCGCTTCGAGGACATCAATGAAGATGCCCCGGGCGATCTCGCGGCCGTCCGGGCTGGACGAGTCCCGGAAGTTGTAGGGTGGAAAATCCTCGCTGACATACTGGAGTTGGCTAATGACATCGTCTGCCCGGAGAGGCTGGATGAAAAATGAGGAAGCCAGTGCCAGGGCCGCGGTCGGAAACCGACCGAACCAGGACAGCATAACCGAGGTCATGCGAAGCACGATGCCATTCCTGCCTTTCACGTCGATGAGGAGATGCGATCTCGAGGCCGGTGCCCATAGCTTGCTATCGACACCGGTCCTTTCTGAAAACTAACCGCAAAGGAGAGGAAATGCCAGTTTTGGCGACATAAACCCGAAACAGGTTGCTGCTGAGGCCTGTTCAGCCAAGCAGCAGACTGTCATCACTGACTTCGATGCCACGCTGCTTCTCGAACAGTTTCAGCAGGTCGCTGACAGTCAGCCCTTCGCGTTCCTGGCCGGCAATATCGAAGACCACCTGGCCCTGGTGCAGCATCACGGTACGTTCGCCCACTTCCAGCGCCTGTTTCATGCTGTGGGTGACCATCAGGGCCGTCTTTTTCTGGTCGTGGATGATGCGCTTGGTGAGATCCAGCACGAACTCCGCCGTGCGGGGGTCCAGGGCCGCGGTGTGCTCATCCAGCAGCAGGATGCTGGACGGGTTGAGGCTGGCCATCAGCAAACTGACCGCCTGGCGCTGGCCGCCGGACAGCAGCCCCATCTTGTCCCCCAGGCGGTTCTCCAGCCCCAGGTTCAGCGTGGCCAGACCTTCCCGGAAGCGATCCCGGTAGCGGGTCTTGACGGCTGATCCGAGGCCCCGTCGCATGCCCCGTTTGATGGCCAGCGACATGTTTTCCTCGATGGTGAGGTTCTCGCAGGTTCCGGCCAGTGGATCCTGGAACACCCGGGAAACGCGACCGGCCCGTTTGTGGGTGGACAGGCGGGTGACGTCCACGCCATCCACTTCGATGCGGCCGCTGTCCACCAGCACCTCGCCGGACAGGGCGTTGAGGAGCGTGGATTTGCCGGCGCCGTTACTGCCGATCACCGTGACGAATTCGCCCTGATTCACGGTCAGGCTGAGGCCCCGCAGGGCCGGATTTTCCAAGGGCGTGCCCTTGCCGAAAGTGAGTCTGAGGTCTTTTACGGTAATCATGGCTCAGCTCCGGGAAAACAGGGCTTTCACCGAATGCCGTGCATTCGGCAGGACAATGGCGAGAGTGACCAGAACGGCGGTGATCAGGTTGAGGTCCTGTGTTTTCAGGCCGATGAAGTCTGCGTTCAGCGCCAGGGCGATCGCCAGACGATAGAGGATCGCGCCGATAATGCATGCGAGCAGGGCCCGAATCACGCTGCGCGGCGCCAGGACGGCTTCGCCGCCAATCAGGGAGGCCAGGCCGACGACGATCACGCCAACACCCATGGTCACGTCCGCCGCCCCCTGGCTCTGGGCAAACAGGGAGCCTGCCAGCGCCACCAGACCATTGGACAGCGCCACACCGAGAATGATCATCCAGCCGGTGGCAATGCCCTGGGCCCGCGCCATGCGGGGATTGGCGCCGGTGGCCCGCATCGCCAGACCGGTTTCCGATTCCATAAAACGCCACAGCAGGATCAGTACCACCACGGCGACAATAAAGAACAGCACGACCGGCACCTGATGGAAGGCCAGCCCCAGGTCGTACCAGGGGGTCAGCACGGTGTCTTCCGAAAGCAGGGCGATGTTGGGGCGCCCCATGATGCGCAGGTTGACGGAATAGAGCGCGATCATGGTCAGGATCGACGCCAGAAGATTGAGGATCTTCAGGCGCACGTTCAGCGTTGCCGTGACGGCGCCGGCCGCCATGCCGGCCAGAATCGCCGCGCCGGTCGCCAGCCAGGGATTCCAGCCGTTGATGATCATGACGGCTGAAACGGCAGCGCCCAATGGGAAACTGCCGTCGACTGTCAGGTCGGGAAAGTCGAGAACCCGGAATGACAGGTAAATCCCGAAGGCAACCAGGCCGTAGATCAGCCCGGTTTCAAAGGCCCCGTACAGGGCGATTTCGCTCAGCATGGTGGTCCTACTGCAATATGGATCAGTTTTCGATGACTTTTTCGGCGTCCTCGATGACGTCCGGTTTCAGCTCAATGCCCATGCGCTTGGCAGCGCCCGGGTTCACGTACAGGGAGAGTGTTTCCACCCCGCCAACCGGGATGTCGCCGGGGTTTTCACCCTTGAGCACGCGTCCCACGAGTTTGCCGGTCTGACGGCCAACGTCGTAGTAGTCGAAACCCAGGGCAGCGACGGCGCCGCGGGAGACGGTCGCGGTATCGGCGGCGAAGACGGGAATCTTGGCGCGTTCACCGACGGAGATGACGGCTTCGGCGGCAGAGATCACGGTGTTGTCGGTGGTCAGGTAGATGGCGTCGACCTTGCCGACCAGGGAACGGGCAGCGCCGAGCACTTCGGACGTCTTGGTGGCTGCTGCCTTGACCAGTTTCAGACCGCGGGCTTTCAGACGCTCATCCAGATCATTGACCAGGGCCACCGCATTGGCCTCGCCCGGGTTGTAGACGGTACCGATGGTCTTGGCGTCGGGCACCACGCGCTGGACCATGTCCAGGTGTTTGTCCAGCGGCAGCATATCGCTGACACCGGTGATGTTGCTGCCGGGGTGCTCCAGGCTTTTGACCAGTTTCGCGCCCACCGGATCGGTCACCGCCGAGAAGACGACGGGAATGTCGCGGGCCGCAGCAGCAACGGTCTGGGCGGACGGTGTGGCAATGGCGACGATCACGTCCGGCTGGTCTCCCACGAACTTGCGGGCGATCTGGGCGGCAACCGCGGTGTTTGCCTGGGCGCTCTCATGCTCGTAGGTGACATCGGTGCCCTCGGCATAGCCTTCAGCGGTCAGTTCATCCTTGACGCCCTGGTAGACGGCGTCGAGGGCCGGGTGTTCAACGATCTGCGTCACGGCGACGACACGTGGGTCGGCCTGGAGGACGCCAGCCACAAGCAGTGCGAGCGCTGCAAAGACAACTCTCAGGGTGGAACGATTCATGCGGTGATACTCCCGATCCTCTGGTGGTTGGTGAGCCGTCTGAGTGGGTGTTCCCACCCATGCCAGCCGACCGATCGAACGGCGTCTGCCGGTTCAGCGGCTCTTCATTATGTCATTGCCCGGGAAAAATGCTGGGCCGCGAAAAGTGGCGGATTCTACCATAGAACGTAAGGGATACTCTCTACGGGGTAGCCGCAGTGGCCGGTATCAGGCCGATGGGCGGACGTGTCGGTACAGGAACTGGATACGCAGGTTATGGCTGGCCCGCAGAATGGTATAGGTAAAGCCCGCGGCGAAGAGCAGGGCCAGGCCGGTCAGCAGGATGTCAGCGGTCATGTCGCCGTGCAGGCCCAACTGGAACGCCTTCAGCGCATTGCCGATATGCCGGAAAAGCAGATACAGCGTAAAGCCAAGCCCCAGCACGCAGGAGAGGATCTGCGTCAGGCTGATCATGAGTGGCGGAATGGTCGCCCGGTGACCGCAGTAGCTGCACTGGTAACGGTCGGCGGCATCCGGCTCGTCGATTCGCGAAACCGGATCCATCAACCCCTTTCGGCAGTCAATGCAGACGTACATGATGTCCTTCCTGTTTCTGGTCGTCATCGCATTATGAGCAAGTTGTCAGGGGGTTGCCGGGTCTGGGTCACGTTTTACGGCGCAGTGTCGTCGTTCGCCTCTTGAGCCCTGCGGTCAGTATGGCTATCGTCATTTAGTTGAATACCTGTCACATTCTGGCGAAAAGCGCTGTGCTGAAATAGCCTGTAACAGGATTCGGCCACCGAAGGCCAGCGGTGTGGGCGGGCACAACGCGGTGCTCCGCTAAACCGGTTTCAGCGCATCCTAGCCGTGTTGGCGGGGTTGCGCAAAGATCAATAACAACAGACAGCAGACAAGGACCTCCATGGACACCAAGAATAAACTTCCTCTTGATATGGTCTACCACTGGGAAACAGCGCGTGCCGGAGACGTGTACCTGTCCCAGCCGATGGGCGGTGGCACTGTCATCGACTTCACCTGGCGACGTGCGGTGGGTGAGGCGCGGAGGATGGCGTCGTATCTCAAGTCGCTCAACCTGCCCGAGAATAGCCGCATCGGTATCCTTTCCAAGAACTGCGCCCACTGGATTCTATCCGACTGGGCCATCTGGATGGCGGGCCATATTTCCGTCCCGCTGTATCCGACCCTGAACGCCGACACCGTTCACTACGTGTTGGAGCATAGCGGCTGTGAGGTGTTGTTTGTCGGTAAGCTGGACGACTGGGACAGTATGAAGGCCGGCGTGCCGGACAGTGTCCACTGCCTCTCTTATCCGCTGAGCCCGCCCAACGATTTCAAGACCTGGGACGATATTGTCGCGAAGTACCCGCCCATGAAGGAAAATGTCCAGCGCGATCCGCATGAGCTGGCGACCATCGTCTACACCTCCGGCAGCACCGGACGGCCCAAAGGGGTCATGCTGAGCTTTGAGAACCTGGGCTACGCCTCGGTTGGCGGAATGGAAGCGCTCGATGTGACCGCGAATGAGCGGATGTTGTCCTATTTACCGCTGTCGCACGTGTTCGAGCGTTTTGTCGTGGAGCTGGGGTCGATGTACCGCGGGTTCCATCTGTATTTCGCCGAGTCCCTGGATACTTTCGTCGAAGATCTCAAGCGGGCCCAGCCGACGCTCTTCCTGGCGGTGCCCCGGATCTGGACCAAATTCCAGCACGGCGTTTTCCAGAAGATGCCCCAGGAGAAACTGGCACGTCTGCTGCGGATTCCGCTGCTCAATCGCCTGATCAAGCGGAAGGTGCTTACCAACCTGGGGCTCCAGCACGTGAAGTTCGCCGGTAGCGGTTCAGCGCCCCTGTCCCACGATATTCTGGATTGGTACCGGGGGCTGGGCCTCGAGCTGCTGGAAGGCTACGGTATGTCCGAGAATTTTGCCTATTCTCACATGACCAAGCCGGGACGGGCGCGGACCGGTTACGTCGGTGAGCCGCTGCCGGGTGTCGACGTGCGGATCAGCGACGAGGGGGAGGTGCAGATCAAGAGCCCGGCCACCATGATGGGGTATTACCGGGACGAGGAGAAAACCCGGGAAACCTTCACCGAAGACGGCTACCTGCGCACCGGCGACAAGGGCGAGGTCGATGAGCTCGGACGTCTGCGCCTGACCGGCCGCATCAAGGAAATCTTCAAGACCAGCAAGGGCAAATACGTCGCCCCGGCGCCCATCGAGAACCGGCTCATGAGTCATCCCGACATCGAGATGGTCTGTGTGTCCGGGGCCAATCATCCGCAGCCGCACTGCCTGGTGATGCTGTCCGAGGACGCTCAGCGGAAGACGGCGGACGATGCTTTCCGCAAGGAACTGGAGCAGAGCTTCAAGACGCTGCTGACCGAGGTCAACGGCGCTGTCGATCCCCATGAGCAATTGAAATTCATGGCGGTGGTGCGGGACGAGTGGAGTATCGAGAACGACTTCCTGACCCCGACACTGAAGCTCAAGCGTAATGTGGTTGAGGACGCCTACAAGGACATGGCGGACACCTGGTACAACGAGAAGCAACCCATTATCTGGCAATAGGCGGCGTGGGCCCGCCCGGCGTGTCATCGCGCCGGAGCGGGCCCGGTATTGCATCCCTCCCTGAATCTCGTCCTGTGCATCCTTTAGTCGAATTGGGTCTTTGCGCTGGTCCGGCATAGACTGCCGGTATAAGGAGGCGCCTTATGACCCAGCTGGACCGGCTGCAGACCCGCATTAACGAACATATTCCCCTTACACGCGCGCTGGGCGTGACGGTGGCCGACTACACCGGCGATCAGATCACCGTGAAAGCGCCGCTGGCGCTCAATCACAATCACCAGGGCACGGGTTTTGGTGGCAGCGTCTATGCCGTGGCCGTCGTCGGGGCCTGGTCTTTGCTGGAGCTCTGGCTGGAAGACCGCCAGTTGAAAGGAAACGTGGTCATCCAGTCCGGCGCCATCGACTACGGCTTGCCCGTCAACAGCGACTTCTTCGCCCGCTGCAGGTTGCCCTCCGCTGAGGACATGGAGCGGTTTGAGCGTAGCATCGAGCGACGGGGAAAGGGGCGGGTGGTCCTTGAGGTGACGGTGTTCGTCGAGGAGGGCGGTACGGCTTTTCCGGCCGCGACGTTCAGCGGTCGCTTTGTGGTGACCCGGGCGTAAAGCACTTCGGTCAGTGGAATTCCCGGGATGCGGCTATCGAGCGGCTCATCAGCACGATCGGGATAATGCCCGCAGCCACAATAACCAGCGCCGGCAATCCGCTCTGGCGCAGCATTTCATCCGAGGCGTACTGATACACGTAGGTGGCCAGCGTCTCGAAATTGAACGGCCGCAGGATCAGCGTGGCCGGCAATTCCTTCATGCAATCCACGAACACGACGAGAGCGGCGGTCAGCAGCGTTCCCTTCAGCATCGGCAGGTGCACGCGAAGCAGCGTCTTGCCGGCTGGCACCCCCATGGATCGGGCGGCCATGTCCATACTGGGCGTGATTTTTTGTAGGGCGCTCTCCAGGCTGCCGGCCGACACCGCCAGAAAACGAACGGTGTAGGCAAAGATGATGGCGAACGCGGTGCCGCTTAATAGCAGGCCGGTATTCCAGCCCAGCCACTGCTCCATGCGCAGGTCGAGCCAGTTGTCGAACGCGGCCAGCGGTACAATCACGCCGACCGCCAGTACCGCTCCCGGCATCGCATATCCGAGACTGGAAAGCCGCATCAGCACGCGCATGCCCGGCGTGTCGTGCAGTCGGCGACTGTAAGCCAGTAAAAGGCCGATCAGCAGGGTCGTCAGGGCCGCCGCGGTGGACAGAAACAGGCTGTTCAGGGCGTTTTCCAGGAAATCGTCCGTCCAGCTCTCGGCAAAGTACTCCACCGCGTAGTAGCCCAGAACCGCTGCCGGCACCACAAACCCCAGCAACAACGGCAATCCGCAGGCCACCACGCAAGCTGCCTGGCGACTCCGGGACAGGGTGAAACGGTGCAGGGGATCGCGCATGTCCCGGGCAGCGTATTGTTGCTGGCGGCGACGAGAGTAGCGCTCCAGGGTCACCAGGATGAGAACGAAGGCGAGCATGATGCTTGCAATCTGGGCCGCGCCACCCAGGTTGCCCAGATTCATCCAGGTGTCGAACAGGCCGGCGGTCAGCGTGTTGACGGCAAAGAAGTCGACGGTGCCGAAATCGTTCAGGGTCTCCATCAGAACCAGTGACAGGCCCACCGCAATGGCGGGCCGGGCAATCGGCAGCACCACCCGAAAGAATGTGCCCAGGGCGGACTGGCCGAGGCTTCGGCTGACCGCAAACAGCGAAGGGGATTGTTCCAGGAAAGCGGCCCTGGCCAGCAGATAAACGTAGGGATACAGCACCAGTCCGATCATCAGGATGGCGCCGGGCAGGCTGCGGATGGCCGGGAACCAGTAGTCGCCGGCATCCTGCCAGTCGAACATCTCCCGCAGGGCCGCCTGAACCGGTCCGGCGTAGTCGAGCAGGTCGGTGTAGACGTAGGCGATGACATAAGCCGGCACCGCAAACGGCAGCAGCAGGGCCCACTCGAAAAAGCGCCGGCCGGGGAACTGGCACATGGTAACCAGCCAGGCGGTACCGACGCCGATGACCAGCGTCAGCACGGATACGCCGAGCATTAACTGGACAGTATTCGACAGGTAGATGGGAAGCGTTGTCTCCACCAGGTGAGGCCAGATGTTGTCGTCCGGAAACAGCGCCAGCACCAGCACGGCGCCGACAGGCAACGCCACCAACAGCGTGGTGACAGTCGCGGCAAGCAGCCAGCGCCGGGAGGTGCCGGACTTCAGGGGCTGTTGTTCAATCGGGGGCGATGGCGCGTCGACGGCCTGGCTCATGGGAGTCCTTGGGGCGGTAAGCGCTGCCCGGGAAAAATTCGGGCAGCCTGCCTGGAATGAATCGGCGCGACTCAGTTGTCGTAATTGACCCGGTCGACCATCTTCACGGCGGCTTCGCGATGGGCCGCGATCGTGTTCAGGGCGAGATCGTCCGGGTGCAGTGTGCCCCAGCTGGCCACCACGTCTGACGGTGGCACTGCCGGATTGGCGGGATATTCGTAGTTGACGGTGGCGTAGATCGTCTGGGCTTCCGCTGTTGTCAGGTACTCCATCAGTTTGATGGCGTTGTCCCGGTTGGGGGCGCTGTGGGTCAAGGCCATGCCACTGATGTTGATGTGGGTTCCGCGACCCTCGGCATTGGGGAACACCAGGTTCACGGATTGGGCCGCGTCACGCTGGTTTTCGTCTTCCAGCATCTTGCCGTAGTAATAGCTGTTGCCGAGAGCGACGTCGCAAACGCCTTCGGCAATCGCCATGATCTGGTCGCGATCGCCACCCTGGGGGCGGCGTGCCAGATTGTCCTTCAGGCCCTGCAACCATTGTTCGGCCTTGGCTTCGCCGTGGTGGGCAATCATCGAGGCAAACAGGGCCACGTTATAAGGGTGCTTGCCGCTGCGGGTACAGACTCGCCCCTGCCATTTGGGATCCGCCAGTTCCTCGTACGTGGTGATTTCGCCGGGTTCGACACGGTCCTTGGCGGTGAAGATCAGGCGAGCCCGGCTGGTAAGGCCATACCATTTGCCCTCCGGGTGACGCAGGTGGGCGGGGATATCCTGTTCCAGGGTCGCCGTGGTAACGGCTTCGGTGAGGTCGCGCTCAACCAGTTCATTGAGGCGGGCGATATCCACGGTCATGACCAGGTCAGCGGGGCTGTTGCGACCCTCGCGCTGCAGGCGCTCGGCAAGGCCATTGCGGGCGAAGACCACATTGGCTTCGATGCCTGTCTTGCGAGTGAACGCGTCTAGCAAGGGCTCAAGCAGATAGGGCTGGCGGTAGGAATAGATGTTGACTTCCCCGGCAGCGGTTGCGGCGAGTGGCGTCAGCATTAGGTTCGCCAGCAGGGCGATGGTGGAAAAACGATGGCGCATGGCGTTCTCTGTGTCCTGGTTCGTTCGCCGGAGGAAAATCCGGAGTATTCGGAATGATAATCGGTATTAAACCTGAATTTTAGAATGGTTGCGAAAAAGAATTATTTCGGGGAGGAGAAAAACGGAAAACTGTCGAACCTGCATTCACTTGCACCCCACATTTAGTGCTATGCTTCATCATCAGAAAGGGAAGTCTGGCGTTGGGGCCCCTGAATCGCTCCTCTGCTCAGGCCGGCAGTATCATGACAACAGAGCAGTAACCGAGCCCAGCGATGTCCAGTGATCGACGCGCCTATTTAAGAACCGCATTGAACGCCAAAGTCCGCGTGACCCATCCCACTCTCGGTGAGCGCGTCTACAATACTCGGGACATTTCTGACGGCGGTGTTTTTGTCGTGTCCGAGGAAGGGGAGCGCCCGAATATCGGGGATCGCGTCCAGGTCCAGGTCCAGGGCCTGCCGGTGCCCGCGCCGATTCTGGATATGGAAGTGGTGCGCATGACGGTTGATGGTTTCGGGCTCCAGTTTGTGAACGAGTAACTGTTCCCCCCTGCCGCGATGTGGGACATTGCCGCATCGACGCTATCGTTCGTCATACCACGTTATCCGTTAACCAGGTCCGACATGATTCGACTCCCCGTCTGCGCGCTATTGTTGTCGGCGTTGTCCGGCTGCGCCTCTTATCAAAGTCATTACGGTGTTTTCAGTGCGTCCAATGCCAGCGGCGATGAGCGCCAGTTCCGTGTGACCTGGGAGACGGTGGACTATCCCGGTTGGTGGTTCGCGAACGATCAGGCATCGCCCATCCGCCTGGAAACCCAGTGCAGCACTCGCACCTGGATCCTGAGAGACGCCGCCCAGACGGGTGGGGAGCAGGCGTGCGGTGCAGGTATCAAGGCTTGTGGCTCGCCGGAAGACGATGTCCTGGCGCGATCCGGGCAGCCGGCTGAGCCGGCCTCCACTTGCCTGGAAGTGCGCAATGCCCAACGCATTGTCGACCTGGATCGGCAACTGGAGTTGGTGGTGTCCTGTCGTCCACGTCGGACGACCGTTGAGGTGAACGGTGAAACGGAAAACCGGGATTACCTGCGGGCCTCGGTGGTTCCTTACAGCATTCGCGTCCGGGAGGCGCCGCGCGACAGCCTTTCAGCCCGGCCGCCGGAGCTGGATGACCATGTTTGCGACGATTGATGCGCCCCTGATTTTGTGACGCGCGTCTCGCTCTGACTGTTATTCACATCTCGTTGCTACCTTTTGTTGCCGGCTGATAACGAACAGTAACCTTGTGTCGGTGAAAGGTTACTGTTCGGTACACAAATGTTATTGTCGCTCGCCGCGATCCCGTCAGAATGGAATCATCGACGTCGTTTTCAGGAGTAGAGGTCTGCCGTGGGTGTCCGCCAGAAGAAAGTAGCGGTGCATGATTTGTCGTTGGGCGCGTTCGTGTCTGACCTCGATCGTCCGTGGCACGAAACGCCTTTCCCCATCCAGGGGTTCTATATTCGCCGCCAGGAAGATATCCAGACCCTCACGTCCTACTGCAAGTGGGTGATGATCGACGTGGCCGAAGCGCGTGACACGTCCGAGTATGAGGCGTCCAACGCCCCGATCTTCGCCCGCCGCAACGCCAAGCGTACGAACCAGGAAGTCATCCAGCTGCCGCCGATCCAGGTGCGCAACCCGCAAGACTATCCCGTGTCGTCAACCCTGAAGCGCGAAGTCCGCCAGGGCAATCGGCTGCTGGTGGATGTGGACAAGGCGCTGAGCGACATTGAACGCCGAATTCGCGACGGTGAGGAGCCGGATTTCAACAGTGTGTATCGCGTCGCACGTGGCATGGCCGGCAGCGTCGTCCGGCATCCGGACGCGATGCTCTGGGTTGCCCGCTTGCGCCAGCATGACAACATGACATACCGGCACGCCCTGAATACCGCCATCTGGGCGCTGGTCTGTGGTCGCCACATGGGGCTGGAGCCGGCCGCGCTGGAAAACCTGGCGATGGGCACACTCCTGTGTCACGTCGGTAAGCTGGAATTATCCCCGTCGCTGCTGCGTAACGAAAACCGGCTCGACGCCGGGGATTTCGCCCTGTTCCGGACCTATGTGGAAAAGGGCGTCAACCGATTGCAGGCGGCCGGCATGTCGCGGGCGGTCATCAGCATCGTCCAATATCACCGCGAGCGCCATAACGGCTCGGGGTTCCCGGCGCGCATCCGGGGTGATCGCATCCCGCTGTTGGCCAAGATCGCCGGTCTGGTGGATTATTACGAATCCCTCGTGGAAACCCGGGAAGACCAGACGCCGATGACGCCGGCGCAGGCAGTCGCCCACCTGTATGAAATGCGCAACATTGAGTTCCAGGAGGATCTGGTGGAACGTTTCATTCAGTCCATCGGCATCTATCCGACCGGCACGCTGGTGGAGCTGAGCTCCGGTGAGCGTGGCGCGGTGGTTTCGCATACGCCGGGGCGTCGTCTTTGGCCGCGGGTGATGGTGATGACGGATCCGGAGCGTCGGCCGTTGAAAGCCGCCAGGATCGTGAACCTGGCGGAGGTCAATGAAGGGCGTCAGCCGGACAAGGTGGTTTCGGTCAACGGATGCCTGCCATTCGGCGCAGAGGGGCTGGACCCGCGCCACTTCGAAGTCACCGGCGCCGCATCGCGCTGGAGCCTGAAGCATTTGTTGGGCTGAGCCCCCTGCCGGCCCGTTCGGATCGGCAGGCGATCCACTACTGGATGATCACCCGCAGGGGCTTGCGTAGCCAGCGGTAATCGTCATCCGGTTTGAAGTTAACGATCAGCTCCCCGTCGTCCCCCGTCTCGCCATCAATGAAATATTCCACCGAATGGGTCTGGGCGCTGTAGCTGTGTACCACCAGGGCGTTGTCGTTGGTGCTGATGGCTTCGATCTTCGCCAGTGATACCTTCTGGCCCACCCGGCGTACAACCACCTCATGGATGGCGGTGTCCGATGCGGGCAGTTCCTGGGTCACCTGGCTGAGATAGTATTCGTTGGCGATGTCGGTGGTGATACTGTCCAGCTCGCTGGTGAGGTACTCGTCGATGTCGTCGGAATCGATGTCTTCGACATTGCGGATCGCATTGAGGATCCGGTTGCGCTTGCTCTCCAGTTCGTCGCTGTAAACCACATCCGGATCCCGCGCCGTGCCGTTTTCGGGGGGTTCCGGAGCCGCGTCGATTTCCGCCTGGGTGGGTGGATCTTCGCAGAGTTCGTCGTCTTCCGGGTAGAAGCAGATGGCTTTCAGCAATCGGTTGGCCGGCGTCAGATCCGCATCGTCAGTGGTTTCACCATCTTCGGTCACTTCATTAATGAACTGGCTTTCCGGCACGGTGAAGTCGATGGGTTTGTCCAGCGTGGGCAGGGCAGCGTTCAGTTGGCTAATGACCCGGTCGGTGAACACCAGTCGGTTGCTGTCGGACGTGGAGCCATCTTCGTCCAGTGCCAGCAGGAAGCGCGTGAGGTTGCGCAGGGTGGTGTTCTCGATGGCCTGCTGTTCAGCCGGCCGATGGCTGAGCAGACCCAGTTCGTCGACAGTGGCATTATCCAGCAAGGCTCGGGTATCCGACAGGAACTCCAGCGGCGTCACCACGTTATCGGCGGGAACACCCGACACCAGTTGCAGGTCGCCGACACTCAGGGTCAGGGTTTCACCGGCGTAGTATTGGAAATGGCCTTGAGCGTCGGTCTTTCCCGTCTGGCTCTGGGTCTGGTAGGACAGACCCTGCATGCCGCTGAGGGTGAGCTGTCCGGTGGCCGTGTCGTCGCCGCCGTCGCCGCCGCCACAGCCCTGTAACAGGAGCAGCGGGGTGAGCAGCAGAAAGGGCTTGAGGTTCATAGGCTCGTCTATCTTTCCATGGAAGACCGGTTGATACCGGGTTTCGTTGTTATGGGCCTGATTATAGGAGCGAGGGCGACGGGCATGTTGGACACCTGTCGCAGTTTGCCAAAGTCATGAAGCGGCGGGCGCCAACTGGCCCGATGCAACCGAAGGGGTTGAATTTCCAGGCCCCGCCACAATTTACACACGATCTCAACGCGCAACCCCTCATCAGAACAGACAGGCTGGGCACCCATGACGGATGCACTGAAGATTGAAAATCTCCGCAAAACCTACGACTCGGGCTTCGAGGCACTGAAAGGGATCGATCTGACGGTCAGGGAAGGTGATTTCTTCGCGCTGCTCGGACCCAACGGCGCAGGCAAGTCTACGACGCTGGGCATTGTGTGTTCGCTGGTCAACAAGACCTCCGGCAAGGTATCCGTGTTCGGCCATGATATCGATCGGGACCTGTCGGGTGCGAAGATGAACCTGGGCGTGGTGCCCCAGGAGATGAACTTCAACCAGTTTGAAAAGGTGATCGATATCGTCGTCACCCAGGCCGGCTACTACGGCATTCCGGCCAAGCGGGCCCGGGTGTCGGCGGAGTATTACCTGAAGGAGCTGGGGCTCTGGGACAAACGCAACGAGCCGGCCCGGATGCTGTCCGGGGGCATGAAGCGGCGGCTGATGATCGCCCGGGCCCTGGTGCACGAACCCAAGCTGCTGATCCTGGATGAACCCACCGCCGGGGTCGATATCGAGCTGCGCCGCTCCATGTGGATCTTCCTGCAGGAAATGAATCGGCGGGGCACGACGATCATCCTGACCACCCATTACCTGGAAGAGGCGGAAGCGCTTTGCCGCAACATCGCCATCATCGACCACGGCAGCATTCTGCAGAACACCAGCACGCGGGACCTGCTCAAGCAGTTGAGTGTGGAGACCTTCCTGCTGGATCTTTCGGAGCCGGTCAGTGAGGCACCCGAGCTGCCCGATTTCGACACGCGCCTGGTCAACGAAGGGCAGTTGGAAATCGATGTGCGTCAGGGGCAGAACCTGAACGCCGCGTTCAGCCAACTGGACGCCAAGGGTCTGCGCGTGGTGAGCATGCGTACCAAGGCCAATCGACTGGAGGAGCTGTTCCTCCGCATGGTTCAGGAGAACAGCCGGAAAGGAGACAAGGCATGAGTCCGGACGCCAAACTGACCGCGCTTTCGACGATCGTCGTCCGGGAAGTGCGCCGATTCACCCGGATCTGGCCGCAGACGCTGCTGCCGCCGGCGGTCACCATGACACTCTATTTCGTGATCTTCGGCAACCTGATCGGCTCCCGCATCGGGCAGATGGACGGGCACGACTACATGGCCTTCATCGTGCCGGGGCTGATCATGATGTCCGTCATCACCAGCTCCTACGCCAACGTGGTGTCGTCGTTCTTCAGCATGAAGTTCCAGCGCAGCATCGAGGAGCTGCTGGTTTCGCCGGTGCCGAATTACATCATCCTGGCTGGCTACGTCGCCGGCGGTATGGCCCGTGGGTTGGGCGTGGGCCTGATTGTGACGGTGTTGTCTCTGGGCTTTACGAACCTCAGTCTGCATCATCCGGCGGCCACAGTGCTTACGGTTGCGCTGACGTCGATGCTGTTCTCGCTGGGGGGCTTCATCAACGCGATGCTGGCCACCAAATTTGATGATATTTCCATCGTGCCGACGTTTGTGCTCACGCCGCTGACGTATCTCGGCGGCGTGTTCTACTCCATCCAGCTGCTGCCGGATTTCTGGCGGGCCGTGTCGATGGCCAACCCGATTCTGTATATGGTCAACGCCTTCCGGTACGGCATCCTGGGGATTTCGGACGTCAACGTGGGCGTCTCCCTGTCGATGATCGTGTTGTTCATCGTCATACTGGTCGTACTTTGTTTGCGAATGCTTGCGCGTGGTCGCGGCATCCGCCACTGATGGAAACCGAATATGGCTCTGCAGAACGCACCGCTGGGCAAATCCAGCGAATACCCCCAGCACTATGCACCGGAACTGCTGTTCCCGGTGCCCCGGCTGGATAACCGTCAGCGTATCGGTCTGGAAGACGGGCGCTGGCCGTGGTTCGGCGGGGATGTCTGGCAGGCCTGGGAGCTGTCCTGGTTGCGTCCCAATGGCGTTCCGGCTGTGGCCTGGGGTATTTTCCGGATTCCCGCGGCCTCGCCGTTCCTCATTGAATCCAAGTCATTCAAGCTGTACCTGAACTCCCTGAACCAGGCCACCTTCTCCGATCCGTCGCAGGTGATCGAGCTTGTCGAGCGGGATCTGTCCAGCGCCTCGGGTGCCGCCGTGACCTGCGAGCTCTATTCCGTGGACGAGACGGCTCACATTGCGCCACGACCGTCCGGCTACGAGCTGATCGATGATGAGCCGATTGAGGTGGCGGGCTACGAGCCCTGTCCCGGGAAGCTCGTTGCGGAAGGGGAGACCGTGACTGAATCCCTGTGCTCGCACCTGCTCAAGAGCAATTGCCCGGTCACCGGGCAGCCGGACTGGGGGACGCTGCTGATTCACTACACCGGGCCGAAAATCGATCGGGCGTCCTTGCTGCACTATGTGGTGGGGTTCCGGCAGAAGCAGGACTTCCACGAACACTGCGTGGAAACGGTGTTTACGGACCTGATGGCCTATTGCAAGCCGGAGTCACTGACGGTCAGTGCCCATTACACACGGCGTGGTGGTCTGGACATCAACCCCTGGCGCAGCACCGAGGCGAGCGCTCCGGCGATGGTGCGTCTGATCCGTCAATAACCGACGCACGAAGCCCTTGCTGGCGGAGACTATTCGTCGCCCTGGCGCAGGCGTTCTGCGGCATCTTCCAGAGCCTGCAGGATCGCTTCGCGTTCATTGCCGCGGACTTTCTCCGAATCCAGGTACATGGCAAAGCCGGCTTTCTCATGCTCGAGGAAGCTGCGCTCGGTACCCAGGTCGCGACGGAAGTCGATGACTTCATAGATGGGCACCGGTCGACCGAAGCCTTTCACCGTAATTTCGCCCTTGTCCCGGCACATGATCTTGTCCTTGATCAGCGAGAATGTCTCGTAGGAGACCAGGATCTCGCCGGGATCGGCCAGTGATTCCAGACGGCTGGCCAGGTTCACTTCCTTGCCGATGATGGTGTAGTCCATCCGGTTCTCGGCGCCGAAATTGCCCACCGTGGCATAACCGGCGCTGATCCCCATGCGGATTTCCAGCGGTGTCTTGATGCCCTGGCTGCGCCATTTCTGGCGCATGATCTTCATGTGCTTGCGCATGTCGATGGCCATGGAAACGCAGGCCAGCGCGTCTTCCCGAGGGCCACGACTGGTGGGGTCACCGAAGAAAATCATGATCGAATCGCCCACAAACTTGTCGATGGTGCCGCCGTACTTGAGGGCCACCTGGGACATTTCATTGAAATAGTGGTTGAGCAGTTCGGTCAGGGCCTCCGGTTCCATCTCCTCGGACAGCTCGGTAAAGCCCTTGATGTCGGAAAAGAAGATGGACAGCTTCTTGCGCTGGGTTTCCAGTCGCACGTCCCGCTCGCCGGTAAAGATGGACTGCCAGACCTGCGGTGACAGGTACTTGGACAGCTTGTGGGAGAGAGCGATCGACTGCTCGCGCTGATACTGGATCTGGGTCTTGGCAGACATCAGTGCCCGTGCCTGCTGGTGTGCATAGAATGCAGTGATACAGATGAACGCCGCTGTTGCCAGAATAGCCACGATGCTGAGCGACAGGGGCGCCTGCAGGGAGACGGCCATGCCATTCAGGGCCAGTCCGGCGAGCGCCGTCAGGGCAAACCAGAAAATGCCGAACAACCACTGGCGTAGGCCGCCGAGCAGCATGCAGCTGAACATCAGCATCATCATGATCGACAGGGATGGCGTGGCCACCAGACCGATGGTGCCGGCGAAGGCTCCGCCGAGGGCGCAATCCACCAATAGCATCTTGTGGCGGACGCGGCTGTAACGTCTGAGCAGGGTCTGGCGCGTCAGGAAATGGACAATATGCGGCCAGAGCAGGGCGCCGGGCACCAGCCAGATGAGCCAGTCCGAAAAGGTGTGGCTGAGCAAGCCAGTAAAAATAACAACGGCGGCGCCGACGTAAGCCAGCACCCGCCCGTTATAATCCGGCATCGGGGGAATAACGACCGGTTTGCTTTGTGCTTCGAGCAGCAGTGATTTGCCGCTGGCCAGGGGAGCATTCATCATCTAGAACCGAATCCGACCCGTCAGCATGTCCTTGAGCATGACCCAATCGCCCATCAGACTGTACAACGGGTATTTGAACGTGGCCGGTCGGTTTTTCTCGAACAGGAAGTGGCCCAGCCAGGCGAAACCGTAGCCCACCAGTGGAAGCAGCAGCAGGTAGAGCCACTGCGACGTGGTGGCGGCATACAGCAGAATCGCAAGCACCAGGACACTACCCAGATAGTGCAGGCGACGGCATGTCACGTCGCTGTGTTCTTCCAGGTAATACGGGTAGAACTCCGCAAAACTGTTAAAACGACTGTGTTCTGTCATCGCTTTCCGCCGGCTGCTTGTTGTTATAGTGTTCGGAGCCAGATTGGCCCCCGGACCTGCACTTCGGTCCGTTGTGGTCAGGGTGTCGTCGTGGGTCGCTCACGGCGACCTCTGCTTTGTAAAGTGTAATGTAAAGATTAGCAGTATTGCTGAAGTGCCACAATTACTCGTGGAACGTCGCCGATTTGACGCCATGTGAAGCATAAAATGGCCCATAAAGGTAACGCTCTCTTAACAGGGGGCGACCCACGGCCTGTCTCAATGGAACCGGGAATTTGCATGAACAAAACCATCGATTCGATTCTTGGGCGCAGTTCCGAGCCACGCCTGACGACGCCCGCGCCGGGCCCGGACGTCCTTGAGGACGTTTTCGCCTGTGCAGCGCGAGCCCCCGATCACGCACTGCTGCGTCCGTGGCGCTATCTGGTGGTCGAAGGCGAGGGGATGACGGCGCTGGGCGAGGTATTTGCCCGTATTGCCGATCCGGACGACCCGCTGATGCCGAACGCTGATAAGTTGCGTCAAATGCCATTACGCGCGCCCATGGTCATCGTTGGTATTACCCGGCACCAGTCGCATCCCAAGGTGCCTGAGGTAGAGGAGTCCATCTCGACCGGTTGTGGTATGGCCTACATGCTGCTGGCGTTGCAGGCACGAGGCTTTGCCGGCATGTGGCGGACTGGTGCCGTGGCCTATCATCCGGCCGTCCGCGAAGGACTGGGGCTGGAGGTGAACGAAACCATCACCGGGTTCCTCTACGTCGGCACTCCTGCCGCCGAAAAACCGGCAATGGAACGTCCCGAGCCGGCCCGTTTCGTGTCCCGTTGGCCCGGCTGACAGGTCACGCGTCTCACCTGTCCGGGCCAGGGGGAAAGCTCTTGCCGCTTTCCTCCTGAATCGTCTCCTCCCGATCATCCTGCCTCGTTGCCAGCCCAGTAATGACGGGCTCTTCTCCAAATTGGCACTGCTGTTGCTTTGACTCTTCCAAAATCGTTTTGCGGCAATGCCTTGGAGAAGCTCAATGGCAATCAGTTTCGACAATGCGCTGGGGATTCACGAAAAGGCACTGAACATGCGTGTCCAGCGTGCAGAGATCCTGGCCAACAATCTGGCCAACGCCGATACCCCGGGTTTCAAGGCCCGGGACATCGACTTCAAGTCGGCTTTGGGAGAGGCGCAAGGCCAATCCGGCGAACTGGCCATGGCCCGTACCGAGCCCGGCCATATCGATCCGGATGCGGCCATGAGCGACCGCGCATTGCTGATGTATCGCAACCCCTACCAGCCTTCGCTGGATGGCAATACCGTCGATGCACAGCAGGAACAGGCCCGTTTCATGCGTAATGCCATGGACTACCAGGCCAGCTTCCAGTTTCTCAACAGCAAGTTCGCCGGCCTGACCAAGGCCATCAAGGGCGAATAACGGGACCGCAGGGTAGAGGAGAGAGGTCGTGTCACTAGGAAACATTTTTGATATCGCCGGCTCCGGTATGACAGCCCAGTCCCTGCGGCTGAATACCACGGCATCCAACCTGGCCAACGCCGAGACGGCCAGCTCCAGCACCGACAGCGCCTACCGGGCCCGCAAGCCTGTCTTTGCGGCGATCCAGCAGGATGCCATGAATGCTGCCGACCCGTTCGGTCGCAGCTGGGGCCCGGAAAGCGGAGCCTCCGCCGGCGTGCAGGTGCAGGGGATCGTCGAGAGCGACGAGGAACTGCAGATGCGTTACGAGCCGAACAACCCCCAGGCCAACGAAGACGGTTACGTGTTCTACCCGAACGTCAACGTGGTCGAGGAAATGGCGGATATGATGTCGTCGTCGCGCAGCTTCGAGATGAACGTCGACGTCATGAACACCGCAAAATCCATGATGCAGCGCATCCTGACCCTCGGTCAGTAATGACTCAGTAAGGAGCAGAGTATGAGTACGGTCAATGGTACCTCCGCAGCCGACGTACTGAGTCAATACCGGGCGCAGGACAGCAGCAGTACCAAATCCACGAGCGACATGGGCAAGAACGAGTTCATGGAACTCATGATCGCCCAGCTCAACAACCAGAATCCGCTCAAGCCCCAGGAAAACGGTGATTTCCTGGCGCAGCTGGCTCAGTTCAGCTCGCTCGAAGAGATGCAGGGGATTTCCGACAGCGTCCAGGACGTCACGGGGCAATTCCGCTCTACCCAGGCGCTGCAGGCTTCGGCCATGGTGGGCCGCAGTGTGATGGTGCCCTCCCAGACGGCTGTCCTGGGCGCTTCCGGTGACGTCAACGGAGCGGTTGAAGTGCCGGCGTCGACGTCCAGCCTGCGGGTGGATGTTCTCAACAGCTCCGGCGAGCTGGTGCGGCAACTGGATCTGGGACCGGCAACCGCCGGCCAGTCGTCCTTCAGTTGGGACGGCAAGGACGGAGACGGCAATGATCTGCCGGAAGGCACTTACCTGCTCAAGGCCAACGCGAGCTATACCTCCGGTACCGAGCAGCTCAGCACCATGATCGGCGCCAATGTGGACAGCGTGTCGCTGGGCACCAGTGGCGATATTACTCTGAACCTGGCGGGCATGGGCTCTGTAGGCCTGTCCGACGTGCGGCAGATTAACTAACAGTATTTCAAGGGGTGAAGTATGGCGTTCAACACCGGTCTTAGCGGTCTGAGAGCCGCGTCCGTGGATCTGGATGTCACCGGCAACAACATTGCCAATGCCAGCACGGTCGGGTTCAAGGGCAGTGAGGTCCAGTTCGGCGACCTCTATGCCAGCGGCTTCCTGTCTGGCGCGACCAATGCGATTGGCGACGGGGTGAAAGTCCAGTCCGTAAACCAGACGTTCGGGCAAGGCAACATCAGCTTTACCGACAACGGACTGGATATGGCGATTGACGGGGATGGCTTCTTCATCCTCAACAATGATGGCGAGGTGCGTTACAGCCGGGCCGGACAGTTCACGATCAATAAAGACGGGTTTGTCGTAAACAACCAGGGCATGCGCGTACAGGGTTTCCAGGCGGACGACGACGGCAACCTGTCCGGCGTGCGCGGTGATCTGATGATCGACAGCGACAATCTCGCCCCGCGCCGGACCACGAATGTGGCGTCGCAGCTCAACCTGGATTCCCGGGAGAGTGTGCTGGCGTCCAGCGGCACCCGCATCCAGACTCGCGATTTTGCGCCCAACGAGTCCACTGGCGAGCAGAATTTCACCATCACCTACGCCGACGGCAGTACCAGCACGGTCAATGTCCCCGCGGGCAGCTCCGCGCGTGAAATTGCCAATGCCCTGAGCCAGGAAGAGGGCGTCAGCGCTTCCGGTCGAACCGAGGTGTTGCTGGACGGCTCCGGCATCCAGGCCGACGATGTGCTGACCCTCGAGGGCGTCGATTTCACCATTGCCGACACCGATTCCAGCGGCAACACCCTGACCACGGCCGAGCGTGTGCAGAAGCTGGCGGATGACATCAATGGGTCGTCCCTGAGCAGCATTAACGCGACGGTCACCTCGACCGGCGAGCTGCGCCTGATTTCCAGCCGCGGCGATACCCTGCGCCTGGCCTATCAGGACACCAACAGCGACGGCGGCGCCATGGCGTTCGATGACGGCACGGCCTTGTCGAACGACAGCACCAACCCGTCCACCCAGGTGGGCGAAGTCAGCATCACGCTGGATGGCGATACCCAACTGGCGTCGGCCGCCGTAGCGCCTTCGACCACCACGATCCTGGACGGCGTCACCCCGACGGCGTTTACCAGCAACACCTTTGATCCAACGGATCAGGGCACCTACAACCACGCGACGTCGAGCACCATCTACGACAGTCTGGGCAATCCGCACGTGATGACCCAGTACTTCGTCAAGGAACCGACCACCTCCGCCAGCCAGGGCAACGCCTGGACCATGTACGTCCAGGTCGACGGCGAGAATGTGGGCGATCCGCCCAATTCGTCCGGCGAGCCCACCATGGCCCAGTACGACCTGGTGTTCGATGAAGAAGGTAATTTACAGAGCATTGACGGCGATCCCGACGGCGAAGTGCTGATTTCCAACTGGACGCCCGTGGATGGGAACGGTCAGCCCAACGGCGCGGACGGTCCGCGTCTGGTGAGCAGCGGTGGTACCACGCCGATCCCGGATCCCCCCGTGAGCTCCAACTTTGTGATCGATCTGGGTGATACGACGCAGTTCGGCAGCGAGTTCGCCGTCAACGACCAGAGCCAAAACGGCTACACCACAGGTCGGCTGTCGGGGCTCGATGTCTCGGATGCGGGGGTGATCTTTGCCCGCTACTCCAATGGCCAATCCCAGTCGCTGGGCCAGGTGTCGCTGGCGACCTTCAAGAATGCGGAAGGCCTGTCGCCGGTCGGAGACACCACCTGGGTGGAAACGTTCGAATCCGGGCAACCGATTATCGGATCGCCCGGTAGCGGCACGCTGGGGTCGATTGCCGCCAGTTCCGTCGAGGAGTCCAACGTGGACCTGTCGGAAGAATTGGTGAACCTGATCATTGCCCAGCGCAACTATCAGGCGAACGCCAAGACCATTGAAACCTCCGATGCGGTCACCCAGACCATCATCAACCTGCGTTAAACCTCCCTCTGACGTCAGCCCTGCGCCTTCCAGGCCAGGGCTGACGGGCTTTTAGCTCCTTCTGGCACGACTTCTGCAGTATCTATGGCAAGAGTCAAAAATCCGGCAGGAGTTTTCCCATGGATAAATCCATCTATATCGGCATGTCCGGCGCCAAGCAGTCGATGCTGGGCCAGCAGGCCCATGCCAACAACCTGGCGAACGTGAATACCACCGGTTTCAAGCGCGACTTCGCCCAGGCGCGGAGTATGCCGGTTTTCGGGGAAGCTTATCCGACGCGGGCCTATGCCATGACCGAAAGGCCGGGCACGGATCTGTCTGCCGGCGCCCTGATGGAAACCGGACGGGATCTTGACGTTGCCGTGAATGGCGACGGTTGGTTGGCGGTCCAGTCAGACAGCGGGGAAGAGGTGTATACCCGCTCCGGCAGCCTGAGCGTCGATGTCAACGGCCTGCTACGCACGGCTTCCGGGGAGCCGGTGTTGGGCAACGGTGGACCCGTGGCATTGCCGCCGTATGACAGCCTCACCATTGCCCAGGACGGCACCATTTCCATCGTGCCGGCTGGCGGACCACCCGATCAGTTGGTCCAGATTGACCGACTCAAGCTGGTCAATCCCGATCAGGCAAGCATGCACAAAGGCACCGATGGCTTTTTACGGGCCGGTCCCGAGGGGCAAGCCGGCACGGTCGCACCGGCTGATCCGAACGTGCGGATTGAGCCGGGCTTTCTTGAAGCCTCCAACGTCAATGCGGTGGAGGAAATGATCGACAACCTTCAGCTGGCACGCCAGTACGAGATGCAGGTGAAGGTGATGCGCACGGCGGAAAGTAATTCAGAAGCGACGGCACGGCTGTTGCAAAACCTTGGTTAACAGTCGGCTTGATCGCTGAAGCGGGGAAAAGCGGCAAATGTTCGCCGCCCGCTGACGGGTTTCTTGCAGGAGTATAGAGAATGCATCCAGCACTTTGGGTCAGTAAAACCGGTCTGAGCGCCCAGGACACCAACCTGGCGACCATCTCCAACAACCTGGCCAACGTCAATACGACCGGCTTCAAACGCGACCGGGCGGTCTTCCAGGATCTGCTGTATCAGGTTCATCGGCAGCCCGGCGGTATGTCGTCGGAGAACTCGCAGCTGCCGTCGGGCCTGCAGTTGGGTACGGGTGTTCGCGTTGTGGGCACAGCCAAACAGTTCACCCAGGGGAACCTGCAGGTGACGGAGCAGCCTCTGGACATGGCGATCGATGGGCGTGGTTTCTTCCAGGTGCTCAAGCCGGACGGCAACATTGCCTACACCCGGGACGGTCAGTTCCAGTTGAACTCCGACGGGGACATTGTCACCGCCAACGGTTATCCGATTGAGCCCAACATCAACGTGCCGGACAACACGACCCACATCACGGTCGGTACCGACGGTACGGTGACTGCCGTCGTAGATGACGCGGCCAATCCGGTGCAGTTGGGCCAGATCACCACGGTGGACTTCGTGAACCCGCAGGGCCTGCAGGCGATCGGGAACAACCTGTTTGTCGAGACCAATGCCAGCGGCGCCCCGCAGGAAGGCGATCCGGGCGTTGATGGCCTGGGCGCGGTTCAGCAGGGCATGACCGAATCCTCGAACGTTGAGGTGGTCGAAGAGCTGGTGAACATGATCACGACCCAGCGCGCCTATGAAATGAACTCCAAGGTGGTCTCGACCACCGACCAGATGCTCCAGTTCCTGACCCAGAACGTCGGCTGACGCTGACGAACGGGTAGAGGAGGTATAAGTCCATGCAATCCAGACTGACACCATTGCTGATCGTGATCCTGGCGGCCCTGCAGGGCTGTCAGGCCGTCAGCCGCCCGCGGGCAGTGCCCGACGATCCGGACTACGCGCCGGTCATGGCGCAATCCATGATGCAGCGTGATCCGTCGTCCGGCGCGATTTACCAGACGACGCGCAATTTCAATTTCTACGGCGACCGGGTGGCCCTGAACGTCGGTGATGTGCTGATGGTCAATCTGGAAGAGCAGACGCAGGCCTCGAAGAGTGCCGACAACGAGATCAAGAAGGAAAACCAGGTGGATTTCAACGACGGCGCGATCCTGGGCCTGGACAAGCTGAACCTGGCCACCAACCCCCAGTTTGATCGCGACTTCAAGGGGCAGGCGAGCGCGGACCAGAGCAACAGCCTGGCCGGCAGCATTACGGTCACCGTGACCGACGTCTACCCGAATGGTGTGTTGCGGATTCGCGGCGAGAAGTGGATCTCCCTGACCAACGGCGATGAATACATTCGCCTGACCGGCCTGGTCCGGCCGCAGGATATTTCAACGGATAACACCGTGTCGTCCAACCGGATCGCCGATGCGCGCATTGCCTACGGCGGTACCGGTGACTTCGACGACGCCACGCGCCAGGGCTGGCTGTCCCGCTTCTTCAACAGCGAGTGGTTCCCGCTATGAGTCTGAAACGAGCCTTCCTGACACTGCTGGCGATGGCGGTTCTGACGCAACCGGTTCTGGCCGACCGCCTCAAGGATCTGGCCCGGGTCGCGGGCGTGCGTTCCAACCAGCTCGTGGGCTATGGCCTGGTGGTCGGACTTGACGGTACCGGCGATTCCGCGCCGTTTACCGACCAGACCTTCCGTAACCTGATGAACCAGTTCGGCATTACCGTTCCTACCAATGTGAATCCCAAGCTGGACAATGTGGCTGCGGTCACTGTCCATGCCACGCTGCCGCCGTTTGCCAAGCGCGGTCAGGAAATCGATATCACGGTTTCGTCCATTGGCAATGCGGACAGCCTGCGCGGCGGCAGCCTGCTGATGACGCCGTTGAAAGGCGCTGACGGCCAGGTCTATGCCATGGCCCAGGGCAGTCTCGTGGTGGGCGGTTTCGGCGCCTCCGGTGCCGACGGCTCCAAGATCACCGTCAACCTGCCCAGTGTCGGTCGTATTCCCAACGGCGCCTCGGTGGAGCGTGAAGTGGCCTCACCGTTCGATCGGGGGGATACCATCACCTTCAATTTGATGCGTCCGGATTTCACCACCGCGCGGCGGGTGGTGGATGTGATCAACAACACCCTGGGGCCTGACATGGCCTACGCCCACGATGCGAGCTCCATCTCGGTCAAGGCGCCGCGGGATCCGTCCCAGCGGGTCAGTTTCCTGTCGGTGCTGGAGAACCTGGATGTGAACCCGGCGGAGGCGGCGGCCAAGGTCGTCATCAACAGCCGTACCGGGACGATCGTGGTGGGCCAGAACGTGCATGTCAGCCCGGCGGCCATTACCCACGGCAACCTGACGGTGACCATCGAGGAAAACCCGAACGTCAGCCAGCCGGGCCCGCTGTCCGGCGGCGACACCGTGGTGACCCAGGACACTACCATCACCACCACGCAGGAACCGGCGCGTATGTTCAAGTTCGGCCCGGCCGTCACCCTCAATGAGATCGTCGAGGCGGTGAACCAGGTGGGCGCCGCACCCAGTGACGTGATGGCTGTGCTGGAGGCACTCAAACAGGCTGGCGCCCTGCGCGCCGAGCTGATTGTGATCTAGGTGTAACGATGCAGGATTCCCGGCTCGACACGGCGCAGTACTACACCGACTTCAGTGGCCTGAATGCCCTGAAGACGGAAGCGCACAAGGACAAGAAAGCGGCGCTGGAGCAGGTGGCCAAGCAGTTCGAGAGCCTGTTCCTGGCGCAGATGCTGAAGTCCATGCGCAGGGTCAACGACGTCTATGCCGAGGGCAATTACCTGCACAGCAGCCAGTCGAAGTTCTACCAGCAGATGTTCGACAGCCAGCTGACACTGAGCATGAGCCAGAAAGGGGGCTTCGGCCTCTCGGAGACGCTGGTCCGGCAACTGTCGAAGCAGATTCCGGGGATGCAGTCCGAAGGCGACACGGCAGGCACTCACAAGGCGAGCATCACCGATTACCAGCGCAGCCTGCCGGCGCTGTCACCCCGGTTACCGGACGAGGTGGCGCAGGTCAAGGCCATCGCCGGTAGCGCTGGCACAGGGGGCTCCCAGGCGGCCGGCGATGCCGCTGACGGCACGCTGCCCGAGCGTTTCGAATCCCCTGAACAATTTGTGCAGACCCTGCTACCGCTGGCCCAGAAGGTGGCCGGCGATTCCGGGATCGACCCCAAGGTCATGGTCGCCCAGGCGGCACTGGAAACCGGCTGGGGTAAGCACATGATCCGCGGGCAGGGCGGTGAAACCAGTAACAACCTGTTTGGCATCAAGGCCGACGGTCGCTGGCAAGGGGATTCCGTGGACATTCTCACGACCGAGGTTCGCGATGGCATTCCGCTGAAGGAGCGGGCCGCGTTCCGGTCCTATCCGGATTACCAGTCGAGCTTCGAGGACTATGTGGGCTTCCTGCAGGACAACCCGCGTTATCGCGATGTGCTCTCGGTAGCGGATGATCCTGAAGCCTTTGCCGACGGTCTGCAGCAGGCCGGTTATGCCACGGATCCGGCTTATGGCGCGAAGATTCGCGGCATTCTTAACAGTGACTCGTTCGATACGATCACAGGGCAGTCCCTGTCCCTGAATCAGGGTACTGAGGAGTAATTGTCATGGCGGGCCTGATTAACATCGGTCTTTCCGGCATTCTGGGGCACCAGTCGGCCCTGAATACCACCGGTAACAACATCACCAATGCCAATACCGATGGCTACAGCCGGCAGCAGGTGACCCTGGAAGCCCAGAACGGCCAGCGTACTGGCGTTGGGTCGGTGGGTACCGGTGTCAATGTCAGTGATATCCGCCGTATCAGCGACCAGTTCGTGGTGAACCAGCTGCGCTCCGATACTTCGCTGTTCAACGAGCAGGATACGCTCAACACGGAGTTGACCAATCTGGACAACCTGCTGGGGGGCGACTCCACCGGTCTGAATACCGCACTCAACAATTTCTTCAACAGCATTCAGAGTGCCGCCGAGGATCCGGCAGCGCTGCCGCAGCGCCAGTCCGTTCTGAGTGAAGCCCAGGGGCTGGTCAATCGCTTCCAGTCACTGCACGAGCAGCTGATCCAGCAGCGGCAATCGGTCACCGGTCAGATGGATCAGTCCACCTCGGACGTGAATTCCCTGCTGTCCACAATCGCTGATTTGAACGAGCAGATCGCGGAAAGCCCAGGGATTGCACAGGGCAAAATGCCCAACGACCTGCTCGACAAGCGCGACGAAAAGCTGCGGCAGCTTTCCGAAATTATCCAGGTGAAGGTGTCGGAAACGGACGGCTATCAGGTCAACGTCTCGCTGACCAGCGGCCAGGCGCTGGTGGTGGGCGCCCAGGCGGCGAGTCTGTCGACGGAAACGTCCGATTCGGATCCGGCCAAGCTGAATTTCAAATTGACCAACGGCAATCGGGTGACGGATGTCACCGATCAGATAGTCGGTGGGTCGCTGGGTGGGCTGCGCACCTTCCAGAACAAGGTGCTGGAGCCGGCGTTTGACCAGCTCGGTCGCATCGCACTGGCCGTTTCCGACAAGGTAAACCAGCAGCACAGCATCGGTATGGACCTGGAAGGCGATCTGGGCGGGATGTTCTTCACCGACATCAACAGTCGTGCCGCTCAGTTGGACCGGGTCACGCCCAACGCCAACAACGGGGCTCCGCAGGACGGCGTCGTGTCGGTGGAAATCACCGATACCACCGATCTGGCGGCCAAGTCCTACACCTTGAAGTTCAACGGCACCAACGGCGAGAACTTTGAAGTGGTGGATGTGGAAACCGGTGAAACCGTCCGCCAGGGCCAGCTGCCCGACCCGCTGCCGGCCGAGATCGAGATGCCGGGCTTCAACATCCACATCGAATCCGGCAGTTTCCAGGATGGGGACAGCTACCTGGTCCGGCCGACCCGCAATGCGGCGGCCAACATCGAGTTGCAAATCGACCGGGAAGAAGATCTGGCGTTTGCCACGCCCGTGACCGCTGAAGCCGACGAGGGCAACACGGGCGATGCCAGCATTACGCAGGGGACCATGCTGAGCGTCAAAAACCCGCTCACCAATGTGCCGTTGGATCAGTTCAGTCAGCGCGGCGAACTCTCGCCGCCGCTGATGGTGCGTTTTAGCCCGACCTCGGACACCGATTACGAAATTCTGGACGCGTCGGACCCAACCAATCCGCAGGCACTGAGTCCTCCAGTGACGGGCACCTACCAGCCGGGTGTCTCCAACAAACTGTTTTCAGAGGATCCCTCTGATCCCAACTACCGCGGTTTTCAGTTCTCGATCAGCGGCAACCCGGAAGCCAACGACGTGTTCATGATCAACTACAACACGGACGGGGTCTCCGATAACCGGAATGCCCAGCTCCTGGGCGGACTGGGCACCGCCAATACCATGAACGGCGGTAGCCAGAGTTTCAGCGAGGCCTACGCGGGACTGGTTGAAACCGTGGGCACGACGACGCGTCAGAGCCAGATGGACCTGGAGGCCGGGCAGGCCCTGTTGGAGCAGTCTACCAATCAGCGTGAATCGGTTTCCGGTGTGAACCTCGATGAGGAAGCCGGGCGACTGATTCAGTATCAGGCAGGATACAACGCGTCGGCGCAGGTGATCAGCGTGGCGCAGGATCTATTCGATACCCTGTTAAGTACCTTTAGATAAGGCAGCCGCAGGAAGGAGTAAGCATGCGTATATCCTCACAGCAGATCTTTAATGGGGGCGTCAACCGGCTGCAGGACCTCAACACCCAGCTGCAGAAGACGCAGCAGCAGATTTCCACCGGTAAGCGGGTCATCAATCCGTCGGACGATCCGGTGGCTGCAGCCCGGTTGCTCAAGCTCGATCAGCAGAATGCCCAGATCGATCAGTATCAGCGCGGCATCGATCTGGCGGAAAACCGCTTGCAGCAGGAAGAGAGCGCCCTCTCGAACATCACGGACGTGATCCAGCGGGTGCGCGAGTTGACCGTCGAAGCCGGTAACGGCGCGCTTTCTCCGGAAGACCGCAAATCCGTGGCAGCCGAACTCAAGGAGCGGCTGTCCCAGTTGGCCGGGCTCGCCAACACCCGCGATGCCTCCGGCGAGTATATTTTCAGCGGTTTCAAGGGCAACACCCAGGCCTATCAGCAGAACGTGTCCGGCAGCTGGGTTTATCAGGGCGACGAAGGACAGCGTGAGCTGGAAATCGACGCCGGGGTCAGTGTGGCCATCAGCGATAACGGCAAGAAACTGTTTTCCGATGTCGCCAGCAATAACCCGACCTTTTTCACCGAGGCCAGCAGTGCCAATACCTCCAACCCGCCGGCGACCATCAGCTCAGGCATGATGCTCGACCAGGATGTCTTCAACAGCGTCTATCCGGACGATCTGATCGTGGAGGTGGATACCGCGGCGGGCACCTACACGGTCACCAACCGATCTACCGGGGCCGACCTGACGCCGGCGAACAACAGTTACACCAGCGGCGACAGTATCGAAGTGGCGGGTATCCAGTTCGAGATTACCGGTGCTGCTGATGGCGACAAATTCCTGGTGAAGACCGCGGACAGTCAGTCGATGTTCAGCACGATCGAGAAACTGATCTATGGCCTGGAATCTCAGCCCAAGAAACCGGCCGTGGCCACCGTTAACGATTTCTCCGCCCAGGCGGGCGGTGATTCGCTCAGCATTAACGGCGTGACTTTCAGCTTTGATAATACCGATGGGCTGGCGGACCTGGCGGATGCCATCAACAACAGTACAGACGAGGCGCTGAAGGGCGTCAGCGTCAACACGGATGACTTGCCGGGATCGATCCAGATTGAATCAACCGATGGTGACCTGGCGATTGACGCCGGTGGCTGGGGGGGCAACCTGGATGTCTCCGGTGCCAAATTCCAGAACATTGATATCAACGGCGGCGCGATCCAGGCCGACAGCACGGATTCGGCCAGTTTTGCCAGCGGTCAGCAGGCGTTTGACGATTTGATTGCTGACTCCCTCGTGAACCTGGACAACGCCCAGGAAAGCATTCTGGTGACCCAGACCGATATTGGCGGGCGCCTGAACGCGGTGGACTCCACCCGGGACTTCCTGTCGGATTCCTCCATTTACACGGACAAAATCACCTCACAACTGCGCGACGTGGATTACGCCGAGGCCGTCAGCACGCTCAGTTTCCAGAGTTTCGTGCTGCAGGCCGCGCAGCAGTCGTTCGCCCAGGTGTCGCAGCTCTCGTTGTTCGATCGAATCTAACGAAATGGCCCTGTTTCGGCGGGGCTTTCAACAAATCAGACGCTTGGCGGTTGACCCTGAGATTCGCCTCAGTATAATCGCGGCACTCTCCAATTGCCGGGGTGGTGAAACTGGTAGACACGCGAGATTCAAAATCTCGTGCAGGCAACTGCGTGTGGGTTCGAGTCCCACCCCCGGCACCATAATCCAAACGTGATACGCATCCTCCGGGACCTGAATGCCAGCCGTTGGTGAGTCCCCTTGCCAGATCAGGTTGAGCCGCCATGAAAGTCTCCGATTTCCATTACGACCTCCCGGACGAGCTGATTGCACGCTATCCCCTTGAGCAGCGCAGCGCGAGCCGTCTGTTGCACCTTGATGGCCCAACGGGCACGATCGATCACCGCCGGTTTCGCGACATTCTTGATCTTCTGGAGCCGGGCGATCTGCTGGTCTTCAATAACACCCGTGTGATTCCGGCCCGCCTGTTCGGTCAGAAAGAAACCGGCGGCAAGCTGGAAATCCTGGTGGAGCGGGTGCTCGATCAGCGGGAATTGCTGGCCCATATCCGGTCGTCCAAGTCGCCCAAGCCCGGTCAGCGCATTCTCGTAGAAGGCGAGGGCGCTTTCCGCGTGGTCGGTCGCCAGGACGCGCTTTTCCATCTTGCGCTGGACAGCGGTGCGGAATCGGTGCTCGAGCTGTTGGAGGCGGTCGGCCATATGCCGCTGCCGCCCTATGTCGATCGACCGGACGAAGGCTCCGACCGGGAGCGCTACCAGACCGTCTATGCCCGGGAAGCGGGCGCCGTAGCCGCGCCGACGGCCGGCCTGCATTTCGATGAAACCCTGATTGCCGAACTGGAAGAGCGGGGCATCGAACAGGCTTTTGTGACCTTGCACGTGGGGGCTGGCACGTTCCAACCGGTTCGCGTTGACCGTGTCGAAGAGCACCATATGCACAGTGAAGTGGTCGACGTGCCCGAAGAGACCGTCGCCGCCGTCGCTCGTGCTCGGGCTCGTGGCGGTCGGGTTGTCGCCGTCGGTACCACCTCTGTGCGCTCGCTGGAGTCCGCTTCCGTCGGTGGCGAACTGGTCGCTTTCCAGGGCGAAACGGACATTTTTATCTACCCCGGTTATCGCTTCCAGTGCGTGGATGTGTTGATTACCAATTTCCATCTGCCGGAATCCACCCTCATTATGCTGGTGAGCGCTTTTGCGGGTTATGACGGCGTTATGGCGGCCTATCGGGCGGCTGTGGCCGAGCGCTACCGGTTTTTCAGTTATGGCGATGCCATGTTTGTGACCGGCGAGAAGCCGTCGGCGCAGGCGGAGCGCGCCCAGCAGGAGTCAGAACGATGAGTGATCGTTGTTTCATGTCCTTCAAGACCTCCGCCACCGACGGCCGGGCACGGCGCGGCACACTGACTTTCCCGCGGGGTGAAGTGCAGACGCCGGCTTTCATGCCGGTTGGCACCTACGGCACCGTCAAGGGCATGCTGCCGCGCGACATTCAGGAGATCGGCGCCGAAATCATCCTGGGTAACACCTTTCATCTGATGTTGCGCCCGGGCACGAACGTCATCAGTGAGCACGGCGACCTGCACGACTTTACCCAGTGGCAGGGACCGATCCTGACCGACTCCGGCGGTTTCCAGGTGTTCAGCCTGGGGGAAATGCGCAAGATCACCGAGGCCGGCGTTAAATTCCGCTCGCCGGTGGATGGCTCGCCGGTGGAGCTCTCCCCGGAAATCTCGATGGAAGTCCAGCGCAAGCTGGGATCGGACATCGTCATGATCTTCGACGAGTGCACCCCGTATCCGGCCACCGAAAAGCAGGCGAAGGACTCCATGGAAATGTCCCTGCGTTGGGCCCAGCGCAGCCGGGATGCTCACGGTGATAGCCCTTCGGCACTGTTCGGTATCGTCCAGGGCGGCATGTACGAGCCGCTTCGGGAACGATCTCTGGAAGGGCTGGTCAATATCGGGTTTGACGGTTATGCAATCGGTGGTCTGTCCGTGGGCGAGCCCAAGGAAGACATGATCCGCATCCTGGATTTCCTGCCGCCGAAGATGCCGGCGGACAAGCCGCGCTACCTGATGGGCGTGGGTAAGCCGGAGGATATCGTCGAGGCCGTACGCCGCGGTGTGGATATGTTTGACTGCGTCATGCCGACACGCAATGCGCGTAATGGCCATCTGTTTACCAGCGAGGGCGTGATCAAGATCCGTAACGCGCGGCACCGTAACGACACCGGGCCCCTGGATTCAGACTGCGACTGCTACACCTGCCAGCACTTTTCGCGGGGCTACCTGCATCATCTTGACCGGTGCGGTGAAATGCTGGGATCACAACTCAATACGATCCATAACCTGCGGTATTATCAGAACCTGATGGCTGGATTGCGTGGGGCTATTGAAGCAGGTACATTGTCGGACTTTATCCACCAGTTCTACGCGCGTCGGGGGCAGTCCGTGCCGCCGCTGGCCGGCGAATCCTGAATGGGGTTTGCGGGGACCGGTCGCCGATGCGTTTCCCTTTATGAAAGGGCCGATTTCAATCAATAACGGAGTACACGAATGAAAGCTTTGCGTAATGCGCTGTCTGTCTGTCTGGCTGCCTCCCCCGCGGCGGCAATGGCCCAGCAAGCCGGCGGCGCCGGCCAGGGCGGCATGGGTGTGATCGGGCAGGTGATCTTTTTTGCCGGCTTCATCCTGATTTTCTACCTCCTGATCTGGCGTCCGCAGTCCAAGCGTGCCAAAGAGCACAAAAACCTGATGGCCGGCCTGAGCAAAGGCGATGAGGTGGTGACCTCCGGCGGCATGGCCGGCCGGATTACCAAGGTGACCGATGACTTCATTGTTATCGAAGTGGCTGACAACGTCGAAGTAAAAGTTCAGAAGGTGGCTGTTGCGACAGCGCTGCCGAAAGGCACCCTGAAAGACATCTGATCGGACTATCAAGGGGCACTCGGGTGCCCCTTCGTTTATCGGGTCGTCGCGGTCCGGCGTCGGCCTGAAACAGGCTAGCGGCGGAGCCCTTCGCCGCGTGTCACGGTTCAAGAATGATACAGGGCTGGTGCACACCAGCAGATAACAAGGCATTCCATGCTCAACAAATTCCCGCTCTGGAAAAACATTGTGATTCTGGTCGCTGTCGTGATCGGTTTCATATACGCGTTGCCCAACCTCTATCCGGATGACTACGCCATCCAGATCACCGGTGCGCGCAGCAGTACGCAGGTGGACCAGGCTACTCTGGACAAGGCCGTCGATGCGCTCAAGCAGGAGGGTATTGCGGTCAAGGAAGCGACTCTGAATCCGCCGAACGGCCTGATACGGGTCAACACGGCAGAGGCGCAGCTGAGCGCCCGGCCGGTCATCCAGGAAGCGCTGGGGCGCGAGTACCTGGCAGCGCTGAATATGGCACCGACCACGCCGGATTGGCTGCGCAGCATCGGCGCCGGTCCGATGAAGCTGGGCCTCGACCTGCGCGGTGGTGTCCACTTCCTGCTTGAAGTGGACATGGACAGTGCGCTGCAGAAGCGTCTCGAGGTGTATTCCAGCGAGATCAAGCGTCAGCTGCGGGAAGAGCATATCCGCTACCGCGGTGGCGATGTGGGTGACGGCAATACCATCCAGTTGGTGTTCCGTGACGATGCGTCCCAGGATCAGGCCTTCGAACTGATTCGTGACCAGTACAACGAATTCCTGCTCGACAAGACCACCGACGACAATGGCCAGCAGGTGCTGTCTCTGCAGCTCTCCGAGAAGAAGATCAAGGAGATTCAGGACTACGCCCTCAAGCAGAACCTGACCACCATTCGTAACCGGGTCAACGAGCTCGGTGTGGCCGAGCCGCTGGTGCAGCGCCAGGGCCGCGACCGCATCGTCGTGGAGTTGCCGGGTGTCCAGGATACGGCGCAGGCCAAACGGGTACTGGGTGCCACGGCCAACCTGGAATTCCGTCTGGAAGCCCGCCAGGACGCACCGTCCAGTTCCACCGAAGTCTATCCGTTCCGTGATGATCCGGAGCGCACGGCCCGCCTTGAGCGCGAAATCATCGTCACCGGTGAGAACGTGGCCAATGCGCAACAGGCCTTCGACCAGAACGGCCAGCCGCAGGTCAACATCACGCTCGACAGCACCGGCGGTGACCGCATGACCCGCGCCACCCGTGACGCCATCAAGCGCCGCATGGCGGTGTTGTTCATCCAGTACCGAACCGAGACCGTCAAGAAGCGTGTGGACGGTAAGGTTCAGGAAGTGGAGGAACGTAAGGTCAATCGCAGCATCATCAGCCTGGCAACGATCCAGTCCACGCTGGGCAGTTCGTTCCGGATTACCGGCCTGGATTCCACCGCCGAAGCCGGCGAGCTGGCCCTGTTGCTGCGCGCCGGCTCGCTGGCCGCGCCGATGTACTTTGTGCAGGAGCGGACCATCGGGCCAAGCCTGGGGCAGAAGAACATCGATTCCGGTGTCATGTCGGTGACCGTGGGCTTTGCCCTGGTGCTCCTGTACATGCTGCTGTACTACCGATTCTTTGGTCTGGTCGCCAACGTGGCGCTGGCAGTGAACCTGATGCTGCTGGTGGCGTGTATGTCGATCCTGTCAGCCACGCTGACGCTGCCGGGTATCGCCGGTATCGTTCTGACGGTGGGGATGGCGGTTGATGCCAACGTCTTGATATTTGAGCGAATAAAGGAAGAGCTCAGGCTCGGGGTTCCGCCTCAGAGTGCGATCAATGCCGGTTTCTCCCGGGCGTTTGTGTCGATCTTTGACGCCAACATCACGACGCTGCTGGTCGCAGTCATCCTGTTCGCCATGGGCTCCGGCCCGGTGAAAGGGTTCGCCGTGACCCTGTGTATCGGCATCCTGACGTCCATGTTCACCGGGCTGCTGGTCAGTCGCGCAATCATTAATCTGATTTACGGTGGTCGCAAGGTCGAGAAGCTTGCGATCGGGGGGAAGCTCGCCAATGGCTAAACTGACCGAGAACACCATTAATTTCATGAGGGGCCGGCGGCTGGCGTCCTTCGGGTCGCTGACGGCGGTTGTCCTGTCGATCATTGTCCTAGTCATTAATGGTCTTAATTGGGGGCTGGACTTTACCGGCGGCACATCCATCGAGTTCGCCTATGAAAAGGCGCCTTCCCTGGACGACGTGCGCCAGACGCTCGATGACGCGGGCTACAAGGAGTTTGTGGTTCAGAATTTCGGTGACGAAAAGTCCGTCCTGGTGCGCCTGCGCCAGGATTTCGACGACAAGCTCGCCGAGAACATGGCCGATGACCTGCGCGCGAATGGCGCCAAAGTCGACATGGTGCGGGCCGAGTTCGTCGGTTCGCAGGTGGGCGATGAGCTGAAAGAGAGCAGTGGCCTGGGCATGCTGCTGGCCTTGTTTGTGGTGCTGGTCTACGTCGGCATGCGCTTCCAGTTCAAGTTTGGCGTAGCGTCCGTATTGCCTCTGGCACACGACGTCATCGTTGTACTGGGCGTGTTCTCGCTGTTTCAGTGGACATTCGACCTCAGTGTGCTGGCGGCGTTGCTGGCGGTTATCGGCTACTCGCTGAACGATACGATCATCGTTGCGGACCGTATTCGCGAGAATTTCCGCAAGTTGCGTACCGGCAACAGCGAGGAGATCATCAACCACTCGATCACCGAAACCATGAGCCGGACCCTGAACACTTCGGGCACGACGCTCGTGGTGTTGTTGGCGCTGTTCCTGCTGGGCGGTGAGGCGATCCACAACTTCTCCATAGCCCTGCTGATCGGCATCCTGGTGGGTACCTATTCATCCATCTATGTGGCAGCGAACCTGCTGATCATGATGGGGGTCAGTCGCGAGGATCTGGTCGTGCCGGCGAAAGAAGGCGCGGCCGGCCAGCAGTCGGAGGAAGAGGAGCCGCCGGAGTGGCTGAACCGGATGTAAATGTGATGCTCTGAAAAACAAAAAAGGCCGCAATTGCGGCCTTTTTTATGCGTGCCTGTCAGGCACGGAAGCGATGCGGCTGCCGGGTTTACCTGGGCAGGCGGCCGCGGAACGGGTGCAGCGTCTTGAGCAGGTCCTTGAACAGCTTGGGGTTGGCAATGGCCAGCTGCCGGCTGCTTTCCTGGCTTGACGGGTTGCCCGAGAAGTCGCCGGAAAGGCCGCCTGATTCGTGAGTCAGCAACAGGCCGAGGGCTTGCTCTACAGCGGTTGGCCGGAAAACAACGATGCCATCCAGGTGACCGGCGCTGGCGCGGGCCATATCCAGCAGTGTACAGCCGCAAGTACGAACGCGGCCGGATTCGCGCGCCAGCGTGCTGATCAGTTCGCCCCACACCAGTGGGTCTTCGGTTTCACGGGTAAACTCGAGGACGTTGGTGGACAGGGTGGCTCGACCGATCTGCTGGGCGCCGTTCATGCGGATGCGGCGGCTGTTCAGGGCGGCGCCGTGACCGCGGCTGGCGGAATACTCTTCGCCGGTAATCGGGTTGACCACCAGCATGTGCTCGGCCCGGTTGCCTTTCTTCTGGACCAGAGCCAGTACGAACTCGGGAATGCCGCGCAGGAAGTTGTCACTGCCGATCAGCGGAAACACATGCCAGCTGAGATCATGGCCCGCGGCGTCGATGTCGCCGGCTGGTGCAATGTAGTGGTCCTTGTACGCCTTCTGCAGTTGCTCAGAAAAATTGGCGTAGATGGAGGCTTCCGCCCGGTCAAGTTGGGTGCGGGCAGCGTCGTCGACAGTGGCAGGATCCTGACGTTCAAAATGGGCATTGAGGTACTCGGAACCCTGGCGCGCAATGCGCAGGGCCATCTTAATCGCTGGTTGCATGGATCTCTCTGACACTTGACTGGTTAAAGGGCGCGTATGATAGCAAAACACGGGGCCTGCTTGTACGTTTTTTGGGAATACAGGGCATAGGGGATTACCCGGCTGGAGCTGTTGCAGCGCATCATCACGGTACGCTTTCTGGTATCATTGCCCGCCTCGTTGATATTGACTCGCCAGAGGCGCCTGAATGACCCAGTACGACCCACACGCCCACATCCGCATTGTCCTGGTGGAAACGTCCCATTCCGGAAACATCGGGGCCGCTGCCCGTGCCATGAAAAATATGGGGCTGTCCAATCTTTACCTGGTGAATCCGGCGTCGTTCCCGGACGAGGCGTCCTACGCCCGCTCGTCGGGCGCTTCGGAAATTCTGGATCGGGCAACGGTCGTCGATACGCTGGATGAGGCCATCGCCGACTGTGCACTGGTGATGGGAACCAGTGCGCGGGGGCGCAAAGTACCCTGGCCGGTCATTCCACCGACCGATTGCGCGGAGCGGGCCGCGGAGCAGGCGGGTAACGGCGAGGTGGCGCTTGTATTCGGTCGCGAAAACAGCGGCCTGAGCAATGAAGAATTGCAGCGATGCCATTACCATATTCATATACCGTCCAACCCGGACTACAGTTCGCTCAATCTGGCCATGGCGGTTCAGGTCATCTGCTACGAAGTGCGCATGCATCACTTGAAAAGGCTGGATGCGCAGGGCGAAGAAACGGCGTTGCGCCCGGTCTTGCAGCCCGGTGACGAGGGGTGGGATATCAAGGCGGCGTCGGTCAACGATGTGGAAGGCTTTTTCGGGCACCTTGAAGACGTGCTCGTGGATATTGATTTCCATCGCCGGGAAAACCCGCGGCAGTTGATGACACGGTTGCGTCGACTGTTTCAGCGGGCCCATCTGGATCAGATGGAAATCAACATTCTGCGCGGTATCCTGACGGCCGTGCAGAAAAGTGCGGGGGGCGCGGATCGTCGCCCCGAAGCGGAGCAGGAACAGGAATAAACTATGTTCGAGCGTTTGCGTGAAGATATCGGCAGCGTATTCCACCGCGACCCGGCGGCCCGGAATACCTTTGAGGTGCTCACCAATTACCCGGGGCTGCACGCGCTCCTGTTTTATCGTGTCGCGCACTCGCTCTGGTGTCGGGGATTCAAATGGCTGGCGCGGACCATTTCTACGCTTGCCCGTTGGTTGACCGGCATCGAAATTCACCCCGGTGCCGTCATTGGTCGACGCTTCTTTATCGACCATGGCATGGGGGTCGTCATTGGCGAAACCACTGTGATTGGCGATGACGTAACGCTCTATCAGGGCGTGACCCTGGGTGGGACCAGTTGGAATAAGGGCAAGCGCCATCCCACGCTGGGTAATGGTGTGGTCATCGGCGCCGGCGCCAAGATTCTCGGGCCGTTTGAGGTGGGGGATCGTGCGAAGGTCGGTTCCAATTCCGTGGTCACCAAGGCGGTACCCGCCGATGCCACTGTCGTCGGTATTCCGGGGCGCGTGATCGTCAAGCGGGACAGCGAAGCGGAGAAGGACAAGCGCTGGGAGATGGAGCAGCGTATGGGCTTCGATGCCTATGGCGTGACTGAGGAGATGCCGGATCCGGTCGCCCGTGCCGTTCGCAGTCTGCTTGACCACATGCATGTGGTGGATGATCGGATTGAAAGCATGTGCAAGGCGCTGCAGCGCGTTGACAAAGAGTATCGCAATGGGGCGTTGCCAGCGATCGACGAAGAGGATTTCGACTGCGTCAGAGATGACAAGGAATAGTTCGGGTGGGGCGGTAAGTCCGCGAACTTGCAGCGGTTTTGCCGTCCTGCTTAATACTTGACTGAAATAGTCGGTCAATTCATACTTTCAGGTCGGTAGAATCCATTTCCCGATCTTTCGAGGCCGTAATCCATGCGACTGACCACCAAGGGGCGCTACGCAGTCACTGCGATGCTGGACCTTGCGCTGCACGCCGAGGATGGCCCCGTTACGCTGGCGGATATTTCCCAGCGTCAGGATATTTCGCTGTCCTACCTCGAGCAACTGTTTGCCAAGCTTCGCCGCCACAAGCTGGTGGTCAGCGTCAGAGGCCCTGGCGGCGGCTATCAGTTGGGTCGACCGTACGACACCGTTTTTATCTCGGAAGTCGTTGATGCGGTCAACGAGTCCCTCGATACCACCCGTTGCCAGAACAAGGGCGATTGCCAGAACGGCGAAAAGTGTCTGACGCATCACCTGTGGTCGGACCTGAGTGACCAGATTCACGCGTTCCTGAGCGAAATCAGTCTGGCTGACCTGATGCGAAAACGCGAGATCCAGGTGGTCGCGGAGCGCCAGAACCAGCGGCAGGCGGAGACCATCAATACCCAACGCCTGAGGCAGGGCGATCCGGTCTGACCGTCCCCGTCCCGGCCCGTGGTCAGGGCCTGAACGAAACAACCCCGTGTCCCACTCAATCCCAGAGCGCTATGAAAAAACCAGTCTATCTTGATTATGCGGCGACCACGCCGGTAGACCCCCGGGTTGCCGAACGCATGGTGGAGCACCTGACACTTGACGGTGTGTTCGGCAATCCGGCTTCCCGGTCCCACGGCTATGGCTGGCAGGCGGAGGCCGCGGTTGAAGGGGCGCGGCGTCAGGTGGCGGACCTGCTGGGGTGCGACCCGCGCGAAATTGTCTGGACCTCGGGCGCGACAGAATCCGATAACCTCGCCATCAAGGGCGTCGCTGCCCGCTATCCGGGTGGCCACATCATCACTTCCGCCATCGAGCACAAGGCGGTCCTGGACACGTGCGCGTGGCTGGAGTCCCAGGGGATGCAGTTGACGTATCTGCAGCCCGACGCCCAGGGTCATGTGACGCTGGATCAGGTGAAAGAGGCGATGCGGCCAGAGACCTGTCTTGTCAGCCTGATGTGGGTGAACAACGAAATCGGCGTCATTACCGATGTCGGTGCGATCGGAGGCTGGCTGCGAGAGCTGGGCGTCCTGTTTCACGTGGATGCGGCCCAGGCCGCGGGTAAGCTGGCCATCGACTTGTCGACGACCGCGGTGGACTTGATGTCGCTGTCCGGGCACAAGGTCTACGGGCCCAAGGGCGTCGGTGCTCTCTACGTGCGCCGGGATCCCGCGGTCCGTATTGAAGCCCAGATCCATGGCGGTGGCCACGAGCGGGGCATGCGTTCAGGAACGCTGCCGACGCATCAGATCGTGGGTATGGGAGAGGCGTTCCGGATTGCCGGAGAGGAGCTGGGTGGTGAGCGCGAGCGCCTGACGGCGCTGAGAGGTCAGTTCCTTACCGGCGTGACCCGGCTGGCCGGCGTCAGTCTGAATGGCGATGCGGAACTCTCGGTGCCGGGTATTGTCAATCTGAGTTTTGAGGGTGTTGACGGCGAATCGCTGATGCTCGGTTTGCGGGAACTGGCTGTGTCATCCGGCTCAGCCTGCGCCTCGGCGTCGCTTGAGCCGTCTTATGTGCTGAGGGCGTTGGGTGTCAGTGATGAGCTGGCTCACAGCGCGCTGAGGTTTTCGTTCGGCCGTTTCACGACCGCAGAGGAAATCGACTTTGCCATTGGCGAAATTGGCACCGTTCTGGAGCGATTGCGGGAAAGGCAGCGCGCCCGTTCGGGGGTCCGGTAGGCAGTCGCCGGCTTCCCGCGTATAATCGCCGTTTAGTTTTTAGGGAGCCTCGGAGAATGTTTCGGCCATGATCGATGGTCGGGACGTTTTTCGAGGCTCCTTAACCTATAACCAACTGGAGATTTAGCATGTCTAACGAGCGCACGCTCTCTATCGTCAAGCCGGACGCCGTCGCCAAGAACGTCATCGGTGAGATCTACAGCCGCTTCGAAAAAGGCGGTCTGAGCATTGTCGCCGCCAAAATGATGCACCTGACCCAGGAGCAGGCTGAAGGCTTCTACGCCGAGCACAAAGAGCGTCCTTTCTTCCCGGATCTGGTTGCGTTCATGACCTCTGGCCCTGTTGTCGTTCAGGTTCTGGAAGGTGAAGGCGCGATCGCCAAGAACCGTGACCTGATGGGCGCGACCAACCCGAAAGAAGCCGATCCGGGCACCATCCGTGCCGATTTCGCGTCTTCCATCGACGCCAATGCGGTTCACGGCTCCGACTCTCCGGCGTCCGCCGAGCGTGAAATCGCTTATTTCTTCAACGACAATGAGATCTGCCCGCGCGGCTGATTCCATTGGAGGGCGGCGGCTTCGGCCTGCCGCCCGACGGGTTATTTGATCGAGGTTATGACCATGACATCGCCGGCCGAAAAAACCAACCTGCTCGGGTTGCCGAAGGCCAAACTGGAAGCCTTTTTTGAATCGCTGGGCGAGAAGAAATTCCGGGCGACCCAGATCCTGAAGTGGATGCACCAACACGGTGTGGATGACTTCGATCAAATGACTAACGTCAGCAAGGCGTTACGTGAAAAACTTAAGGAAGTTGCCGAGATTCGTGGGCCGGAAGTGGTCTACGACGAAACGTCGAAGGATGGCACCCGCAAGTGGGTCATGCGAATGGACAGCGGCAACAGCGTCGAAACCGTCCTGATCCCGGATGGCGAGCGCGGCACTCTCTGCGTCTCGTCACAGATCGGTTGCAGTCTGGACTGCACGTTCTGCTCTACCGGTAAGCGGGGGTTCAACCGGAATCTGTCTGCCGCCGAGATCATCGGTCAGGTCTGGGTGGCGCGTCGCTCGTTCATGCCGTTTGAATCCGCCGGGGATCGGCCGATCACCAACGTGGTGATGATGGGGATGGGCGAACCGCTGCTGAACTTCGACAACGTCGTCGATGCGATGAACCTGATGATGGAGGACCTCGCTTACGGTCTTTCCAAGCGCCGGGTGACGCTGAGTACATCCGGCGTGGTGCCGGCACTGGATCGCCTGGGTGAACTGACCGACGTGTCATTGGCGATCTCCCTGCACGCACCGAACGACGAGCTGCGAAACAAGCTGGTTCCGCTCAACAAGAAGTACCCGATTGCCGAGCTTCTCGCGGCGACGCGGCGCTATCTGGCTCGTTTGCCGGACAAGCGTAAGGTCACGATCGAGTACACGGTCATTGCCGGCGTTAACGATCACCTTGAGCATGCGCACGAGCTGACCCGGCTCCTGAAGGGACTGCCCTGCAAGATCAACCTGATTCCGTTCAACCCGTTCCCGGAAAGCGACTTCAAGCGTCCCAAGTCGATGGCGACACGGCGCTTCCAGGGCATCCTGAATGAGGCAGGTTATGTCACCACCGTGCGTACGACGCGCGGCGATGATATTGATGCGGCGTGTGGCCAGCTGGTTGGCCAGTTTGAGGATCGGACCCGTCGCAGCCAGCGTTATATTCCCGTTCACCATGTTGCTCCATGATGGTTCGCCCCTATAAAACGAGAAGGATCTGTTTAGCGTGAAAGTCCCTGGTCTGTCTGTCTGTGTTGTCAGAGTGCTTGTGGTACTGGGTTTTCTGGCGCTTTCCGGCTGTGTCACGACGACGGACAGCCCGTTTGCGAGGGAGGCGAATAAGCAGAAGGCGGAAGAGAACTACGTCAAGCTGGGGATGGCTTACATTGGGCAGGGTAACTACGACCGCGCCCGGGACCACCTGGAGCGGGCCCTTCAGATTAACCCCGACAGCCCGAGTGCCCTGGCTGGCATGGGGCTGATCTACCAGACCGAAGGCGAACCGGATCTGGCGGAAAAATCCTTCCTCAATGCCCTGGACAGTGATAGCAACTACACGCGCGGGCGTGTTTTCTACGGGGCTTTCCTCTATAACCAGGGGCGTTACAAGGACGCTGAAACGCAGTTCACCCGGGCGTCCGAGGATACCGAATACGACGATCGCGGCTCGGTTTTCTATAACCTGGGACGGACCCAGGACGAGCTGGGCGATATCGAGGATGCGACGGCGAGCTACAAGCGAGCCGTGGGCCTGAGCCGGGGAAACGCCAACTATTTGCTGGCATTGTCCACATCGCTGGTGAACGAGGGCGAATACGCATCCGCAGAGCACTACTACAATCAACTGGTTGGGATGATGCAACATAATCCCAACCTGAAGCACTCGCCGGAAAGCCTGCTGACGGGGCTTCGCCTGGCGCATCATTTTGGCGATAAGAACCGTGAGGCCAGCCTGGCTTTACTTCTGCGTAAGCAGTACCCAAAATCGGAACAACTCAAACAGTATAGAGCACTGATTTCGAATGATTAATGATGATACCCAGGAACAACCGGAGGCAGCGCCGCTGACCGGAGAGGTCGGGCATCAGCTGCGTCGGGCACGAGAAGCCAAGGGCATTACCGTGGCCGACGTCGCAGACAGTCAGCATCTTCGTCCATCAGTGATCCAGGCGATTGAAGAAGGCGAGTACGACAAGATCGGCAGCGAGCTTTTCCTGAAAGGCTATGTCCGTGCCTACGCCGAACAGGTCGGTTTGAACGCGACAAGCCTGTTGGAAACGCTGGACATGGAGCTGGAGCCGTTGCGCGAGGAAGCCGAACAGGCACGCCGGGAAGATCCGCTAGAATCGATCGAACGCAAAAAGCGGCAGAAGCGTCGTGTCGCTCGCTGGATTATCTGGATTCTGCTGATTGCCGCGGTGGCCGTGATCGGCACACGCGTCGTGGAAATGGAGTTGTATCCGAAGCTGGGAGGCGAGGGCGCCGCAGAGACCTCGCAGGCGTCCGATGACGGAGCCACCGACAACCCGGAAGCCACCTTCGGAACGACTGATGAGGCCGGGCAGGGCAGTGTCGACGAGCCGATAGCCGCTGTGGAAGAGTCTGCCGACAGCGCTGCCCCCACTCCTGCGGCTCCGAAGGCCGACGAACAGGCCCAGGAGCCAGAGATGGCATCGACCCCGGCCGATGAAACGATGTCGCCGGAACCTGTTGACCAGGGTTCCGTCGCAGCGCCGGCGGATAATACAATGACCAACGACACCGCGGAGCCGGACGTCAGTGAACCTGAGCCGGTGCCGCCGGTCGAAGATCAGCCGGTTGCGGCGGCCGGTGATGTGCTGAGTGCAACGTTCACCGGTGATTGCTGGGTATCCGTCAAGAATGCAGAGGGGACGACGGTTGTGGCGTCCCTCAAGCGCGCCGGTGAATCATTACGATACGAAGGTCAGGGCCCCTTTCAAGTGGTGCTGGGCGCGGTTGACGTCGTCAGCCTGAGTTTTAACGGTGACGCCGTTGACCTGTCGAGCTATCCAGCGCCCAATAACCGGGTCTCCCTGACGCTGGGAAACTGATCCAGACCACCGATTCAGGAAAGTATGAAGCACGAATCTCCCATTAAAAGACGTCAGTCCCGCCAGATCCACGTCGGCAACGTGCCGGTTGGTGGCGATGCGCCGATCGCTGTCCAGAGCATGACCAACACCGAGACCTGCGATGTCGACGCCACGGTGGCGCAGATCGAAGCGCTGCAGCAGGCCGGCGCGGATATTGTCCGTGTTTCCGTACCGACCATGGACGCCGCCGAAGCGTTCTCGAGGATTCGGTCACAGGTTTCGGTCCCGCTGGTGGCGGACATCCATTTTGACTACCGTATTGCCCTGAAAGTGGCCGAATACGGGGTCGACTGCCTGCGTATCAACCCGGGCAATATCGGTCGCGAAGACCGGGTTCGTGCCGTGATCGATGCGGCCAAGGATCGCAATATCCCGATCCGGATCGGCGTCAATGCCGGCTCCCTGGAAAAAGATCTCCAGAGAAAATACGGCGAACCCACGCCGGAAGCGCTGGTGGAATCCGCCATGCGTCACATCGATATCCTGGATCGTCACGATTTCCAGGACTTCAAGGTGAGCCTCAAGGCCTCCGAAGTCTTTATGACCGTGGCCGCCTACCGCCAGATTGCCTCACAGATCGAACAGCCGCTCCACCTGGGCATCACCGAAGCCGGCGGGTTCCGCTCCGGAACCGTCAAGTCTTCGATCGGCCTGGGCATGCTGTTGATGGACGGTATTGGCGATACCATTCGGGTCTCCCTGGCAGCAGACCCGGTGCAGGAAGTGAAGGTGGGGTACGACATCCTCAAGAGCCTGCGTTTGCGGGCCCGGGGTATTAATTTTGTCGCCTGCCCAAGTTGCTCGCGGCAGAATTTCGACGTTATCCAGACCATGAATGACCTGGAAGCCCGACTGGAGGACGTCAACACATCGCTGGACGTGGCCATTATCGGTTGCGTGGTCAACGGTCCCGGCGAAGCCAAAGAGGCGGATCTGGGCCTGACCGGTGGCAGCCCCCGTAACCTGCTTTACGTGGGTGGGAGCCCCAACCAGAAACTGGATAACGAAGATCTCGTCGATAATCTCGAGAGGCTCATCCGGGACGAGGTCGAACGCCGCAAAGAGCAGGACGACGCCATCATCGCCCGGGCCCATGACTGAAAAGTGGGTCCGGGTCTGATCCCGCTACGCCGGCCTGTCAGGTGACGGGCCCGGTCCGTTCCCCACTGTATTCGACGAGCCGACAGACGAATTAACTGGAAAAGCACCTTGGCCAAGATCAAAGCAATTCGAGGGATGAACGATATCCTGCCGGACCAGTCCCCGGTCTGGCAGTACCTGGAACAGACCGTGAGCCGCGTGCTGCGCAATTACGGGTATCATGAAATCCGCATGCCGATTGTTGAGCAGACCGATCTGTTCAAGCGTTCCATCGGCGAAGTGACCGATATTGTCGAAAAGGAAATGTACACCTTCGCGGATCGCAACGGCGACAGCCTGACATTGCGACCGGAAGGGACCGCCGGCTGCGTACGCGCCGCGGAAGAGCACGGCCTTCTGTTCAACCAGACCCGCAAGCTCTGGTACACCGGCCCGATGTTCCGGCATGAGCGTCCTCAGAAGGGGCGCTACCGGCAGTTTCACCAGATCGGGGTCGAGTGCTTCGGCATGACCGGACCCGATATCGATGCCGAATTGCTGATCCTGACGGCGCGTCTCTGGAAAGCATTGGGCCTGGCGCCCCATGTGCGGCTGGAGATCAACTCCATCGGCACCAGCGAGGCCCGCAAGACCTATCGCCAGGCGTTGGTGGACTATCTGTCGAATTACCGGGATCGGCTGGACGAAGACAGCCTGCGTCGCCTGGAAACCAACCCGCTGCGCATCCTGGATTCCAAGGCACCGGAGACCCAGGCCATCCTGCAGGACGCCCCGGATCTGGTGGATTACCTGGACGAGGCATCCATTGAGCACTTTGCCGGTCTGAAACAGCGCCTGGAGCTCGCCGGTATTGAGTACACGGTGAATTCCCGACTGGTTCGCGGCCTGGATTATTACGGCAAGACCGTCTTCGAATGGGTGACTGATAGTCTCGGAGCCCAGGGCACCGTGTGTGCCGGTGGCCGCTACGATGGGCTGGTGGAGCAACTGGGCGGCAAACCCACGCCGGCTGTCGGGTTTGCCATGGGCATCGAGCGCCTGGTGCTGATGCTGGAAACCCTCGAACGGGTCCCCGCCTCGGTCAGCGGCGATGCGGATGTATACGTCATGGGCATGGGTGAGGCCGGCGAAGCAGAGGCTCTAAAGGTCTCCGAAGCGCTGCGGGAATCGATGGCACAGCAGGTGGTTGTGCTGCATTGCGGCGGCGGCAGCTTCAAGAGCCAGATGAAGAAGGCCGATCGCAGCGGCGCGCGTTACGCGCTGATCATTGGCGACAACGAGGTCGAGAGCCGAACCGTCAGCCTCAAACCCCTGCGCAGTGAGGGCGAACAACAGGCGGTCAGCCAGTCCGAACTGGCAGACACACTGACAGCGCTGCTGGCGGCAGACTGATCCCACATACTGAATCAATCGTTTTCGTTTTTACGGAGTAACTGACGTGGAATTGCGTACCGAAGAAGAACAACTCGCGGCGATCAAGGACTGGTGGAAGAAGAACGGCAGTGCACTGCTGATTGGTATCGGCGCGGCCCTGGCCATCGTCTTCGGCTGGCAGGCCTGGCAGAACCATCAGGCGGCCGAGCGAAGCGCTGCGGGTTCCCAGTACCAGCAATTGCTGAGCGCGCTGAACCAGCAGGCCGGTGATGAGCGGGAAAAGACCATCGAGTTCGTGACCAAGGAACTCCAGGACGAATACAGTGATAGCGCCTACGCGGTCTATGGTTCGCTGATCCTGGCATCGCACCAGTTCAGCGAGAAAAACGATCCCAAGGCAGCGGCTGAATCGCTTGAATGGGCCCGCGAACATGCGGCGGAAGGCCCGCTCAAGATCATGATCGGTGAGCGTCTGGCCCAGGCCCAGTTCGCAGCGGACCAGGCGGACGACGCCCTGAAAACCTTGCGTTCCGTGAAGGATCCGGGTGCCTACAAAGCCCTTTATGCTGAACTTGAGGGCGACATCCTGCGCGCCCAGGGCGATCTGGACGGTGCCCGCAAGGCCTACACCGCAGCCAGCGAAGCTGCCGGCAGTGCGCCGAGCCCGCTGCTCAAGCTGAAGATGGCCGACATGGCCGTTGGGGAGGATGCTTGATGCGGCGCCTGCGCCTTGTTCGCCAGTGCCTGATCGGTGTCGGCCTGGCGGGGCTGCTGGCTGGATGCAGCTCCAACGACACGTTCGAGCAGCCCAAGCCCCTGCCTGAGATTGAAAGCAGCGTCTGGCTGGATGAAGTCTGGGATACCTCCGTCGGCGACGGTGATGACGAGCAGCTGCTGTTCCTTCAGCCGGTGCTTTCCTACGGTGAACTGTTCGCGGTCTCCAGTGATGGTGAGCTGGTCTCCCTGAACCCGCAGAATGGCGACTACAACTGGGAAACGGACCTGGAGCGTCCCATCCTGGCCGGGGTCGGTGCGGATGCCGATCATCTCTATGTGGGCTCACGCAAGGGTGAGTTGCTGGCACTGTCCCGGGAAAAGAAAGGCGAAGAGGTCTGGTCGGTCAAGCTGCCCAGCGAGATCCTGGCGCCGCCGCAGTCCAACGGCTCGGTGGTGGTCGTCCAGACCATCGACGGCAAGGCACTGGCCTACGATGCCGATACCGGGGAAAAGAAATGGCAGTACGATGGCGTTATCCCGGTTCTCAGTTTCCGGGGTACCGCGACCCCCTGGGTCGGCTCGGAAGTCACCCTGGTCGCCTTTTCAAGTGGCCAACTGTACGCCCTGCTGACCGATACCGGCCAGCCGATATGGCAGTATTCCGTCGGTGAACCCAGTGGCCGGACGGAGCTTGAACGTCTGGTTGACGTGGATGGTACACCGGTGGTGCGCGACGGCGTAGCCTATGTGACAGGTTACAAAGGTAACGTGGCCGCGGTGGATATGCGCACCGGCCAGGAAATCTGGAAACGGGCGGCCAGCAGCTTCCAGTCACCAACCCTGGACTATGGCAACCTGTACATTTCCGGATCGAACGGCGTGATCAGTGCGTATAGTCTGTTCAACCGTAAGGAAATCTGGTCGCAGGATAAACTGGAATGGCGGCAGACCACCGGTCTGGCCTCCCTGGATGGCTACCTGCTGACTGGCGACTTTGAAGGCTATGTGCATATCCTCTCGCAGTTGGACGGCTCTCTGCAGGGCCAGCTGCAAGTGGACGACGACGGATTGCGTGTGCCGATGATCGTTGACGGTGACCTGATCTATATTTACGGCAACAGTGGTGAACTGGCAGCCTTCAAGCTGCGCGAATCCGACTGAATCCGATCCCGGCTGTGCACGGCCGGGATTCCACTTTCTGACTGACGAACGCTCTATGACCCCTGTAATCGCCCTGGTTGGACGCCCCAACGTGGGCAAATCGACCCTGTTCAACCAGATGACCCGCACCCGGGATGCGTTGGTGGCCGACTTTGCCGGCCTGACCCGCGATCGCAAGTACGGCGAGGGCCAGTACGAAGGCCAGCGCTTTATCGTGATCGACACCGGTGGCCTGACCGGGGACGAAGAGGGCATTGATGCGGAAATGGCGCGCCAGTCCATGCTCGCCGTGGAAGAGGCGGACATCGTGCTGTTCCTGGTGGACGGCCGTGCCGGCCTGACGTCCGGCGACGAGTTGATTGCCAACCAGCTGCGGCGTTCCGGCAAGCCTGCCCACCTGGTGGTCAACAAGACCGACGGCCAGGATCCGGATGTGGCGGCCTCCGAGTTCTATCAGCTGGGGTTTGAGTCGGTCTATCTGATTGCGGCCTCCCACAACCGTGGCATTCGCTCCATGCTGGAGGATCTGTTGCCTTCAGCGGAAGAGGTCGAGGAAGACAGCGCCGAGCGCTATCCGGGGATTCGCATTGGTGTGGTCGGACGGCCCAACGTGGGTAAATCCACGCTGGTCAACCGGATGCTCGGCGAAGAGCGGGTGGTGGTCTACGACATGCCGGGCACGACCCGGGACAGCGTCTACATTCCCTATGAGCGCCAGGGTCAGGAGTACACGCTGATCGACACGGCCGGTGTGCGCCGGCGCAAGAGCGTCCGGGAGACGGTGGAAAAATTCTCCATCATCAAGACGCTGCAGGCGATCGAAGATTCCCATGTGGTGATTCTGGTGATCGATGCCCGGGAGGGGCTGGTTGACCAGGATCTGCATCTGATCGGATTTGTGCTGGAGGCCGGCCGCTCGCTGGTGATCGCCGTCAACAAGTGGGACGGGATGGACGGCGAGCAGCGCGGTCGCGTCAAGGAGCAGTTGGCCCGCCGCCTGGAGTTCCTGGACTACGCCGACAAGCACTACATTTCGGCCTTGCACGGCTCGGGTGTGGGCGTGATGTACGATTCCATCGGTGAGTGCTACGAGTCGGCCATGGCCAAGTGGCCGACCAATCGTCTGACGGCCATCCTGGAAGACGCGCTGACCCAGCACCAGCCGCCGCTGGTCAACGGACGTCGCATCAAATTGCGCTACGCTCACCAGGGCGGCTCCAACCCGCCGCTGGTGGTGGTGCACGGCAACCAGACCGATGCCTTGCCGAATGCTTACAAGCGTTATCTGGAGAATACCTTCCGCCGCGTCCTGGACGTGCGGGGGGCGCCGATCCGCTTTGAATTCCGTTCCAGTGAGAACCCGTTTGCCGGTCGGGTGAACCGTCTCACGCCACGCCAACAGGCGAAGAAAAAGCGCATGATGCAACACGTTCGCAAGACGAAGAAGAAGCAGAAGAGCAAGAAGTCGCGCTAGGCTGCGAGCCCGTCAGCAAGCGATTCCGAACGCGAAAAAAGGCGCCGTTTCGAGACTCTCTCGAATCCGGCGCCTTTTTTGTTTGCGTTGGCCTTGGGGGTTCTAAGTGCAGGATGCCCGGTGGTTGTTGCGGATCCATTCCACGAACGAGTCGGCGGAAGCCGGGCGGCTGTAGAAGTAGCCCTGTGCGTAGTCGCAGCCCTGCGCCTTGAGGAAGTGGGTCTGGGCCTCTTCTTCCACCCCTTCGGCAATCACCTGCAGTTCGAGGCTGTGGGCCATGTTGATAATCGCGCGGACCAGCGCGGCATCCCCCGGCTCGATCATGACGTCCCGAATAAACGACTTGTCGATCTTCAGCGTGTCGAAGGGGTAGGACTTCAGGTAGCTCAGGGCGGAGTAACCCGTGCCGAAGTCATCGACGGAGAGGCGCACCCCCATCTCGTCCAGGCGCCGCAGGATGTCGGCCGTTTCGATGGTGTTATCCAGGATCAGTCGTTCGGTGATCTCCAGCTCGAGGCAGGCCGGATCCAGTCGCTGTTCCGACACCGCACGGCTGACCGCGTCCACGAATGAAGGGTCGCGGAACTGTCGTGGTGACACGTTGACGGCGATGCTGAGTTTCAGCCCCGTGGTCTCGTGCCATTGTCGTGCAGCCGCACAGGCCTGCTGAATCACCCACTCGCCGATGGGGATAATCAGGCCGGTTTCTTCAGCCAGCGGAATGAACTTATCCGGCATCATGAGGCCCATGGTGGGGCTGTTCCAGCGGATCAGGGCTTCCGCGCCGATCAACTGGCCGGAGGCGGTTTCCACGATGGGCTGGAAGTAAAGTTCGAATTCATCCAGTTCCAGCGCCCGGCGCAGGCGGGATTCGATCTGCAGCCGCTCGTGGGAGACTTCCTTCATCTCCGGGGCAAACCGTTCATAGGCACTCTTGCCCTTGCTCTTGGCCTGGTACATAGCCGCGTCGGCGTGCTGCAGCAGGTTGCCACTGTTGTCGGAGTCGGTGGGGTAAATGGCGATGCCGATACTGGTGCTGACAAACACTTCCTGCCCATTCAGCTGGAAGGGTGGGGCGAAGGTCTGCAGGATGCGGTCACCCACCTGTTCGGTCGCGTCAGGCTCGTGAAGCCCCGGCAGGATGACCAGGAATTCGTCGCCACCCAGACGGGCCACGGTACTGGTGCCCCGCAGGCAGCTGGAGATACGGCGCGAGGCCTCGATCAGCAGGTTGTCCCCGGCTTCGTGACCCATGGTGTCGTTGATGTGCTTGAAGTTGTCCAGGTCGAGGAACATCACCCCGACGAGGGTTTCTTCACGGCGGGCCTGGGCCAGGGCCAGCTTGAGGCGATCCAGCGCCAGCATCCGGTTGGGCAGGCCGGTGAGAATGTCATAGTTGGCCTGGCGCAGCAGCTGCTGTTCATAGCGTTTGCGGATGCTGATGTCTTCGCCGAGGATCAGGTAGTGGGTCGGGTTGCCGTCCACGTCCTTGATCGGCGTAACGATCACCTGTTCCCAGAAGCGCTCGCCGCTGCGGCGGGCGCTGTTGATTTCCCCCTGCCAGACACCGACGCGTTGGACCTGCAGTCGAACGTTTTGCCAGAGCTGCTGGTTTTCCCTCTGGGAGAACGTATCGCTGGTCAGCATGCCCGGGTGCTTGCCGCGAATTTCCCCGAGCGTGAAACCGGTCAGCTGGGAGAATTTGTGGTTGGCAAATTCAATGTGCCAGTGCCGGTCACAGATGATGACCGAGGACGGGCTCTGCTCAATAGCCAGTGACAGCTTTCGGATCTCGGAGGCATCCTCTTCCTGACGTTGCATGTCTTCATTCAATCGCTCGCGCATTTGATTGAAGGCATCCACCACCTGGGACAGCTCGTCGCGACGGTTGACCTCCGTGTCCGGACGGTCCAGTGCCAGCGGTTGCTGCAGGTTCCGCAACGAGAAGCTGCGGGCATACTGGGCCATGGTGGTCAGGTGGCGCGTCACGAAGTACTGGAAGACCCAGATGATCAGCACCGAAATGAAGAAGGTCTTGAAGAATTGAGTGGTCAGGATAACCAGCACCTTTCGGCGCAGGTCCTGATAAATATCGGCCAGACTGGCGGTAATGGTCAGCTCACCCAGCTTGTACAGCTCATCCCCTTCATGAGTCAGCACGAACGTGCGGGTCATGGTGGAGGTTTCCCTGGGGACTTCTCCCATCACCACTTCGGAGTCAGGGTAGATTTTCAGGCGCAGGTGGACGATATCCGGAAGACTGAGGATGCCTTCCATCTGCACCTGCAGAAGCTTCTGGTCCAGGGCCCACAAACTGCGCGACAGGCTGCTGGCGTAACTGGTCTCGATGACGGACATACGTTCGTCGACGAGGGACACGTCCTTGCGGAAATCGGTGTACACCTGAATCGCCGAAGCAAACAGCGTGAACAGAGAGCTGAATAGCAGGATATACGCCAGCAACCGGAATGACAGCGGCGAACTGGTCTTGAATTGGCTTAGTCTCGTCGACAGGTTTGACATGTTGTCGAAGTCATCAAATACATAGTCTCGGTCCCGCCGGAAAAGCGTGCCGTTGGATAGGGGCGGTACAGCTTCTGCGCTCAGCCGATCAGGTTGAAACAGAGGCGCTTTCCATAAAGGACTATAGCAGTTGATTTTCTTGAATGCCCTTGGGCTTCATCAATTAACTGTGTGATTTTGCAAAAGTTGAGAGATGAACGGGTGTTCATTGTTCATATTCTGATCATTGTTACCCCTTGTCGATGGATTGGCCGCAATACGCTCTGTTTCATTGAGCGAAGCAGGATTCATTCTTTATTGACAGAGGGTTATGGCGTTCTGCGGAATTCCCTGTCTCTCCTATACTGAAGAAACCTTTTTCAGCGACCCATTCACGGTGCATTCGGGAGGGTGTGATGACAACGGTCGGCGTACTCAAGGAAATCAAGAACCACGAATACAGGGTCGGGCTCACGCCCGCCGGGGCTCGCGAGCTCGCTGAGCACGGTCACGATGTGCTGGTCCAGCAGGGGGCCGGCGACGGGTCCGGGTTTTCGGACGACCTGTACGAGCGGGCCGGAGCCCGTATCGTTCCCGACGCCGAAACGGTTTTCGAAGGGGCGTCATTGCTGATCAAGGTGAAGGAGCCCCAGGCCCAGGAGCGGGCGCTGCTGAAACCCCACCACGTTCTGTTCACTTTCCTGCACCTGGCGCCGGATCCGGATCAGACCCAGGATCTACTGGCCTCCGGTGCCACTTGCATCGCCTATGAAACCGTCACCGATCGCCACGGCAGCTTGCCGTTGTTGGCGCCCATGTCCGAAGTCGCCGGTCGGCTGGCCATCCAGGCGGGGGCGCAGGCACTGGAGAAAGTGCGTGGCGGGCGCGGTGTCCTGCTGTCCGGGGTCCCAGGCGTCCACCCCGGCAATGTGGTGGTGATCGGTGGCGGTGTGGTCGGGCGCAATGCAGCGCAGTTGGCCGTTGGGCTCGGCGCCCGGGTGACGGTGTTGGACCGGTCGGTCCCCGTGCTCCGTGAGCTGGATCAGCACTACCGGGGGCTGATCACCACCCTTTACTCGACACGGGACGCGATCGAAACGGTGCTTGCGGAAGCGGATCTGGTGGTTGGTGCTGTTCTTATCCCCGGCGCGTCGGCGCCACGGCTGATCACGCGGGATCTGCTGGGTGTCATGCCGGATGGCTCGGCGCTGGTGGATGTGGCGATTGACCAGGGCGGTTGTGCGGAAACGTCCCATCCGACGACCCATGATGATCCCACCTATGTGGTGGACGGCGTCGTGCATTACTGCGTTGCCAACATGCCCGGGGCTGTGGCGAGAACGTCGACGCTGGCGCTGACCAATGCCACGCTGCCTTATGTCGTGAAACTCGCGGATCAGGGAGTACGCCAGGCACTGCAGGGGGATGCGGGCTTTCTGCCTGGCCTGAATGTCGCGCAGGGGAAACTGACCTGTGAAGGCGTTGCGTTGGCTCAGGATCTGGAATTCATCGCCCCGGACAGGATGTTGTCAAAGTTGGGGTGATGTTGGCTTTCCCGGAAACGGGAGGGAGAGAAAATGGCGTCCCCTAGGGGGTTCGAACCCCTGTTGCCGCCGTGAAAGGGCGGAGTCCTAGGCCACTAGACGAAGGGGACGCATCTGCTTGAAAAGCTTGCCTCGTCGAGGTGGCGCGTATATTAAGTAAGGCCCCCGGCACTGTCAAACGTTTTTTGGAAAAAAGTTTGGGTCGTTAGCTGGTCCCATTCAGACAGTACTTGAGTTCGTCCCCGATGGCGTCGAAGGCGGCCAGTGGGCCCTGGTTGGCCTGCAGTTTGAAGATCGCCCGGGTGATCCGTTCACGACTGGCCGGAACCTGCCCGAGGACGGCATCGATATCCGCATCCAGGATCGCAGCCATCAGGATTTCGTAGCGTAACTTGTTCTCGCCGGCGCAGAAGTAGAAATGGCCTTCGCGGCTGTCTGGTTCCGGTTTTCCCCGGCGCTGGTAGACCCGTTTGCTGCAACGGGCGAACTCGGCATTGACCGCTGAAAAGGTCTCCTCCAGACCCTCGTCTTTCACGGCCTTTTCCAATAGACGGACGCGCTCAGCCCCCGGCTTGTCCAGCCCGGGTAAGTTATCGGTCAACTGCTGTCCAGTGAAGCCCTGGCGAATCAGCTGCAGAACGGTAATGTACTCGCTGGTGACCATGCTGCAGGTTTCAAAGCTTTGCGCTCCGCGAGGGCTCGCCAAAGCGGCCTCTGGCAGGAGCAGAATGGCGATGAGCGCCAACAGGGGAACGGTGCAACGCATGTAACAACCAGCTTTGATACGGATACGATGAGGCTACCAGAGCCCCTGCCATGCTGATGTGAGGTGTCGCCCAATCTCGCCGACAACCGCCATTAATCGATAATGCTGCTCAGGGCTTCCTCCAGATTGGGGTGAGTAAAGCCGAATCCTGCCTGCTGTAGCCTGGCGGGCATAACGCGCTGGCCTTCGAGAAGCATGGCGGACAACTCGCCCAATGCCGTACGCAAGACAAACGCCGGAATGGGGAAGGGGGTTGGACGATGTAGGACCTGGCCCAGCGTTCGGGTGAATGCCCGGTTGGTGACCGGGTGTGGGCTGACCACGTTGTAGGCGCCGCTGGCGTCCGGAGTTTGCAGCATCCAGATCAGGGCATTCACCACGTCGTCGCGGTGGACCCAGGACAGGTACTGCTGGCCATCGCCCAGGCGGCCGCCGAGACCCAGTCGGAAAGGCAACAACAGACGGTCCAGCATGCCACCATCCGGACCCAGAACGACGCCGGTTCGGGACAGGCAGACCCGGCTGCCCAGTTCTTCGGCCCGGCGGGCCTCCGCTTCCCAGTCGGCACAGAGTCGGTGGGCAAAGTCGTCGTTTACCGGCGCATCTTCGGTCACCGGTTCCCCGCCGTGGCTGCCGTAGTAACCGATGGCGGAGCCTGAAACAAAGACGCCGGGTTGTTGCTCGCGCTGAGTGAGGGCATCGACCAGCGACCGTGTCAGATCAATCCGGCTCTCCCGCAGGATGCGCTTGCGCTTGTCGGTCCAGCGGGCATTGGCAAGGCCTTCGCCGGCCAGATTGATGACGGCGTCGATGGCATCGAGGCGAGGGATGTCGGCCAGATCGTGGAGAGACTCGACCCGACCGCATAGGGCGCGGACGTCATCGTCGGATTTGCGGCTGTATACCGTAAGACGGTAACCCCGTTTCAGCAGTTCGGGACACAACCGCTGCCCGATAAAGCCGGTTCCGCCGGTGATCAGGATGTGCTGCGTCATCTTTGGTGACTCCAGCGTTAGTGGGACGATGTCTGTGTGAGGGTCTCTTCCACGATATGGCGAATGGCATCCCCCAGTAAAGGATGCTCGCCCACGGGGCTTGCCAGGCTGATTTCAACCCGGTGTTCGCTTGCCAGGCGGTCCAGCATGGCGGGCACGTCTTTGCGAAGGTGGCGGCCCGCAGCGAGGAACAACGGCAACACCGTCACCCGGGCCACACCGTCCTGCGCGGCCCGTGCGATTTCGTCATCCAGCGACGGCTCGCTCAGTTCCATATAGGCAATGGCTGAATCGGGCACGGACGCCAGACTCGGTGCGGCCAGTTTTTCAAAGGTTCGGCACCATTGGAGATCGCTGCTTCCATGGGCGAGCAATAGGACGCGGTGATCTGACATTCTGCGGGTCACTCCTTGGTAAAATGAGATGGATGGCCTTGAGGGCCTCGAACTGACGTTTACCCATGCTCTACGTATAGTATGCCGGATTGGAGCATGTGGGCAGGGTAAGCGTCGTAGGGAGGATGAAGATGCTATCAGCGCAGGAAGTCATTTATTTCTGGTTCGGTGAGCTCGATCGGGACGGTCTGCCCGATGCCCACCATCGTGAACGCTGGTTCAAGTCCAGTCGATCGTTCGATTGGGAAATCCGGCGCCGGTTCCTGTCCCTGGTGCTGGTGGCCTCCGAGGAGGGTCTGTCGGAGTGGCGCAGCGATGCGACGGGCGCATTGGCGGAAATCCTGTTGCTGGACCAGTTCTCACGCAACATCCATCGGGGCCGGGCCATGGCGTTCGACAATGACGCCCTTGCTCGTCGGTGCTGCCTGGAGGGGCTGGACAAGGGGGTGGATGTACAATTGCCTTTGATCCAGCGGGGTTTCTTCCTGATGCCGTTGCAGCATTCGGAGAGGCTGGCGGATCAGGAAAAAGGCGTGGCGCTGTACGAACAACTGATGGCAACGGCGGACGGGCGCCTGCGGGATGTTTTGTCTTCTTTCTATCAATCGGCCTGCCAGCACCGGGATCTCATCGCCAAATTTGGCCGTTTTCCCCATCGAAACGCGTTGTTGGGGCGCCATTCCACAGAGGCGGAGGCGGCTTACCTGGCCGACGGCGGGCAGCGATTCGGTCAATAATGATCCCGGTCACTATTTTCTGTCGATTTTTTCGTCAGAATAGGGTGGTAGGAACACGCATCCGCCGATGGGGTTGCCTTTAATAAATCGTTAACGGTCTCCAGTTCGTACAACACCGGCAGGACGCTACCCTATAATCCAATCAACAGGGCATGCACAAAAAAAGAAAAATGGCCCTGGAGTCAACAAGCAAGAACGGAACAGAGTGATGACGGACGACAAGCCGGGTGCTGAGTCTGTTGTCGGCGGGGCGTTGCAGGAATCCATTCACTACCACGGTCGGAAGGCCGCGCGTGCCAAAAGTGAAACCCGTCGGCGCAAGATTCTGGAGGCAGCGCTGGAAATAGCCGCCCACGAGGGCGTGAGGGGGATCAAGCACCGACCGGTTGCCAAACTGGCGGACGTGCCCCTGGCCTCGACAACGTATTATTTCAAGGACATCGAAGAACTCATCCAGGACGCCTTCATGCTGTTCGCAGAAAAGGCGAATCGCGAACTGGAGGCTTTCTACAGTGGGCTCAACGGCCTCATAGACCGCGCCCTTGTGCGGGGCAGTCTGCACAGCCTGCAGGGGCGGGAACGCCTGGCGGCTGAGCTGGCGACCTATATTGCCCGGTATTTCGTGCAGCAGATCCGGGACAACACGTCTTCGGTCCTGACGGAACAGGCGTTCCTGGCGGAAGCCATGCGGGAGCCGGGGCTGGAGCCGCTGGCCCAGGAATATCGCAAAGCCTGGCTGGACGGTGTCGAATCCATCATGAAACGCCTGGGAACGCATCACCCTCGCCGGGACGCCGCGCTCCTGATCAGTGTGGTGTCGGGGATGGGGTACGATGGCCTGCTGTTCCGTGAGCGGTTCAGCAGCAGTTTCGTGGAAGAAACGCTGCAACGGGTCATTGGGATGTTAATGGGCGTGGCGCCAACGGGCGGCGACGTCACAGCGCCAGAGACTGGCAACCTGAACGGCACGCTTTATTAGCGACGTTCAACCGTTCATTGACCGGGACCACCCAGATCGCATGGCGAATTGCCGTCTGGGAGTGGAAGCCGAACGGCATTGCGAATGCACATTCTCAATTTCAGGTTTCATCGGATCGGTGTCGACATCCGAGCCCGATTCCCTCTAGCCTTACCTGGAATCGCTGGGCGAGAAAAAAGATCAAAAAAGTGGTTGACGGAAACGGTCGATTCCGTAGAATACGCAGCCGTTGAGAGGGGTAGCCCTTTCAGACAAGCGTGAATAGCTCAGTTGGGTGAGCTGCTCCGCAGCGAACGCCCGAGCCAATCGCTGATATCACAGCGATTGAAAAAGCGAGGGCAGGGATGAGCACTATAAAAAGCGTGCTCGATCGGATGCCTTAAAAATCCGGTTCAGGGTCTGGTTGTCAGGTCCAATGAAAAGCGGGAATAGCTCAGTTGGTAGAGCACAACCTTGCCAAGGTTGGGGTCGCGAGTTCGAATCTCGTTTCCCGCTCCAAATTCCAGAAAAAGCCCGGCCTCGTGCCGGGCTTTTTCGTTTCTGCACTGACAGTTTGTTCACGCCGCTGGTATTCTTCGTCTTTTGCACGGAGGCCGAATCATGGCGCAGTTGACGGTTGAACAGCTTTTCTACTACCCGGTCAAATCCCTCCACGGCGTCGAGGTGGATGCCGTCACTCTGGATGATTTCGGGCCGGCCGGCGATCGCCGCTGGATGGTGGTGGATGAAGAGGGGCGTTTCATAACGCAGCGCGAGCAGCCGCAATTGGCCCTGGTTCACTCTGCACTCCAGGATGGCGTTCTGACGCTGTCGATTCCGGGGCAGGAAAGCCCGGTTCCGGTGTTCGACAGCGAGCGCGAGCGTCGAGTAATGGTCTGGCGGGATTGGGTCAAGGCGCAACTGGCCGAGCCGGGGCCTGCCGAGTTGCTGAGCGACTGGCTGGGCGTTCGGGTGGAGTTGGCGTATATGCCCGAATCCAGCGTTCGCCCGGTTGACCGGAACTACGTGCCGGAAGATCGGCGGGTCAGCTTCGCCGACGGGTTTCCCTTTCTGATCACCCATACGGCATCGCTGGCGGCTCTCTCGCAACGGATTGGCGAGTCCGTGGACATGCGTCGTTTTCGACCCAATATCGTGGTGTCCGGTGGCGACGCCTTTGACGAAGATCGGTGGGTCCGGTTGCACCGCGACGACTTTACGCTGGATCTGGTGAAACCTTGCTCACGCTGCCTGATGACGACCGTTCATCCAGACGAGGGCGTCCGCTCCGACAACCTGCAGCCGCTGCGGGAGCTGGGCCGTTTCCGGCGGACCCCGGACGGCGTCATGTTCGGTGTGAACGCCGTGCACTCCGGTCCGGCCACCATTCGTGTCGGCGATACATTTGACATAGCTTTTCGTGAGGATCATTGATTCATGCCATTGCTGAGCCTTGAGGGCGTTTCCCTGGCCTACGGCCTGCACCCATTGCTGGACGACGCGCGCCTGATGATCGAGCGCGGTGAGCGGGTTTCTCTGCTGGGCCGAAACGGGGAGGGCAAGTCGACGCTGCTGAAAGTGATTCTCGGCGAGGTCACCCCGGACGGCGGCACCGTCCGGCTTGAGGACGGTGCGGTCATGGCGGTCTTGCCGCAGATGCTGCCTTCGGACGACCAGCGTACGGCATACGAGGTGGTCGCCGATGCCTTTCCGGAAACCGGACAATTGCTGGCGGAGTTCCACACGCTGTCCCAGCAGGCGGACGACGCCAGCCTGAAGCGCTTGATGCAGGTCCAGGAAAAGCTGGAAGCGCTCGATGGCTGGCGCCTGGACCAGAAGGTGAGCGCCATCCTGGCGCAGTTTGGCGTGGACCCGGATCGGGTGCTGGCCACTTTGTCAGGCGGGTGGCAGCGCCGCGTGCTGCTGGCCAAGGCCCTGGTGGCCGAGCCCGACCTGTTGCTGCTGGACGAGCCGACCAACCATCTGGATGTGCCTGCTATAGCCTGGCTTGAAGACACCCTTCGGCAATACGCTGGCGCGCTGCTGTTTGTCAGTCACGACCGGGCCTTTATTCGCCGGCTGGCAACGCGGGTTGTAGAGCTGGACCGTGGTCAATTGGTCAGCTTCGCGGCCACTTATGATCGTTATCTGGATCTGAAAGAAAAGGCGCTGGAGGAAGAAGAGCGGCAGAACGCTGAATTCGACCGCAAGTTGCGCCAGGAAGAGGCCTGGATTCGTCAGGGTATCAAGGCGCGCCGAACCCGCAACATGGGACGCGTCAGAGCCCTGAAAGCGATGCGCGAGGAGCGGCGTCAACGCCGCGAGCGCGGTGGCAACGCCAGCTTTGCGATTGAGGACGCGGCCCGTTCCGGGAAGCTGGTTGTCGAGTCGAAGGACGCGGCGTTTGCCTATGGCGATCAGGATCCGATCATCCGGGATCTGAACCTGACCATCATGCGTGGAGACAAGCTGGGTTTGATTGGCGAAAACGGTACCGGCAAGACTACCCTGGTGCGCCTGCTGCTTGGCAATCTGGAGCCTGGGGAGGGCCAGGTAAGGCTCGGTACGAACCGTTCGGTGGCGTACTTCGACCAACTGCGCGGGGAGCTGGATCCGGATCAGAACGCTTTGGAGAACCTGGCCGAAGGCCGGGAATTTATTGATATCAACGGTCAGCAGAAACATGTTCTGGGTTATCTGCAGGACTTCCTGTTTTCACCGGAACGGGCGCGTTCACCCGTCCGGGTTTTCTCCGGTGGCGAACGGGCGCGGTTGATGCTGGCCAAACTGTTCAGTAAACCGGCCAACATCCTGGTGCTGGATGAGCCCACCAACGATCTGGACGTGGAAACCCTGGAGTTGCTGGAATCTCAATTGGTGGCGTTTAGCGGCACAGTCATCGTCATCAGTCACGATCGTGAATTCCTCGACAACGTGGTGACCGATACGCTGTTTCTCGATGGATCCGGTCGCGTGCGCTCCTACGTCGGGGGCTACGAGGATTGGCGCCGGCAGGGCGGGGTGTTCCCGTCGGAGCGACCGGCACGGCCGACGGAAAAGCCGAAGCCGGAAGGTGGCGGAAAAGCCGCATCGCCGAAGGCGAAGTCTGCGGGTGGCGGCAATCGCAAGCTGAGCTACAAGCTCAAGCTGGAGCTGGAAGGCTTGCCGGACCGCATTTCGGCGCTTGAAGGTGAGATTGAATCGCTGCAGGCCACCGTGTCAGACACGGCCTTCTATACCCGCCCCCATGACGAAGTCTCCGAGACGTTGGAGGCCCTGGCAGCCAAGGAGCAGGAGCTGGAGCAGACGATGGAACGCTGGATGGAGCTGGAGGAAATGGCAGGCTGAGCCACCCAACGAATGTCGCATGATGACCGGGTTCAATTTTGGGGATAATTCCAGACCTGCCATTGTAAAATCAAACCAAATATCACGTTGTCGGCCGTCGTAATCCAGTACACTCAGCGAGGGTATTCCCGATGGTCAGAAGTTGATAAAGGGTCCTGAATGAGCGTTACCTATTCCTTTGCCCTGAGCGAAGGCGACACCCGGGATTTCCAGGTGGACATGGATGCGAAGCCGGCGTCGGATACCGCCGGTTTGCCAGAATGGACACGTCTTGGGCACTGTCAGTGCAGTAATTGCCCCCTCAAGAAAACGGACGTCAGTCACTGCCCGGCAGCCGTGGATATGTTGCCGGTTGTGGATGCGTTTCGAGATGAAAACGCCTACCAGAAAGTGACGGTGCGCGTGGACGACGGACGCCGGCGTTACGAGAAGGAAACGACGCTGGAGGAAGCGTTGCGTTCGCTGCTTGGATTGATCATGGCGACCAGCCAGTGCCCGATCCTGGGTGAACTGCGTGCCATGGCGGTTCATCACATGCCGTTCGCCAGCACCGACGAATTCATCATGCGCAGCGTGTCGCTGTATTTATTGCAGCAGTATTTCGGAAAGCGCCATCACAAGACGCCGGATTGGGAGTTGCAGGGATTGGTGGAGCGCAACCATCGACTGCAACTGGTCAACCAGGCGCTCTGGCAACGGATTCACACGTTCTGTCAGGGCGACAGCAACCTGAAGGCGTTGTTGAATTTCTTTTCCATGGCCTCAAGCGTTTCCTATTCACTGGAGACGCAGCTGCGCAAACTCGAAGCAAAGCTGGATGAGCATGATATCGGTGTGGCGCCGTAAGTTGGCGCCACATCGGAATTTCAGCACCTAGTTGATGCGGACCGCAAGCACATCGCACTTGGCGCCGTGGAGCACGCCATTGGCGGTGGAGCCCAGTAGCAGCTGTATGCCGTGACGGCCGTGGCTGCCCACGACGGCCAGATCCACGCCACGTTCCTCGCAGACCCGGTGGATTTCGGCTTCCGGCCGGCCCACCGTCACCAGCAGGTTCCTGTCTTCAATGCCGTGTTTGTGACCGAGGTCGGTCAGCTGATCCCGGGCGGACTTGTCCAGCTGCTCCTGCAGCTCGGTGAGATCCATAGGAATATCTCCGCCATAGGCGTATCCAACGGGCTCGACGACATGCAGAAGAACCAGTTCGGCCTGGTGGATGCCGGCCAGTTCACTGGCGCGGGTAATCACCTGATCGGCTTCTTCCGTCAGATCGATCGCAGCAAGAATGGTCTTGTACATCGTCATTTCCTCTCGCTTCAGCGGGTTGCCGTATTATCATCAATCTAGATGACGGGTGACGTGATATCACTGATATGCGTCAAATTTTTTCTGTTGTTTGTAAAAGGATAGTGCATTGACCAAGTGGCTTATAATTATCCTGATCCTCGCATTCCTGATTGGTTCCTGGTCCTGGGTCAAGCCCACCGCGGATGAGCGGCGCCGGGTTCGCCTGCGGAATCACGCCATGAGTAAAGGTCTGAAGGTGGAATCCGTCAAAGGCCAGGTGCGTGATCGCTTTGCCGAGCCGGGGCAGGGTGGACTGCTGATGCTCTACTGGGCACCCTGGTCTGCCGAGGTCGCCGTTGATCGCCGGGCGCTACTGATTCCTCGTCGGATTGAGCCGGGCGAAGACCATCGTGCTATTCCGGGAGCTGAAGAGCTTCCCGAACTGTCCGGCGCCTTCAAGGGGTGGCTGGCCGATCAGCGGGGGATTGGGTTTGTCTGGGATGAGTCGGCAACGATTGACGACCTGGAAAAGCCCATTTCCTGGATCCGGAAACTGTCGCAAGGTGCCGGGCACTGAGGTGTGCCCGGCCAGAGGTGTTAGCTGTTGGGCGCCTGGGCCGTGGCCTGTTCCGGCACCGGGGTGCCCGTCATCATGGCAATGGCCTCAGCCAGCTGCCTGAGAATTTCCTTGGAGTAGCGATCAATCACGAACGACACGTTGTTGTCGTTGTAGTTGATGTAGGAGCCGCGGATAAAGGCCCATTTTGAGGCCACGCTGCTCAGCGCTGCGCGCAGTTCTCCGCTGGGGTGTCCCTCGGTCACTTTCGACATCTGCTCGTCGAATTGGTGGGCCTGCTCATCCAGCGGCTGCTCGGTGTCGGCCCCCTGGAATGTCTGGGAGACGGACGACGTGGAGCGGGCTGAGTATTTGCTCATCATCTGAGCCATCAAAACAGCGGCTGCCCGGGCTGCTTCCACACGCTCGTCAGCCTTCACGTTATTGTTCGTCCGGACGATGTCGTAGAGTTCGGCGGATTTGCTGCTCAGTGCCTGGGCCTGGTTGGCCATGTCAGAGACCAGTCGCAGGTCCGGGTAACCATTCTTGCGCACGTCATTGATGTTCTGGCGCATCAGGTGCTTGTACTTGTCGAACTCCGTGTTGAGGCTTTCGATCTGGTCGTCTTTCAGGATGTCGCCGGCTGACGCATCGACCTGTTTGATCTGGCTGTTGGACTCATTAATGGCGGCCACAATTTCATTGAGGGTGTCGGTATCGCCATTCACACTGAAGCGATAGTAGGCGTTCAGTGCGGCAAAGTTGCTGATGCGGAATTGGTGAAAGGCGGCCAGCAGCGGGTTTTCGGCGGCTGAAGCTGCGATGGAAAAGAAGGGAATGACGCACGCGAACAGCGCCATCACTGACGCCCTGAACCACTTACCGGGATAGACCATCGGCTGGATCTCCGTTCTTATTGTCTTGTCTGTAAAGTCATTTGTTGTTGTACTGCGTCCATGGCGCCTGGCAGGGATTCTTGCATTTCGAGGCGTTAAATCCGTTGTCTGGATGCGCCGTTGTGCTTGTTTGAGGCTGCCGTTGGCTGTTGGACGCTTGTTTGAATTTGAGGCTAAAGTAACTCCGCGTGCCAATCAAGCGCTTTTGACAGGCTTTTACAGCCTGGCACATCCCGTAAATCGCCCGTTTTCAGGAACGTGTGATTCCTCCTTGGCAGTTCGCTTGAGGCCCGTGGTCTAAGCCGCTGTAATCGCAATTTGTCTGGTCGTTTCTGCCGCTGTTTCGGTGATCCACAGGTTGACTCTGTGGGACGCCGGGCAAGAAACAAATTGACAAACGAACGGTTTTTTTTCATCGTGTGCGCACTCGATTCAAACGACTGTATGAATTTTGGATCGAATGATCGGGCAGTGACCGAAATCTCTCTGCATGAATCGCCCCGCCGGTTTTCCGGAGCGGGGCATTGGTGCAGTTCCAAACACAGACTGGAGATCAGTTGATGATTTACGAAGGTAAAGCCATCACGGTTAAAGAGATCGAAGGCGGGATCGCTCAGCTGAACTTCGACTTGCAAGGCGAGTCGGTAAACAAGTTCAATCGCCTCACCATCGAAGAGCTGGGCGCTGCAGCTGACAAGCTGAAGGCTTCGAAGGACATCAAAGGGCTGGTAGTCACCAGTGCCAAGGACAGCTTCATCGTCGGTGCTGATATCACCGAATTTACCGAGCTTTTCGCCGGTTCCGAAGAAGACCTGGTGGCGAACAACCTCAAGGCCAACCAGGTGTTCAACACCATTGAAGACCTGCCGTTCCCGACCGTGACCGCGATCAACGGCATGGCGCTGGGCGGTGGCTTTGAAATGTGCCTGTCCACCGACTACCGGGTCATGGACAAGAAGGCGAAAGTCGGACTGCCGGAAGTGAAGCTGGGTATCTTCCCGGGCTTCGGCGGCACCGTGCGCCTGTCCCGCCTGATCGGTGTGGATTACGCCATCGAGTGGATTTCCGGTGGCACTGAGAACCGTGCGGACAAAGCGCTCAAAGAAGGCGCCGTCGATGCGGTTCTGGAAGGCGACAAACTGGTCGACGCTGCGATCGACCTGATCAACCAGTGCAACGAAGGCAAGCTGGATTACAAAGCCCGCCGTGAAGAGAAGCAGGGCAAGATCAAGCTGAACGCCATGGAAAGCATGATGGCTTTCGAGATCTCCAAGGCGTTCGTTGCCGGCAAGGCGGGCAAGAACTACCCGGCGCCGGTTGAAGCGATCAAGGTCATGCAGAAGCACGCCAGCCTGACCCGCGACAAGGCGATCGAAGTCGAAGCCAAGGGCTTTGCCAAGATGGCCAAGACCAACGTGGCAGCCTGCCTGGTTGGCCTGTTCCTGAACGACCAGGAGCTCAAGAAGAAGGCCAAGCTGTGGGAAAAAGAAGCCAATGACGTGAACCTGGCCGCTGTACTGGGCGCCGGTATCATGGGTGGCGGTGTGGCGTACCAGTCTGCGCTGAAAGGCACGCCGATCCTCATGAAAGACATCAACCAGGACGGCATTACCTTGGGGCTGAAAGAAGCCAAGAAGCTTCTGACCAAGCGTGTCGACAAGGGCAAGATGAAGCCGGACCAGATGGCCGATGTCCTGAACAGCATCACGCCGACCCTGAACTACGGCGATTTCAAGAACGTCGATCTGGTCGTTGAAGCCGTCGTTGAGAACCCGAAGGTGAAAGATGCAGTACTGCGCGAAACCGAAGAAATGGTTCGCGAGGACGCCATCCTGACCTCGAATACATCGACCATCTCTATCAACCTGCTCGCCAAGAACCTGAAGCGTCCGGAAAATTTCTGCGGCATGCACTTCTTCAACCCGGTGCACATGATGCCGCTGGTTGAGGTTATCCGTGGCGAGAAGACCAGCGACAAAGCGGTTGCAACCACCGTGGCCTACGCCAAGGCCATGGGCAAGACGCCGATCGTCGTCAACGACTGCCCGGGCTTCCTGGTGAACCGCGTTCTGTTCCCGTACTTCGGCGGTTTTGCCGGCCTGGTGCGTGACGGCGCCGACTTCCAGAAAGTCGACAAGGTCATGGAAAAGTTTGGCTGGCCGATGGGCCCGGCGTACCTGCTGGACGTTGTGGGCATGGACACTGCCAAGCACGCCAACGAAGTGATGGCTGAAGGCTTCCCGGACCGGATGAAGGACGAGAACAAGTCCGCCATCGACGTGATGTTCGAGAACGACCGTTACGGCCAGAAGAACGACAAAGGCTTCTACAAGTACGAGACCGACAAGAAGGGCAAGCCAAAGAAGGTCGTCGACGAAGAAACCTACAAGCTGATCGAGCCGGTCGTTCAGGGCAAGAAAGACTTCGAGGAAGACGAGATCATCGCCCGCATGATGATTCCGCTGTGCCTGGAGACCGTCCGCTGCCTCGAAGACAACATCGTCGAAGCCCCGGCTGATGCCGATATGGGTCTGATCTACGGCATCGGTTTCCCGCCGTTCCGTGGTGGCGCGCTGCGCTACATCGACGACATGGGTGTCGACAAGTTCGTCGAACTGGCAGACAAGTATGTAGATCTGGGTCCGCTGTATCACCCGACCGAGAAGCTGCGTGAAATGGCCAAGAATGGCGAAACGTTCTTTGGCTAACCCTGAACGAGATTTCCGAACGGAGAAAGATCTATGAGCCTTAATCCGAGAGACGTTGTCGTCGTCGATTGCGTGCGGACTCCGATGGGTCGTGCCAAGAACGGATGCTTCCGCAACGTACGTGCGGAAAACCTGTCGGCTGCGCTGATCGACGCGATTTTCGATCGCAACCCGGACCTGAACCCGAAAGAAGTTGAAGACGTGATCTGGGGCTGTGTCAACCAGACCCAGGAGCAGGGCTTCAACGTGGCGCGTCAGATTTCCCTGATGACCCGCATTCCGCACGAGTCTGCGGCCCAGACGGTCAACCGTCTGTGCGGTTCAGCGATGACGGCGATTCACACGGCCGCCCAGGCGATCCAGACCAACAACGGTGACATGTTCATGGTTGGCGGTGTGGAGCACATGGGCCACGTGCCGATGACGTCCGGTTTCGACCATAACCCGGCCTCGTCCAAGTATTCCGCCAAGGCGTCCAACATGATGGGCCTGACCGCGGAAATGCTGGCCAAGATGCACGGCATCACCCGCGAGCAGCAGGATGAGTTCGGCGCCCGTTCACACCGTCTGGCCCACGAAGCCACGGTGGAAGGTCGCTTCAAGAACGAAATCGTGCCGATCCAGGGCCACGATGAGAACGGGTTCGTGAAGCTGATCGAGGAAGACGAAACCATTCGTCCGGAAACCACGGCTGAGTCTCTGGCCCAGCTGCGTCCGGCCTTCGATCCGAAGAACGGTACGGTGACGGCGGGTACGTCGTCCCAGCTGACCGACGGTGCCTCGGCAATGCTGCTGATGTCCGCGGAGCGTGCAGAAGCCTTGGGTCTGAAGCCGATCGCACGGGTACGTAGCATGGCGGTTGCCGGCTGTGATCCCGCGATCATGGGCTATGGTCCGGTTCCGGCCACCAAGAAGGCGCTCAAGCGCGCTGGCCTGAAAGTCGAAGACATCGACTTCTGGGAGCTGAACGAAGCGTTCGCTGGCCAGTCGCTGCCGGTCCTGAAGGATCTCAAACTGCTGAACGTGATGGACGAGAAGGTGAACCTGAACGGCGGCGCGATCGCTCTGGGTCACCCGCTGGGCTGCTCCGGCGCCCGGATCTCCACCACGCTGCTGAACGTGATGCAGGCCAAAGGCGGTACACTGGGGGTATCCACCATGTGTATCGGTCTGGGTCAGGGTATCGCGACCGTTTGGGAGCGAGTCTGATCGCCTCGGCGTGACTGACAAAGCCCGGCCTCGTGCCGGGCTTTTTTATAGTGGCGGGCAGGGCGATTGCCTGTTCGGTTGGGTTGTAATCCTGTAACGCGGCCCAATCATGGGTTGTGCTGTTCACCTTGACCCTGTAAAACAGAGCACCTATAAAACCTGCGAATGCCTGAAGGCGCTAGCAGCCTGATTTATAGCCAGTATTGAGATGCACTGAAGAGCTGTTCTGCCGGCAGTGTTGTGCTGACACCTGTTCAGTGTTTCTCAAATCCAGATTGTGAGGCGGCCGTTTCCGGTATCCGGCTGCCATTCGAGGAAACTGATTCCGATATGGGCAAAAGTCTCGTCATTGTCGAGTCACCGGCAAAAGCGAAAACCATCAACAAGTACCTGGGCTCCGATTATGTGGTGAAGTCCAGCGTGGGTCATATTCGCGATCTTCCGGTCAGTGGAAGTGGTAGCCAGACGGACCCGAAAGAGCGTGCGCGCCAGGCCGCGCAGACGCGAAAGATGAACCCCGAGGAAAAGGCGGAGTACAAGAAGCGTAAATCGCGCGAACAGCTTGTCAACCGCATGGGCGTTGATCCGGACAAGGACTGGGAAGCCAATTACCAGGTTCTGCCGGGAAAAGAGAAGGTCGTCAGCGAACTGAAACGCCTGGCCAAATCCGCCGATCGCGTCTATCTCGCAACGGATTTGGACCGCGAGGGGGAGGCGATTGCCTGGCACCTGCAGGAAACCATTGGCGGCGAGCCTGACAAATACCGGCGCGTGGTGTTCAACGAGATCACCAAACGCGCCATCCAGGAGGCGTTCAAGGAGCCGGGGCAACTCGATCGCGATCGCGTCAATGCCCAGCAGGCGCGCCGGTTCCTGGATCGCGTCGTGGGTTACATGGTTTCGCCGCTGCTGTGGAGCAAGCTGGCCCGCGGACTGTCGGCCGGCCGGGTACAGTCCGTTGCCGTACGCCTGATCGTCGAGCGCGAGCGCGAGATTCGCACCTTCGTGCCGGAAGAGTACTGGCAGGTGCATGCGGATCTGAAGGCTCAAGGCGAACAAAAGCCGGTCCGGTTCGAAGTGACCCGGGACGATAGCAACAAAGCCTTCCGCCCGACCAGCGAAAAAGAAACCCAGGCGCACGTCGACAAGCTGAAGGCCTCGGACTTCCGGGTGGCCAAGCGGGAAGACAAGCCGACCCGCTCGCGGCCCAGCGCGCCGTTTATCACGTCCACGCTGCAGCAGGCGGCCAGTAACCGCATGGGTTTCAGCGTCAAGAAGACCATGATGTTGGCCCAGCGCCTGTACGAAGCGGGTTTCATTACCTACATGCGTACCGACTCCACCAACCTGAGTCAGGACGCCATCGCCAGCGTGCGGGACTACATCGGCGACCAGTTCGGCGAGAAATACCTGCCGGAGAAGCCGCGGGTCTACGGCAGCAAGGAAGGCGCCCAGGAAGCGCACGAGGCGATTCGCCCCACGGATGTGAAGCGGCGCCCGACCGACATCAAGGGGCTTGAGAAGGACGCTGAACGGCTCTACGACCTGATCTGGCGACAGTTTATCGCCTGTCAGATGGCCGATGCCGAGTTTACCAGCACCTCCATCAGCATCGACGCCGGCGGCTACGAGCTGCGCACCCGCGGTCGCATCATTCGCTTCGACGGTTTCCTCAAGGCCGCACCCCAGTCCTCCAAGAAGGACGAAGACGTGGCCTTGCCGGACATCAAGGTGGATGACGTGCTGGACCTGGCCAAGCTGGATCCGACCCAGCACTTTACCAAGCCATCGCCCCGTTACACGGAAGCGAGTCTGGTGAAAGAGCTGGAGAAGCGCGGTATCGGGCGCCCGTCGACGTACGCCTCGATTATTTCGACGATCCAGGACCGGGGCTATGTCTGCCTGCAGAATCGCCGGTTCTACTCGGAGAAGATGGGCGACATCGTCACGGACCGTCTGTCGGAGTCGTTCGAGAACCTGATGGACTACGATTTCACCGCCCGGCTGGAAGAAGAGCTGGATGAGATCGCCTCCGGCGAGATCGACTGGAAGAAGGTGCTGAACGGCTTCTATGGTCGCTTCCGGCAGCAGTTGGAAGAGGCCGGCGGCGATGCCGAGCAGGGCGGAATGCGCGGCAATACGCCGACGGAAACCGACATTCCGTGCCCCAGTTGCTCACGTCCGATGCAGATCCGGGTGGCCAGTACCGGCGTTTTCCTGGGCTGCTCAGGATACAGCCTGCCGCCGAAGGAGCGGTGCAAGACGACGATCAACCTGGTGTCCGGTGACGAGGTGGTCAGTGCCGACGACGATGTGGAAGGCGAGGGTGAGAGCCTCCTGCTGCGCAAGAAACGTCGTTGTCCGAAGTGCGGCACCGCCATGGACAGCTACCTGATCGACGAAAAGCGTAAGCTGCACGTCTGCGGTAATAATCCGGATTGTTCCGGATATGAGGTGGAAGAAGGCACGTTCCGCATCAAGGGGTACGACGGTCCGACGCTGGAATGCGACAAGTGCGGCTCCGAGATGCAGCTCAAGACCGGCCGTTTCGGCAAGTATTTCGGCTGCACCAACAGCGAGTGCAAGAACACGCGGAAGTTGTTGCGCAATGGCGAGCCGGCGCCTCCCAAAATGGATCCGGTCCCGATGCCGGAGCTCAAGTGCGAAAAGGTGGACGATACCTACGTACTGCGAGACGGCGCATCCGGGCTGTTCCTGGCGGCAAGCAAATTCCCCAAAAACCGGGAAACCCGCGCGCCACTGGTCCAGGAAATCAAGCCACACCGGGATGAAATCGATCCGAAATACGGCTTCCTGATGGACGCGCCGGAAAAGGATCCGGAAGGCAATCCGACGGTGATTCGCTACAGCCGCAAGACCAAGGAGCAGTACGTGATGAGCGAAAAGGACGGCAAGGCGACCGGTTGGAGTGCCTTTTACTCCAACGGCAAGTGGCAGCCAAAGGACAAAAAATCCTGATTGAGCGCAACGCAGAGCTGAAAAAGGGCCCCTTGGGGCCCTTTTTTGTTGCTCTGGATCAAGTCGGTCGCCGCTTATTGCAGGCCGCCCAGCTTGCGAAGGCGGGCCAACAGGCTGGATGTATCCCAGCGCTCGCCGCCCATGCTCTGTACATCGGCATAGAACTGATCCACAAGGGCGGTGACAGGCAGTGTGACGCCTCGTTCACGGGCTTCGGTCAGGCAGATATTGAGGTCTTTGCGCATCCAGTTAACGGCGAAACCGTGATCGTATTCGCCGGCAATCATCGTGTCGGCCCGGTTTTCCATCTGCCAGGACTGCGCGGCCCCCTGCGAGATGACGTCGATCACCTGGCGCTGGTCCAGGCCGGATTTTTCCGCAAAATACAGGCATTCCGACAGCCCCTGAACCAGACCGGCAATGGCAATCTGGTTGACCATCTTGGTGAGCTGGCCTTTGCCGGGCTCACCCATCCGGGTGACGGCCTTGCCATAAACGTCCATCAGGGGCTTGGCGCGGTCGAAGGCCGTCTGTTCTGCGCCGCACATGACCGTCAGCTTGCCGTTTTCAGCGCCTTGCTGGCCACCGGACACCGGGGCATCAATAAACGACTGGCCACGCTCTGAGGCGGCCTGGGCGATTTCAGTGGTCACGCCGGCCGATACCGTGGTGTGATCGATCAGGATGGCTTGGGTGGGCGCGTTGGCGATGATGCCGTCGACACCCAGGTACACGTCGCGAAGGTCCGGATCGGCGCCGACGCAGGTCATCACGAAATTCGCTTCGGACACCGCCTCGGCAATCCGTTCACAGGCCTTGCCGGTGTATTCCCGGGTCCATTCGTCTGCTTTGGCGGGCGTACGATTGAATACGGTCACGTCGTATCCGGCCTTGGCCAGGTGCCCGGCCATCGGGTAGCCCATGACACCCAGTCCGATAAAAGTCACCTTGCTGGACATAATTCTGCCTCCTGATATCCAGAGTTGCGCGCCGGGAAGCGGCGATTGAGTCGGTATCAACGAAAAAGGGCCGCACACTGTGCAGCCCTTTTCGTCAGATCGTGCAAAGCGATTACTTTGCAGGATAGTCGCGCTTGCTGGCGCCGGTGTAAAGCTGGCGCGGGCGACCGATGCGGTAGTTGCCGCTGACCATCTCGTTCCAGTGAGAGAACCAGCCGATGGTGCGCGACATGGCGAAGATCACGGTAAACATAGAGGTCGGGATGCCGATCGCCTTCAGGATAATGCCGGAATAGAAGTCGACGTTCGGATAGAGCTTGCGCTCGACGAAGTACTCGTCTTCCAGGGCGATCTGCTCCAGGCGTTGGGCGATACGCAGCAGCGGATCGTTTTCCAGGCCCAGCTCGGCCAGGACCTCGTGACAGGTTTCACGCATGACCTTGGCGCGCGGGTCGAAATTCTTGTAGACCCGGTGACCGAAGCCCATCAGGCGGAAGGGGTCGTCCTTGTCCTTGGCTTTGGCCACGAACTGCTCGATGTTGGCTTCGTCGCCGATCTCGGCCAGCATGTCCAGCACCGCCTCGTTGGCACCGCCGTGCGCCGGTCCCCACAGCGCAGCAATGCCGGACGCAATACAGGCATACGGGTTGGCACCGGTCGAGCCGGCCAGACGCACGGTAGACGTGGACGCATTCTGCTCGTGGTCCGCGTGCAGGATGAAGATCTTGTCCATGGCTTTGGCCAGGACCGGGTTGACCTTGTACTCCTCGCAGGGATTGCCAAACATCATCTGCAGGAAGTTTTCAGAATAGTTCAGGTCGTTGCGCGGGTAGATAAACGGCTGGCCGTTGGCGTACTTGTAGCACCACGCCGCAATGGTCGGCATCTTGGCCACCAGGCGGTGTGCCGTGATTTCGCGCTGCTCCTGGTTGGTGACGTCCATCTGGTCGTGATAGAAGGCGGACAGGGCACCAACGACGCCACACATGATGGCCATCGGATGCGCGTCACGGCGGAAACCGCTGAAGAAATGGCGCATCTGGTCGTGAATCATGGTGTGGTGCTTGACGGTATCGCGGAAGCGGGCGTCTTCTTCAGCACTCGGCAGTTCGCCGTTGAGCAGCAGGTAGCAGACTTCCAGGTAATCGGACTTTTCCGCCAGTTGCTCAATGGGATAGCCGCGGTGCAACAGAACACCATTGGCACCGTCAATGTAGGTGATCTTGGACTCGCAGGCCGCAGTGGACACAAAACCTGGGTCGTAGGTAAAGACGCCTTCCTGGACGAGACCTCGGACGTCAATGACATCTGGACCTTCCGTGCCGGCATATACGGGCAGCTCGATTGACTTATCACCCACCGAAAGCTGTGCTTTCCTGTCGGTCATGGTGCTCTCCTATATCAGCATTTCCAGCGTTAGAAAGGTTTCCGGAGACGCCGCAGGCGGTGCTGCAGGACAGGCTGGAGGCCATTCTGCCCGCCGCCGGTTGCTCTCTTGAAAACGCATATTATTGCAACATCACTCCGCGAGGTCACGGCCGGAAAGCCTTCGGGTGCGGCATTCCGGGCTGCACCGGGGTGCAGGGGATGAGTTGCTTGGTTATTCCGCAAAAACCGTCAGATTGGTGTTTCACGCCCCACGTCGGGCACACACACAGTTTTGAAGCGTGGCGGCAAAATATAGGGAGTTGGCTTTTATTGTCAATGGATGAAGCAGGAATTCACGATGATGTATAGTGGCGAAATGGGTAGTTTGTGAGATCAGGAATAGGGAATTCCCGAGATTAGACCTTGGTCTGAAAGGATTTTGTAGGTTCCTAAATATTAATGCAAACTATGAGGGCGATTGACGCCTAACTGCCCGCTCACTGAGGGGTTTCAGTCGATTGCCGGTTTGTAATTCAGGGGGGCACTCCTTATAATCCGTAGCCCGGAATCGGGGACATGCCAGTCTGGAACGCCAATGACGACGTTTCGTCAGTGCCTTGTTCTCCCTCCATTGTTCTGATCCAAAGAAGAACACCCAACTACACCAACCATCCGTCCGGCGAGCAGTCTGTGAACCGGACAAAAAGAGAGTGTGAGAGAGCTGTGAATAGCAAACGACCAGTAAATCTCGATCTCAGCAAGTTCCATTTCCCATTGCCAGCGATCACGTCGATCCTGCACCGTATCAGCGGAATCATTATCTTCATCGGTATTGCATTCATGCTTTACGGCCTGCAGCTTTCCCTGTCGGGAGAGGAAGGCTTCAATGCGGTTGGTAACCTGCTGGACAGCTTCCTGGCGAAGCTGATCATCTGGGGCATCCTGTCTGCTCTGCTGTACCACCTTGTTGCCGGTATCAAACACCTGATCATGGACATGGGCTACTGTGAGGAATTGCAGTCTGGCCGTCTGGCCGCCAAGGCCACCGTGGTTATTTCCGTTATCCTGATCATTCTCGCGGGGGTTTGGGTATGGTAAGCAGCGTAACGAATCTGGGTCGCAGTGGTGTCTACGACTGGATGATCCAGCGTGTGACCGCCTACGTATTGGCGCTGTACACGCTCTTCATGCTGGGCTTTGTGCTGTTCACCGATGTGGATTACGCCAGTTGGGCGGGTCTGTTCGATCAAACCTGGTTCAAGATTTTCAGCCTGATGGCGCTGCTGTCGATTGGCGGTCACGCCTGGGTTGGTCTTTGGACTGTGACAACCGACTACATCAAGGCCACAGCCCCGCGCTTTCTGGTGCAGGCATTTTGTGGTGCGGTGATGTTTGTCTATGTCGTTTGGGGCGTACAGATTCTCTGGGGGCTTTGATCCATGTCTAATATGAAGACCATTTCCTACGACGCCATCGTCATCGGCGGTGGTGGCTCCGGCATGCGGGCGGCGCTTCAGCTGACCGAGTCCGGCGTCAACACGGCGTGTCTCACCAAAGTATTTCCGACCCGTTCTCACACGGTCTCCGCCCAGGGTGGCATTACCTGTGCGATTGCCAGTGCCGATCCCAACGACGACTGGCGTTGGCATATGTACGACACCGTCAAGGGGTCTGACTACATTGGCGACCAGGATGCGATCGAGTATATGTGCTCGGTGGGTCCGCAGGCCGTTTTCGAGCTGGAGCACATGGGGCTCCCGTTCTCCCGGACTGAAAACGGCCGTATCTATCAGCGTCCGTTCGGTGGCCAGTCCAAGGATTACGGTAAGGGCGGTCAGGCCGCTCGTACCTGTGCGGCGGCTGACCGTACCGGGCATGCGCTGCTGCATACCCTTTACCAGGCCAACCTGAAAGGTGGCACCACCTTCCTGAATGAGTGGTATGCCGTTGACCTGGTCAAGAACAGCAAGAACCAGGTGGTGGGTGTCATCGCCATCGAAATCGAGACGGGCGAAGTGGCGTTTATCAAGTCGAAAGCCACCGTCCTGGCGACGGGTGGTGCCGGTCGTATCTACGCCTCAACGACCAACGCCCTGATCAACACCGGTGACGGCATCGGCATGGCGCTGCGTGCCGGCTTCCCGGTTCAGGACATGGAGATGTGGCAGTTCCATCCGACCGGTATCCACGGTGCCGGCACGCTGGTGACTGAAGGCTGTCGGGGTGAGGGGGGTTACCTGATCAACTCCGAGGGCGAGCGCTTCATGGAGCGTTACGCGCCAAACGCCAAAGACCTGGCGGGCCGTGACGTTGTTGCCCGGTCCATGGTCATCGAAATCCTGGAAGGCCGTGGTTGCGGTCCGGACAAGGATCACGTCCTGCTGAAGCTGGATCACCTCGGTGAAGAGACGCTGAATCTGCGTCTGCCGGGTATCTGTGAGCTGTCGCGCACCTTTGCGCACGTGGACCCGGTGAAAGAGCCGATCCCGGTTGTGCCGACCTGTCACTACATGATGGGTGGTATCCCGACCAACGTCGGTGGTCAGGCGATTACCCAGGATGAAAATGGCAACGACACCTTCATCGAGGGTCTGTTTGCCTGTGGTGAGGCGGCTTGTGTGTCTGTTCACGGCGCCAACCGTCTGGGCGGCAACTCGCTGCTGGACCTGGTTGTCTTCGGTCGTGCGGCGGGTCTGCACATCGAGAAGCAGTTGCGTGAAGGCTCCGAGGTCATGGAGCCGACTGAAGAAGACATCAAGCGCGCCATGGCTCGTCTTGACCGTCTGAACAGCGCTTCTGAAGGCGAGAGTGTCGCCGAGGTCCGCAAGGATCTGCAAAACACCATGCAGCTTTATTTCGGCGTGTTCCGGGATGGCGAGAGCATGGAGAAAGGGCTCAAGAAGCTGGATGAACTGGGTGAGCGGGTTCGCAAGACCAAGCTGACCGATCGCAGTAATGCCTTCAACACCGACCGTGTTGAGGCGCTTGAGCTGGATAACCTGTATGAAGTCGCCTATGCCACTGCGGTTTCAGCCATCGAGCGCAAGGAAAGTCGCGGTGCCCATGCACGCAACGACTTCACCGAGCGTGATGATGAAAACTGGCTGAAGCACTCGCTGTACTTCCCGCTCGAGAAGCGTGTAGGTAAGCGTGATGTCAACTTCGCGCCGAAGACGGTGGATACCTTCCAGCCGAAGATTCGGACCTACTAAGGAGTGACGCAGAAATGTTAGTAAGCGTATATCGGTACAATCCCGAAACTGACAACGCGCCTTACATGCAGGATATTGAACTGGAAATTCCTAAAGGTAAGGATCTGATGGTGCTGGACGTCCTGAACCTCCTGAAGGAGAAGGATCCGTCTCTGGCCTATCGTCGCTCCTGCCGCGAAGGGGTTTGTGGTTCCGACGGTCTCAACATGAACGGCAAGAACGGCCTGGGCTGTATCACGCCGCTTTCTGAGGTCGTCAAGAAGGGCAAGCTCGTGATCCGGCCACTGCCGGGGCTGCCGGTCATTCGTGACCTGGTTGTCGATATGAGCCTGTTCTACCAACAGTATGAAAAAGTGCAGCCGTACCTGATCAACAACGATCCGGCTCCGGCAATCGAACGTCTGCAATCCCCGGAAGAGCGGGAGAAGCTGGATGGCCTCTACGAGTGTATTCTCTGTGCGTGCTGTTCCACTTCCTGTCCGTCCTTCTGGTGGAATCCGGACAAGTTCGTGGGTCCGGCCGGCCTGCTGCAGGCATACCGCTTCCTGGCTGACAGCCGGGACCAGGCGCAGGATGAGCGTCTGGCCAATCTTGATGATCCGTTCAGCGTGTTCCGCTGCCGGGGCATCATGAACTGCGTCAGTGTCTGTCCGAAGGGGTTGAATCCGACCAAGGCCATCGGCCACATCCGGAATCTCCTGCTTCAGCGGGCGACGTGATCAGCAAAGGCTGACACAGGCGCTATACTGTTCTGATGTATTCAGCCTTCCTAGCGCCAAGGTGAAGTCAAAATAAGGACTTACACCATTGGCTAATACCCAAAGGCGGGTAGGGGAAGGCACACTACGGAAGCCGTGGCGTGGACTTAAAAGGTTCTCGGCACGGCTTTGCTGAGTTTTAACCACCGGGGAACGGAAAACATCCGCGCCAGTTCAGTGGTGGCAACAGTCGTCGAAATCCCCTCAGGACGATTGTCGTTAACCCCTTGCCATCAGTGGATTGCTCCCCGCTCCAGTCCGAGGTGAGCTATTCAAAATGCATGAAAGCATCATGGAGCAGTTATGGCAGACATCCCACCTACAGGGCGGGAATCTGACCTATGTTGAAGAGCTTTTCGAAACCTATCTGACCGATCCCAACGCGATTCCCGAGGAATGGCGCAACTATTTCGACAAACTGCCCCGTGTTGATGGCTCTTCGGGCAGGGATGTCTCCCTTTCCGCGATCCGCGAACAGTTTGAACACATTTCCCGCAACCAGCGTCGACTGGCCGCCAGTGGCGTTCCGGCTTCCGCAACGTCCGATGCCGATCGCAAGCAGATTCGTGTTCTGCAGCTGATTAATGCGTATCGCTTCCGGGGGCACCAGCATGCCAACCTGGATCCGCTGGGGGTCTGGGAACGTGAAACCGTCGAAGATCTGAACATCGGTTTTCATGATCTCAGTGACGCCGACATGGATCTGGAATTCCAGACCGGGTCCCTGAATTTCGGCACCGAGACCATGAAGCTGCGCGATATTGTAGAGGGTCTCAAGCAGACCTACTGCAGCAGCATCGGCGCAGAGTACATGCACGTGGTGGACACGCGCATCAAGCGCTGGTTCCAGCAGCGCATGGAACCGGTTCGGTCCCATCCCGAGTATGAAACCAAAACCCGTCGTCACATCCTTGAGCGTCTGACCGCTGCGGAAGGCCTGGAGAAATACCTCGGCTCCCGCTATCCCGGCGTCAAGCGCTTTGGCCTGGAAGGTGGCGAAAGCCTGATTCCCTGCGTCGACGAATTGATCCAGCGTGCCGGCAGCTACGGTGCCAAGGAAATCGTCATCGGCATGGCCCACCGTGGTCGTCTGAACGTCCTGGTCAATACGCTGGGCAAGAACCCGCGCGAGTTGTTCGACGAATTCGAAGGCAAGAAGCTGGCGGATGCCGGTTCGGGTGACGTCAAATACCACCAGGGCTTCTCGTCCAACGTGATGACGGAAGGCGGTGAGGTTCACCTCGCGCTGGCCTTCAACCCGTCGCATCTGGAAATCGTATCGCCGGTGGTCGAGGGTTCAGTGCGCGCTCGCCAAACGCGCCGCGAAGACCCGGACGGTACTCAGGTGCTGCCGATTATCATGCACGGTGATGCGGCGTTTGCGGGTCAGGGTGTGGTGATGGAAACCTTCCAGATGTCCCAGACCCGGGGCTATGGTGTGGGTGGCACAATCCACATTGTGATCAACAACCAGGTGGGTTTCACCACCAGTAAACAGGAAGACGCCCGCTCCACGGAATACTGCACCGACGTCGCCAAGATGGTTCAGGCGCCGATCCTACACGTGAACGGTGATGATCCTGAAGCGGTCATGTTTGCCACCCAGATGGCGATGGACTATCGCAACGAGTTCAAGCGCGATGTGGTGATCGATCTGGTGTGCTACCGCCGCCGGGGCCACAACGAGGCGGACGAGCCGTCGGCCACGCAGCCGGTGATGTACGAGAAGATTCGCAAGCGCAAGACCACGCGAGAGCTTTACGCCAAGCAGCTTGTCGATGCCGGTGTGATCGGCGAAGACGAAGCCAAGTCGATGGAGCTCGAATACCGTGATGCGCTGGACAAGGGCGATCACGTGGTCAAGTCGCTGGTCAAAGAGCCGAACAAGGCGCTTTACGTGGACTGGCAACCCTACCTGGGGCACGAATGGACAGCCAAGTGCAAGACCAGCGTCGCTCTGAAAACCTTGCAGCGTATCGGCAAGAAGATGGGACAGTTGCCCGAAGGCTTCGCGGTCCAGCGCCAAGTGTCCAAGATCGTCGACGATCGCAATAAAATGACCCAGGGCGCACTGCCGATCAATTGGGGTTATGGCGAAGTCATGGCGTATGCGACGCTGTTGAATGAAGGCCATCCGATCCGCATCACCGGCCAGGATGTTGGTCGAGGCACTTTCTCGCACCGTCATGCCGTGCTGCATAACCAGAAGGGCGGCGATACCTACATCCCGCTGGAAAACGTGTCGGACAAGCAGCCTCTGTTCGAGATCTATGATTCGCTCCTTTCCGAGGAAGCGGTCATGGCGTTCGAATACGGTTACTCGACCACCACGCCGGACGCCCTGATCGTCTGGGAAGCCCAATTTGGTGACTTCGCCAACGGTGCCCAGGTGGTGATCGACCAGTTCCTCACCAGCGGTGAGCACAAGTGGGGCCGCCTCTGTGGCCTGACCCTGCTGCTGCCACACGGCTATGAGGGGCAGGGGCCGGAGCACAGTTCTGCGCGTCTGGAGCGCTTCCTGCAGATGTGTGCCGAGCACAACATCCAGGTGTGCGTGCCCACCACCCCAGCGCAGGTGTTCCACATGCTGCGTCGCCAGGTGAAGCGTCCGCTGCGTAAGCCGCTGGTTGCCATCACACCGAAGAGTCTGCTGCGTCACAAGGAAGCCACTTCGGGCCTGGACGACCTGACCGAAGGCACCTTCCAGACCGTGCTGCCGGAGAAGGAACCGACGGATCCGAAGAAAGCCCGTCGGCTGATTCTCTGTAGCGGCAAGGTCTATTTCGACCTGCTGGAGAAGAAGAAGGCCGACGAGCGGGATGATGTTGCCATTGTGCGTCTGGAGCAGCTTTACCCGTTCCCGGCGGACGACCTGGACGAGGTTCTCAAGCCGTACTCCAAGCTGACCCACGCAGTCTGGTGTCAGGAAGAACCCATGAACCAGGGCGCCTGGTACTCCAGCCAGCACCACATGCGCCAGGCACTGCACCGCCATAATCCGAAACTGTATCTTCAGTATGCAGGTCGGGACGCGTCCGCCGCACCGGCATGCGGACACCTCTCGGTCCACATTGAAGAGCAGAAAAAACTGGTTAACGACGCGTTCGAAGTTTGACGAGTTACCGAATTTAAGGATCCGAGATGTCAACTGAAATCAAAGCCCCTGTTTTTCCAGAATCTGTTGCCGAGGGCACAGTCGCGACCTGGCACAAGAAGCCGGGTGAAGCCTGTGAACGCGATGAACTGATCGTCGATATCGAAACCGACAAGGTTGTCCTTGAAGTGGTCGCGCCGGCTGACGGCGTGATCGAGGAAATCGTCAAGGATGAAGGCGATACCGTGGAAAGCGGCGAGGTCGTCGGTAAATTCAAGGAAGGCGCTGCAGGTTCCGCGCCGGCCAAAAAAGACGATGACAAAGGTTCTTCTGACGAAGCGGAAGCGCCGAAAGCCGAGCAAGGCAGCGCATCGTCCGGCGGCGAAGCCATCCTGAGTCCGGCGGCCCGCAAGCTGGCCGAAGAAAATAACGTCGATCCCAACGCCATCAAGGGTACCGGCAAAGATGGCCGCGTCACCAAGGAAGACGTGCAGAAGCACGTGTCTTCCGGCGGTCAGGCTGCTCCGGCACCGAGTGCGCCCGCCGCAGCGGCGCCGGCGGCCGACGTTGCGACCGGCGAGCGTGCCGAGAAGCGGGTACCGATGACCCGTCTGCGTGCCAGCATCGCCAAGCGTCTGGTCAATGCCCAGCAAAGTGCCGCCATGCTGACCACGTTCAACGAGGTCAACATGAAGCCGGTCATGGAGCTGCGCAAGCAGTACAAGGAAACGTTCGAGAAGCGTCACGGCGTCAAACTGGGCTTCATGTCCTTCTTCGCCAAGGCGGCTACCGAAGCCCTCAAGCGCTTCCCGGCGGTCAACGCGTCCATCGACGGTAACGACATGGTTTACCACGGTTACCAGGACATCGGCGTGGCCGTGTCCACCGACCGCGGTCTGGTTGTGCCGGTTGTGCGCGACGTCGACGGTCTGGGGCTGGCCGATATCGAGAAGACGATCATCGAGTACGGCACCAAGGCGCGTGACGGCAAACTGGGCATCGAGGAGATGACCGGCGGCACCTTCACCATCACCAACGGTGGTATCTTCGGTTCCCTGATCTCCACACCGATCCTGAATCCGCCGCAGACCGCCATCCTCGGTATGCACAAGATCCAGGAACGCCCGATGGCGGTGAACGGTCAGGTTGAAATCCTGCCGATGATGTACCTGGCACTGTCATACGATCACCGCATGATCGACGGCAAGGAAGCGGTTCAGTTCCTGGTGGCCATCAAGGAAATGCTCGAAGATCCGGCGCGTATTCTGCTGGACGTCTGAACCGGTTCATCAACACATTTAGAGAAACAGGATAGAACATGTCTGATAAGTTCGATGTCATCGTCATCGGTGCTGGGCCTGGCGGCTACGTAGCTGCCATCAAGGGCGCCCAGCTGGGATTGAAAGTCGCGTGTGTTGAAAACTGGACTTCCAAAGACGGCAAGCAACAGGTGCTGGGTGGTACCTGTCTGAACGTGGGTTGTATCCCGTCCAAGGCGCTGCTGGAAATCTCCCACAAGTTTGAGGAAACCAGCCACAGCTTTGCCGACCAGGGGATCGAAGTTAAGGATCCGACCATCAACGTCGCCAAGATGATGGAGCGCAAGGACGGTATCGTGAAGCAGCTGACCGGCGGTATCGCGCAGCTGTTCAAGGCCAACGGCGTTACGCCGATTCACGGCCGCGGTCGCGTACTGGCGAACCGTCAGGTGGAAGTGACCGACAACGACGGCAAGACCACGACCTACGAAGCGGACAACGTGGTGATTGCCACCGGTTCCAACCCGATCGAAATTCCGCCGGCGCCGATGACCGAAGGGTTCATCGTGGATTCCGAAGGTGCTCTGGAATTCGACAAGGTGCCCAAGCGTCTGGGCGTGATCGGTGCCGGTGTCATCGGTCTGGAGCTGGGCAGCGTCTGGGCCCGTCTGGGTTCCGAAGTGACCGTTCTGGAAGCGCTGGATACGTTCCTGCCGGCCGTTGACCAGCAGGTCGCCAAGGACGCGCTGAAGCAGTTCAAGAAACAGGGCCTGGACATTAAGCTGAAGGCTCGTGTCACCGGTTCCAGTGTCAAGCGTAATCTGGTCAACGTGACCTATGAAGACGCCAAAGGCGAGCAGGAACAGAAGTTCGACAAACTGATCGTTGCGGTGGGCCGTCGTCCGAACACCGACAACCTGCTGGCTGCAGACAGCGGTGTGAACCTGGACGAACGCGGTTTCATCTTCGTTGACGATTACTGCCAGACTGACGCACCGGGCGTCTGGGCGATCGGCGACGTGGTTCGCGGCCCGATGCTCGCGCACAAAGCCTCTGAAGAAGGCATCATGGTGGTTGAGCGCATCGCCGGCCACAAGCCGCAGGTCAACTACGACTGCATTCCGAACGTCATCTACACCTTCCCGGAAGTCGCCTGGGTGGGTAAGACCGAAGAGCAGCTCAAGGCCGAAGGCGAAGCCTATAAGGTTGGCACCTTCCCGTTTGCGGCCAACGGTCGTGCCATGGCGGCCAACTCGGCCACCGGTATGGTCAAGATCATTGCCGACGAGAAGACCGATCGCATTCTCGGTTTCCATGTCACCGGTCCCCAGGCGTCTGAAATCGTCGCCCAGGGCGTGATTGCCATGGAATTCGGTTCCAGCGCCGAAGATCTGGCGCTGACCTGTTTCGCGCACCCGACCCTGTCGGAGTCCGTGCACGAGGCAGCCCTTGCAGTGGGCGACGGCGCAATCCACGTCGCCAACAAGCGCAAGAAAAAATAAGAAGTCAGTGGGCCGGTAAATCCGGCCCAACTTGTACAGACGGAGAGGGGCGCAACGAGGCGCTCAGTGTCTGAAGACCTCTCCCGATCTGGCCTTTGAACGTCAGCCTGTGCTGACGTTCAGGCGTTGGAAAGTCCAGCCCGGCCGGATCAGGGTGTGTCTCAACGAGAACTGACGCGCCCGAACAGAATTCGCACCACGCGGGTTCGTATCCCAGAGTGAAGCCAATGGCGGGTGGGGCGGTACAGCCCTGTCGGCCAGTGTCTTCTGAAATGGTTATCCTCCATATAAGAGTGGGACAACGCTATGAATTTGCACGAATATCAGGGCAAGCAGCTGTTCGCTGAATACGGCCTGCCGGTTTCCAAAGGCATCGCCTGCGAGACTCCGCAGGACGCCGTCGCTGCAGCTGCTGAGATTGGCGGTGAGCGCTGGGTTGTGAAGGCCCAGGTTCACGCAGGCGGCCGGGGCAAGGCCGGGGGCGTCAAGCTGGTCAGCAGCAAGGACGAGATCCGCGAGTTTGCCGAGTACTGGCTGGGCCGCAACCTGGTCACTTATCAGACGGATGAAAAGGGTCAGCCGGTCAGCAAGATCCTGGTTGAAGATCTGACCGACATCGACCAGGAACTGTACCTGGGTGCGGTTGTTGATCGTGGCTCACGTCGTATCGTTTTCATGGCCTCTACCGAAGGTGGTGTCGAGATCGAGACGGTGGCCGAGGAAACCCCTGAGAAGATCCTGAAAGCGGAAGTCGATCCGCTGGTCGGCGCACAGCCGTACCAGGGCCGTGAGCTGGCTTTCAAACTGGGCCTGAAGGGCGACCAGATCAAGCAGTTCGTCAAGATTTTCCTGGGTCTGGCCAAGCTGTTCGAAGACAAGGACCTGGCCCTGTTGGAAATCAACCCGCTGGTCATCACCCCGGCAGGCAACCTGCACTGCCTGGACGCGAAGATCGGCGTTGACGGCAACGCCCTGTACCGTCAGCCGCAGATTCGCGAGATGCACGATCCTTCCCAAGAAGATCAGCGCGAAGCCGATGCCGCGAAGTGGGAGCTGAACTACGTCGCTCTGGAAGGCAACATCGGTTGCATGGTTAACGGCGCTGGCCTGGCCATGGGCACCATGGACATCGTGAAACTGAACGGCGGTCAGCCGGCCAACTTCCTTGACGTGGGGGGTGGCGCGACCAAAGAGCGTGTGACCGAAGCGTTCAAGATCATCCTGTCCGATGACGCCGTCAAGGCCGTTCTGGTTAACATCTTCGGCGGTATTGTCCGTTGCGACATGATCGCGGAAGGCATCATCGGCGCCGTGAAAGAAGTCGGCGTGAAAGTACCTGTCGTGGTTCGCCTGGAAGGCAACAATGCCGAACTGGGTTCCAAAGTACTGGCAGACAGTGGCCTGAACATCATCGCGGCTACCAGTCTGACGGATGCTGCACAGCAAGTCGTTAAAGCCGCGGGAGGTAAGTAATGAGCGTCCTGATTAACAAAGACACCAAAGTGATCTGCCAGGGTTTTACCGGTGCACAAGGCACCTTCCACTCTGAGCAGGCGATTGAGTACGGCACCAAAATGGTTGGTGGTGTCTCTCCCGGGAAAGGCGGTACCGAGCACCTGGGTCTGCCGGTCTTCAACACCGTTCGCGAAGCGGTTGAAGCCACAGGCGCACAGGCAACCGTCATCTACGTGCCGGCGCCTTTCTGTAAGGATGCCATCATCGAAGCGGCGGACGCTGGCCTTGAGCTGATTGTCTGCATCACCGAAGGCATCCCGACCATCGACATGCTCTACGCGAAAGAGTACGTCGATCGCAAAGGCGTTCGCATGATCGGCCCGAACTGCCCGGGCGTGATCACTCCGGACGAGTGCAAGATCGGCATCATGCCGGGCCACATCCATAAGAAGGGCAAGGTCGGTATCGTTTCCCGTTCCGGTACCCTGACTTATGAAGCGGTCAAGCAGACCACCGACTTCGGCTACGGCCAGTCCACCTGTATCGGTATTGGTGGTGACCCGATTCCGGGCTCCAACTTCATCGACATGCTGAAGCTGCTGCAGGACGACCCGGAAACTCAGGCGATCGTCATGATCGGTGAGATCGGCGGTACGGCCGAAGAAGAAGCCGCGGCCTTCATCAAGGACAACGTGACCAAGCCGGTCGTGTCCTACATCGCCGGTGTGACGGCGCCTCCGGGCAAGCGCATGGGCCACGCCGGTGCGATCATTGCCGGTGGCAAGGGCACGGCAGACGACAAGTTTGCGGCCCTGGAAGATGCGGGCGTCAAGACCGTTCGCAGTCTGGCCGAAATCGGCCAGGCGCTGAAAGAGGTCACTGGCTGGTAAGAGCCAACGCCTGAAAAAGAGCCCCTGTTTTCTCCCGTCGGGGAGAGAGCGGGGGCTTTTTCGTTTAAACTGGGCTGACTTTGCGGCGAGAGGGTCTGTGATGGGCGCGGGTTTATCGTTAACCTGACCGCCACATCCGTTATAATCCCGGCGAAGACAATACGGTAGATCGGACCGCCGTCAGGCGAAAACCGAGCGTTCCAGTATCATCCATTAAGGAGTTCATGCTTTGAGTTCTGTAGATCCCCAGCAGCGCGTGCTGTCTGGTATGCGTCCCACCGGAAAACTGCATCTTGGTCATTACCACGGTGTGCTGAAAAACTGGGTCAAACTCCAGCATGAATTCGAGTGCTTTTTCTTTGTTGCCGACTGGCACGCGCTGACCACGCAATACGACGATACCCGTGGTATCGAGTCCAGCGTCTGGGAGATGGTGATCGACTGGCTGGCCGCGGGTGTCAATCCGGGGTCTGCGACCATCTTTATCCAGTCCAAGGTGCCGGAGCACGCGGAGCTACACCTGCTGCTGTCAATGATTACGCCACTGGGCTGGCTCGAGCGGATTCCGACTTATAAGGACCAGCAGGAAAAGCTGCGCGAGAAAGACCTCGCCACCTACGGCTTCCTCGGCTATCCGCTGCTGCAGAGTGCCGACATCCTGATGTACCGGGCCGGCCGGGTGCCCGTGGGTGCCGATCAGGTGTCGCACGTGGAGATCACCCGCGAGATCGCGCGCCGTTTCAATCACATCTACGGTCGTGAGCCGGGCTTCGAAGAGCAGGCGGAGGCCGCCATCACCAAGATGGGCAAGAAGAACGCCAAGCTCTATCGCGAGCTGAAGCGCAAGTACCAGGAAGAGGGCGATGTGGAAGCCCTGGACCGGGCTCGGGCCTTGCTCAAGGAGCAGCAGAACATTTCCATGGGCGACAGTGAGCGCCTCTACGGCTACATCGAGGGTGGCGGTAAGGTCATTCTGCCGGAGCCGCAACCACTGCTGACGCCGGATTCCAAAATGCCGGGCCTGGACGGTCAGAAAATGTCCAAGTCCTACCAGAACACCATTGGCCTGCGCGAAGAGCCGGACGCCGTCGCACAGAAGATCCGCGTCATGCAGACCGATCCGCAGCGGGTTCGTCGGACCGATCCGGGCGAGCCGGAGAAGTGCCCGGTCTGGGGGCTGCACAAGGTCTATTCCGACAGCGACACCCAGGAATGGGTTCAGACCGGCTGCCGGAGCGCCGGTATTGGCTGCCTGGACTGCAAGAAGCCGCTGATCGACGCCATCGTTGAAGAACAGCGTCCGCTGCATGAGCGGGCCAGGGAATACGAAAGCAATCCGGAGCTGATTCGCTCGATTATCGAGGAAGGCTGCGAGCATGCGCGCGATGCGGCGCGGGAAACTCTGGACGAAGTGCGTCATGCCATGGGGCTGTCCTACCGCTGATCGCGGTGGACAACCACTGGCCCGGGAGCGGCAATGACTGACGATCAGCAGGTCCAGGAGAACTCGGAGTCCCAGACGCCTGAGGCGACTCAGGTGGCGTCGGACACCGATACCCCGGATGTCGCTTCTGTGGCCCGGGTGGCGGGCCAGCCCGTCAAGGACCTACCGCAGGATCTCTACATCCCGCCGGACGCGCTGGCCGTTTTTCTGGAGGCCTTTGAGGGGCCTCTCGATCTGCTGCTTTACCTGATTCGCCGTCAGAACATGGATATCCTCGATATCGATGTCAGCGAGATCACCCGTCAGTACATGGATTACATCAACGCCATCGAGGCCATGCGCTTCGAGCTGGCCGCGGAATATCTGGTGATGGCGGCCACCCTGGCGGAAATCAAGTCGCGCATGCTGCTGCCGCGCCAGGAGAGTGAGGACGAGGAAGACCTGGATCCCCGCGCCGAACTCATCCGCCGACTCCAGCAATACGAGCGCTTCAAGAAAGCGGCTGAGGATCTGGATGAGCTGCCGCGTATGGAGCGGGATACCTACGCCACGTCAGCCTCACTGCCTCGCCTGCCGCAGAGCCAGGTGCATCCGGACGTGGAACTGAAAGACATGCTGCTGGCGTTGCGCGACGTCATTCGCCGGGCGGACCTGTTCACCAGCCACCACGTTGAGCGGGAAAAGCTGTCCACCCGGGAGCGCATGTCCCACATTCTCTCCAGCTTGTCCGGCGACCGCTTTGTGCGCTTCGAGAGTTTGTTCACGATCGAAGAGGGGCGGCTGGGTGTCGTGGTGACGTTCCTGGCGACGCTGGAGCTGGTCAAGGAGCAGCTGATCGAGGTGGTTCAGGGCGAAGTGCTCGGGTCGATTCACGTGCGGGCCCGGGCGGCAAACTGAGACACAGGGCAACAGGAATGAGCGAAGAACAGATTCGACGTATACAGCTGATTATCGAAGCCGCGCTGCTCGCCGCCGGCAAGCCCCTGAACCTGGATCAATTGCGTGAGCTGTTCAGTGAAGAGGAACGCCCGGCCCGCCAGGTCATGGAGCATGCTCTCAGCCAACTGGAGCAGGCCTGCGAGGGGCGTAGCTACGCCTTGTGCAAGGTGTCCAGCGGTTACCGCTTCCAGATTCGTGAAGACTATGCCCGCTGGGTCGGTCGGCTGTTCGAGGAAAAGCCGCAGCGTTATTCCCGGGCGCTGCTGGAAACCCTGGCTCTGATTGCCTATCGCCAGCCCATCACCCGGGGTGAAATCGAAGACATTCGCGGGGTTACGGTTAGCAGCAATATCATCCGGACGCTCATGGAGCGAGAATGGGTGCGTATCGTCGGCCACAAAGACGTTCCGGGCCGACCGGCCATGTACGCCACGACCCGTCAGTTTCTTGACTACTTCAACATGACGTCGCTGGAGCAGCTGCCGCCCCTGTCGGAAATTCGTGATCTCGAGGAGATCGGGCGAGAGGTCGAGCAGAAGATCCAGGCCGAAATCCAGTTTGACGATCCGAAGTCGGTCCCGGAAGACGGAGACGACGATACCGGCGACGACCACAATGAATCCATTTCCGGGACCGTCCACTGAGGTCGGTCCGGGCACTTTGAAGGAAAAGTACCATGTCGCAGAAGCGCGACGCACAGTCGGGCCGCGGCCAGCGGCCGTCCGCGGATAAGCAGAAGCCCACACGTCAGGTGTTGCCGCCCGAGCGTCTGCAGAAGGTTCTCTCGCGGGCCGGCGTCGGTTCGCGTCGGGAAGTTGAAGCGTGGATCGAAGCCGGGCGGATTACCGTGAATAAGGCGATCGCCGTTCCGGGCCAGAAGGTCACGGTGGACGACCACATTTTCATCGACGGCAAACCCGTCAGCATCGAAGCGGCCCAGGCACCGGTTCGTCGGGTTTTGATGTACAACAAGCCCGAAGGCGAAGTGACCACCCGTAACGACCCGGAGGGGCGTCCGACGGTTTTTGATCGCCTGCCGCGTCTCAAGGATCAGCGCTGGATCGCGATTGGCCGGCTCGATATCAATACCACCGGCCTGATGCTATTCACCACCGACGGTGAGCTGGCGAACCGCCTGATGCATCCGTCCTATCAGGTGGATCGGGAGTATGCAGTGCGCATCTTCGGGGAAGTGGACGAGGCGATGACGGATCGGTTGCTGGAAGGTGTCCTGCTGGATGACGGCATGGCGAGCTTTTCGGATATTTCCAGCGCCGGTGGCTCAGGGATCAACCATTGGTTCCACGTCACCCTGTTCGAGGGGCGTAACCGGGAAGTCCGGCGGCTGTGGGAGTCCCAGGGCGTCAAGGTCAGTCGCCTGAAGCGGGTCCGTTTCGGGCCAGCCATGTTGCCCAGTCGTCTCAGCATGGGGCGCTGGGAGGAAATGGATCAGCGCAGTGTCGATGCCCTGAGCCGGGCGGTTGGCCTGGATCCACTGGCGCTACCGGCGAAGACGCCGGGGGAAGCCCGTACCCAGCGTCGGCAACAACGCAAGAAGCCGTCCCGGGGATCCGGCAGCTATCGTAAGGGGGGCGTGTTTACCCGAGCGGAGCACAAGGCGGAAGAGCGTCAGGAAAAGAAAGGAGATGCCCGTCGCAAGTCCCCGACGGGACGTCGCAAGGCGCCGGGAAAGTAACTTGAAGTTTCGCCCGTTCCGTGGGCGTTGTTGTCGGTCTAGTCGCCGCGGTTGCGGCGGTTGCTGTCGATGAAGGCGATATCGGTGTTCTGGGCGGGCCGCGCCTGACGGGTGCAGTCGCGGCCATCGGATTTGGCCTGGTACAGCGCTTCGTCCGTACGCTTGAACCATCCATCGGCGGACTCACCACGGGACTGGATACCGAAGCCCGCACTGGCCGTCACGCGGACCGGTTCCCCTTCGCTGTCCAGGGTGATGCGGGTGATGGCCTCGCGGATACGGTCAGCCACCAGCGCACATTCCTTGTCGCCGATATGCGGCAATATGATTCCGAATTCCTCACCACCAATCCGATATACCGTATCCGTGCAGCGGGTGGCGTCTTCGATCGCCAGCGCTGTCGCCCGCAGAATCTGATCGCCGGCCAGGTGGCCATAGCGGTCGTTAACCGATTTGAAATGATCCAGATCACACAGAATTAACGCACAGCGCTCGCCGTGACGATTGCCAAGTGAGGCTTCGCGGCCCAGCGCATCTTCAAACGCCCGCTTGTTGGGGATGCCGGTGACGACATCGGTGAGGGAAGCTCGGCGTACCGCATCGTAGCGACAGGCATTCCGGATCGAGTGAATTGCCGTCCCCAGCATCTGCTCAATGACCGTCTGTTCCTGTTCGGCAAAGCGCATCCGGCGAAAAATGCGCAGCATGCCGAAGTGCTCGCCGGCCAGATTCAGGCCATACTCACACCGATGATTACCACCCTGGCCAATCTTGATCTCGACAGGCTGGCCGTCGATGGTGTTCTGGTAGGTCAGGCGGTCGAACGGCACCACGGAGGCCAGCTCTTCGGCGAAAATGGCCATGAGTTCCTGGAGGTCCGGTGTGGTCGTCATCCGACGGCACAGGCGCATGAAAACGTCATCATCACGCTGCCACTGAAGACTCAGACGCTCCAGGTCGGCCAGGGCCTGAGCACGCTCAGGTCCGGCGTTTGTCAGGGATGTGGGATTAGAGGGCATAACGGTACTCTCGCTCGCATTGCGGTCGTTCAAGCATGTATCGTGCCCGTCCTGTAAAGGTCATTATAAACAGCGTGTTAAAAGGGAAGAGTGTGCTTTAAAGTTCAACGGAATGCGGTTTAGACAAATTATTGACGGATTAAATCCGACACGGGCGGAAGGAGATTGCCGTGGTCAAGGACGCAAAGATCGAGTTTGCAACGTTTGTGGTCGATCAGCTTCAGGGGGTTGGGCCGGTTCAGGCCAAGAGGATGTTCGGGGGTTATGGCCTTTTTCTGGGGGACATCATGTTTGCGCTGATTTCCGGGCAGACGCTGTATTTGAAGTTCGACGCCCAGAGTGAGCCGGCGTTTGTTGCCCGGGGCCTGGAGCCCTTCACGATCCCGCGTCAGGGGAAGCGCATTGCGATGTCCTACCGCCAGGCACCCGAGGAGGTCTTTGAGGATCCGGAGCAGATGATGGCCTGGGGGAACGAAGCCTATGCCGCCGCGTTACGCGCCAGTCAATCTGGAAAACGGTAAAGTCATGGGTGGTCATGGCGCGAATATGGACTAGAGCACGCGCTTCCTGATGGCCGTCACCAACTGGTTCATTAGCTCGACCGCTTCCTGCTCATGATGTTCCTGCCATTGCCAGCGGCTGCTGTTTTCGCTGCCTTCCCGCGCCCGGGCATCCCGGTTGTCGAGGAACTGACAGGCGGCTAGATGCGCCTTGACCTCGGCATCAAGCAGCTGGTGCAGCAGGTGATCGATGTCGGCATCGATAAACGGGCGCAGGCGGTTGGTTTCCCGGCGCAGGTCCAGGGCCGCATGACGGGCTGCGAGACGGGTATCGCTGATCGGCTCGTGATGATCGATGGCGCGGAGGAAGGTGCCGATCCGGTCGTGCAGCTCCCACGCGAGGGGCCACAAGGTATCGTAGGCCGCTCTTTCCGTCGCGGAAACGCCCGCCCGTGGCCTGACATCGACCGATGGGGCATCCGGTTTATCGCCTTCGCCGCCGACCTGGGCATCGGCTTCCTGCCAGAGTGTATTGATGCGCCGCTCAAGATAATCGACTTCTTCCTGCTGTCGACGCACCTGTCGGAATAGAACAACGAACGCAGCCAGCGCAATAAGGCAAGCCAGACCGCCCGCGACCACAAGGACCGGCGCTCTGGAAATAAAGGCTAGGGCGTCTGGATTCATGAAGCGCTCTCCTGTCACCTCAGTCGCCGTCACAGTCTCTCACATTCTCAGGATGCCTCACCAGTCTCGCTTCGCCCGGGCGCCCGTCACAGGCGGCCAAGACACTTGATGGCGGCCGCGGCGGCGGACGTGCGGTTCTCGACGGCCTGCTTGCGGAAGATCTGTTCCAGGTGTTTGTTGACGGTGCGCGGGCTCATTTCCAGAATCTGGCCGATTTCCCGGTTGGTCTTGCCGTTGGCGATCCAGAGCAGGACGTCTGCTTCCCGGGCAGTCAGGCCGAAACGTTGGCGCAAGGTCTCGGTCGCATGCTTGTCATTTTTTCGGGGGCTGAGGCGAAGCAGGTAGTTGACGTTGTCGATCCGGGCCAGAAATTCGGCCGTCAGTGGTTCGGGCAGGAAATCCAGGGCCAGGTTATGGCCACTTTCCGGGTCGTGGTCCAGCCAGGTGCTGAGCGTTTCAACGACGCGCTCGCTGGTTTCGGTATCGAGGGCACCGGACTGCTTGAGCAGTTGCTGTACCTGCGGCGTCGCCCACACCTGCTGCCCGTGACCATCGACCGCCATCAGGTTCTGGCCGGCATGATCCAGTGCCGAGCGTGCACTGCGGGCCATGCGGGCATTGGCCAGATGCACGGACATCCGGGCGACCAACTCATTGGCATTGATGGGTTTGGTGACGTAGTCCACGCCGCCGGATTTGAGCCCCATCACCACGTGCTCGGTGTCCGACAGACCCGTCATGAAGATGATGGGCACGTCCATCAGCTCGCTGCGCTCACGCAGGCGCCGGCAGGTTTCGAAGCCGTCCATGTTGGGCATGATCGCATCGAGCAGAATGATGTCCGGGGCGATGTTCTGGGTGATGGTCAGGGCCTGGGCGCCTTCGAGCGCCACCAGCACGGTCATGCCGGCTTCTTCCAGCACGTCGTTGATCATGCGGATGCTGTCCACCGCATCGTCGACAACCAACACAACGGTACGTTGTTCACTCGCAGCATTCATCACGGGTTACCTGTAGCAGGGAGATGATCTCGTCAAACCGGAAGTTCTCGGTCAGCTCGGTCAGTTGATCGAGCAACGGGGTTTCGGCGTCTCCATGCACGCGCATGCTGTGCAGCGCTTCGAGCAGTCCTTTGCGATGGCCGATTGAAGCCAGCTCCACCAGACGCTGCTGGTGGGCCGGTTCGGGGAGGCGATTGACGGGTGACGGATAGAACGCGGTATCGCTCTTCTCACTGGGCGTCCTTTCGTAGCGCCAGCTCAGTTTGAGCAGTTCGCCGATACGATCCAGCAAGAGGTTCAGTCGCACCGGTTTGACGACGTATCCGTCATACAACGGTGGGCTTTGCAGCTGGTGCCGGCCCTCGCTGGCATCGGCGGAGACCATGACCACCGGCAGCTCCAGGCGAGCGCCACGGATCTGGTCGAGGATCTCCCAGCCGGTAAAGCCCGGCATGGAGATGTCCAGTAACACCAGGTCCGGCTTTTCCCGCTCCACGGTCTGCAAGGCGGAGAGGGAGTTGTCGATCTCCAGGATCTCGAAGCCCAGCGGCGAGAGCATCGCGCGGATAAGCTGGCGATGTGACGACTCGTCGTCGATGACCGCAATCCGGCGAACCGGGCCGTCGTAGCCGAAGATGGTTCGTGTGGGCTCAGTGATGGATTCCGGGTGAGGGCGGTCGACGCTGGAGAGCATGAGGCTGACCCGGAAGACGCTGCCGTGGCCGGGCGAGCTGGTCACGGCGATATCGCCCCCCATGATTTCGGTCAGCAGGCGCGTAATAGTCAGGCCCAGGCCCGTGCCCGAGCGGCTCAGTCCGGCCGTCCGAACGCGCTCGAAGGGACGGAAGATGCGCTCGATGTCCGATTCGGCGATGCCTTCGCCGGTGTCCCGCACCTCGAATTCCGCCACCTGGCTGCGGTAGCGCAGTGTGAAATTCACCTCCCCGTGATCCGTGTACTTGATGGCGTTGGAGAGCAGATTGATCAGGATCTGCCGCAGACGCTTTTCATCGGTACTGACAAACTCCGGCAGGTGTTTCGGGCCTTGGTACGTGAAGCGCAGGCCCTTGTCCTGAGCCTGGAGCCGGAACATGTGTACCAGCTGATCCATCAGCATCGCAATACGCACCTGGTCCCGGTGCAGGTCGAGCCGGCCGGCTTCGATCTTGGAAATGTCCAGCAACCCCTCGATCAGGTCGGCCAGGTATTCGCCCGAGCGGCGGATCACATCCAGGGCGCCTTTGCGATTGGCCGGGATGGTCTCATCGTTTTCCAGCAACTGGGCGTAGCCGAGGATGGCGTTCAGCGGGGAGCGCAGTTCATGGCTGATGCCGGTCAGGTAGCGGCTCTTGGCATCGTTGGCGGCTTCGGCGTGTTCCTTGGCTTCCTGAAGGGCTTTGTCCGTGCGTTCGTGGGCAACGATCTCCTCCATCAGCAGCCGCGTCTGGCGCTGGGATTCCTCTTCCGCAACCACACGGCTTTCATGGGCCAGCACGAACAGCCAGCAGACGACGCCGGTCACGATAATCAGGATGAAGAAGACCTTCCACAGCGTGGCGGAAAGCAGCAGGGCGGCTGCGGCACTGTCCACCGGCGTCTTGAAATAGATCAGCGACAGCAGAAGGCCGGACACGCCGTTGATGGCAAACAGCAGGATCAGGAAGTGGCCGACCCGGCTGGTCAGCCGGGGCATCAGGGCCGAGGGCAGGTACCGCCCGAAGAAGCTCTGGAACTGTTCCCGGTACCCGGCGCCAGGCTTGCAGAAATCGGCACAGCGGGCGTCGAGTGAGCAGCACAGGGAGCAGATATGGCCGTCGTAAGCCGGGCAATGGGTCACGTCCTCGGGCTCGAAGCGGTGCTCGCAAATGCAGCAATTGACCAGGCCCTCGGTGGTCTCCATATGCACCGGTGGCCGGGCCAGGTAATAGCGGCCCTTGGTCTGCCAGGCGATCAGGGGCGCGGTCACCAGCGCGGTGGCCAGTGTGATGAAGTGTGACAGGGCCTGGGCCACATCGCCCAGGGCACCGCTGTGGCAGACCAGTCCGGCGGTCGAGGCCAGCAGCATGGCCCCCACGCCCACCGGGTTGATGTCATAGAGGTGCGCCCGTTTGAACTCGATGTGTTGCGGGCTGAACCCCAGCGGCTTGTTGATGACCAGGTCCGCCACCAGCGTGCCCAACCAGGCGATGGCAATGACGCCGTAGAACCCGAGCGTGTCCTCCAGCGCGCGATAGACGCCAAGTTCCATGACCAGCAAGGCAATAGCCACATTGAACATCAGCCAGACGACCCGGCCCGGGTGGCTGTGGGTCAGCCGGGAAAAGAAATTCGACCAGGCAATGGAGCCGGCGTAGGCGTTGGTGACGTTGATCTTGATCTGGCACAGGATCACGAAGACCCCGGCCATGGCCAGGGCCACTTGCGGCGTCTGGGTCATGTAGTTGAAGGCCACCACATACATCTGCGTGGGGTCAGACGCGTCGCTGGCCGGAATGCCCTGATGCAGGGCGAGCACGGCCAGGAACGAGCCGGCCAGGATCTTGAGGCTGCCGATCACGATCCAGCCGGGCCCGCCGCTCAGGACTGCCATCCACCATTTGGCTTTCTCGCCTTCCTTGGGTTCGGGGATAAAGCGCAGAAAGTCCACCTGCTCACCGATCTGGGCAATCAGGGAAAAGACCACCGCTGCTGCGGCGCCGAACATCAGCAGGTTGAAACCGCTACCGGTCTCTGGATGAATGCCCTCGAACTGCGTCCAGTCCGTCACGGCAGTGGCGTCGGAATAGATGATGAATACGAAGGGGAGCAGTTGCAGCACAATCCAGGCCGGCTGGGTCCAGAGCTGGAAACGACTGATGGTGGTAATGCCGTGCGTGACCAGCGGAATGATCACCAGCGCGCAGATCAGGTAGGCAAACACCAGGGGAATGCCGAACAGCAACTCCAGCGCCATGGCCATGATGGCCGCCTCCAGCGCAAAGAAGATAAACGTGAACGAGGCGTAAATCAGCGAAGTAATCGTTGAGCCGATATAGCCAAAGCCCGCTCCACGGGTGAGCAGATCAATGTCGACGCCGTAGCGGGCGGCGTAGTAGCTGATGGGAATGGCGGTCAGGAAGATGATCAGACTCACCACGCAGATGGCCACCACAGCATTGTCGAAGCCGTAGTGCAGGGTGATGGCACCGCCGATCGCCTCCATCGCCAGGAAGGAAATCGCCCCCAGCGCGGTATTGCTGACCCGGGCGGCCGACCAGCGTCGGGCCGTCTTGGCGGTAAAGCGCAGGGCGTAGTCTTCCAGGGTCTGGTTGGCGACCCACTGATTGTAGCTCCGGCGTACGCGGAAAATATGCTGTCTGGCCGTCATGGGCTGGCCTGGTTGCTGTTGTTCGGAGGCTTCGCCGTGGCGAAGCGAGAGCCCGTCCTGTCCGTCGTAAATCCACTTCCCCATGTATCCGGTGCCTGTTTCGATTTTTGTGCGCCAAAAAGGGGCGCAGGATTCGCGGTTAAGGCGCCTGCAGCCCGATTGGCGGTACCGGATACCGGACAACAATTATCGTGCCATCGGCCTCGTCGTCGGCAGGCGAATGTGCACGCGGGAAAAGGAGTACTGCGTTTTTATCGCGTTGGGCACCGGCCGCCCATGCGTCAAATGACGTAGGTCGGTGGGGTATTTGTCGAATGGGCGCTCATGGCGGTGCTGGACAGAATGATCCTCGTAGGTGCTGTGCGACCCGGTGGGCGCCAGGCCGAACATTAAACAATGCGAGGAAAGACCATGGGTACGACAGATAAGACAGGAAATCAGCGCGCGCTGTCGGGGGGCACCGGTTGGCGCCGGAGTCTGATGACATTGGCCGCCTCGGTGATGCTGGCTTCGGGTGCCAACGCGGCACCGGCCACGTCCGAGGTGAACACCACCGGTTTGGCGGTCACCGATGACACGGTCACCGTCGGTATTCTTCACTCACTGACCGGCACCATGGCGATCAGTGAGACCGGTTCGGTCCAGGCCGAGAAGCTCGCCATCGAGCAGATCAACGCCCAGGGCGGGGTGCTGGGACGTCAGATCAAGGTCATCCAGGAAGACGGCGCTTCCGACTGGCCGACTTTCGCCGAGAAGTCCCACAAGCTGCTGGAGCGGGACAAGGTCGCCACCGTCTTCGGTTGCTGGACCTCCGCGTCCCGTAAAGCCGTCCTGCCGGTGTTCGAGAAGGACAACGGCCTGCTGTACTACCCGACTTTCTATGAAGGGCTGGAAGAGTCCCACAACGTGTTTTACACCGGCCAGGAGGCCACCCAGCAGATCCTCGCGGGTCTGAACTGGGCCCACGACAAGCTCGGTGCGAAGACGTTCTATCTGGTGGGTTCCGACTACATCTGGCCCCGGACGTCCATGAAAATTGCCCGCAAGCACATCGAGAATGTGCTGCACGGCAAGGTCGTGGGTGAAGAGTACTACCCCCTGGGCAGCACCCAGTTCGGCTCGCTGATCAACAAGATCAAGCTGAAGAAGCCGGACCTGGTCTTCGGTGCGGTCGTGGGTGGTTCCAACGTGGCCTGGTTCAAGCAGCTCAACGCCGCCGGCCTGACCTTCAAGAAACAGCCCATGCTGACCATCTCCGTGACCGAGGATGAAGTCCTGGGTATCGGCGGTGAGAACGTCGAAGGGCTGTACTCCTCCATGAAGTACTTCCAGAGCCTGGACCTGCCGGGCAACAAGGAATTCGTCGCCGCCTTCAAGAAGAAGTATGGCGAGGACGCCGTGATCGGTGACGTGACCGAATCCGCCTACCTCGGCCCGTGGCTGTGGAAGCGTGCGGTGGAATCCGCCGGCAGCTTCGACGTGGACAAGGTGGTCGCCGCCTCCCCGGGTATGGAGTGGGACAACTCCCCGCACGGCTACCTGAAAGTCGACAAGAACCACCACCTGTGGATGCGCACCCGCATTGGCCAGTGGAAAGCCGATGGCCAGGCCGACGTGGTGTGGGAATCCGACGTGATCAAGCCGAACCCCTTCCCGGAAGGCTACCAGTAAGCGCCATGGACGCCCGGGAGCTATCCCGGGCGTCGCCGATCCTGGCGCTGTCCTGACTGAAAAGAAACGTTTGAAGCAACACAACAAGCGGGTGCAGAAACGGGTCTGCACCCCGGTCCGAGGGAGGACTGATCATGGGTGGTTATACCGGAGAGGAACTGACCGCAATCTTTCTGATGCAGGGGTTCAGTGGCCTCAGTCTGTTTTGCGTGTTCCTGCTGATGGCCCTGGGGCTGGCGATTATTTTTGGACAGATGGGCGTGATCAACATGGCCCATGGCGAATTCCTGACACTGGGGGCTTACATCACCTACCTGGTGTCCTACGTGGCCTCGGATGTGTGGCCCTTCCTGCTGGATTACTACTTCCCCGTGGCGATCATCCTCGCCTTCGTGGGGACCTTCATACTGGGCTACCTGGTGGAGCGTTTCCTCATACGGTTCCTCTACAACCGGCCGCTCGACACGCTGCTCGCGACCTGGGGGCTGGGTCTGATCATGCAGCAGATCTTCCGCTCCACCTTCGGTCCGCGCGAGAAGAGCGTGGTCATGCCGGACTGGCTGATGGGCTCCTACCAGGCCACTGACATGGTGGATATTCCATTGAACGGTCTGCTGGTGGTGGGCATCACCATCGTCCTGACTATTGCCGTTTTCTTCCTGCTGTACCGCTCACGCTGGGGCATCAAGGTCCGTGCGACCACCCAGAACCGAATGATGGCCAACGCCGCGGGCATCAATACCGAACGCGTGGACCGCCTGACGTTTGCCCTCGGCTGCGGAATCGCCGGCGTAGCGGGTGCCGCCTTTACCACGATCGCCTCTACGGGCCCCACCACCGGGTCGCTCTACATCGTGGACACCTTCCTGGTGGTTGTGTTTGGGGGCGCTGCCAGCCTGCTGGGTACCGTGGCCTCCGCCTTCGGCATTGCCCAGGCCCAATCCATCCTGTCCTTCTTCCTGTCCGGTTCGATGGCGAAAGTCATCACGCTGATGACCGTGGTGGGGATTCTCATGTTCCGGCCCCAGGGGCTGTTTGCCAGCAAGGTCCGGCGCTGATTGCGGCCTGATACGAGGAGACGACAATGAGTACGCAACCTGTAGCGAAGGCCAGCTGGATGGACAAGTTCGGCGGCCGCGGAAAACTGATCCAGATCCTGATCATTGCGGTCCTGATCCTGGGTGTCCTGCCACTGTTCAGCGATATCTTCCGGCTGAATCTTTATGGCAAGTACCTGACCTACGCGTTCGTCGCCGCGGGTCTGGTGCTGTGCTGGGGTTACGGCGGCATTCTCAGCCTGGGGCAGGGGATCTTCTTCGGCCTGGGCGGCTACTGCATGGCCATGTTCCTGAAGCTGGAAGCCTCGTCGCCGGAAAACACGGCGATCCAGAGTACGCCGGGGATTCCGGACTTCATGGACTGGAACCAGCTCACCGAGCTGCCCTGGTTCTGGCAGCCGTTCCACAGCTTCACGGCCACGCTGATCCTGATTGTGGCGGTGCCGGCGCTGTTTGCCTTCCTGATCGGTGTGGCCATGTTCAAGCGCCGGGTCGGTGGCGTCTACTTCGCCATCATCACCCAGGCCATCGCCTCCATCATGACCATCCTGATCATCGGCCAGCAGGGCTACACCGGGGGCATCAATGGCATCACCGACCTGCGCACCCTGATGGGCTGGGATATCCAGACGGACTTTGCCAAGTACGTGCTGTACTTCGCCTGCTGCGCGGCCCTGATTCTCTGCCTGCTGGCGGGCCAGTTCATCCTCAACAGCCGTTACGGCCAGTTGCTGATCGCCATGCGCGACCAGGAAGACCGGGTGCGTTTCTCCGGCTACGACGTGGCGAACATCAAGATCTTCGTGTTCGTGGCCGCGTCGGTCATCTCGGCCATCGGTGGCGCGTTCTTCACGCTGCAGGTGGGCTTCATGTCGCCGTCCTTTGTGGGCACCGTGGCCTCGATTGAGATGGTGATTTTCTGTGCGGTCGGCGGGCGACTGTCCCTGATCGGCGCCGCCTACGGGGCGTTCCTGGTCAACCTGGCGAAAAGCTCCCTCTCGGAAAGCTTCCCGCAGCTGTGGGTCGTTGCGATGGGGGCGTTGTTTATCGCGGTGGTCATGCTGTTCCCGCGGGGCCTGGCCGGCCTGGTGTCGGATTACGCTGCGCCCGTGCGCAACTGGTTCGCCAGCGCCTTCAAGCGCGAAACCGTTGCGGCTTCCGGGCCGGAAACCAAACCCAGTGCGCCGAAGTCGGCTGAATCCAAAGCCCGTGACGACGTGTCCATGGCCTCAGCACAGGAGTCCCACTGATGAGCTCACCCATTCTGCTGGCGGTTGAAGACCTGACCGTTTCCTTCGACGGCTTCAAGGCGGTCGATGGTCTCTCACTCTACCTGGAACGCAACGAAGTGCGGGTCGTCATCGGTCCCAATGGCGCGGGCAAGACCACGCTGCTGGACCTGATCTGCGGCAAGACCCGGGCGACGGACGGCTCCATCAAGTTCAAGGATCTGGAGCTCACCAAGATGGCCGAGCACCAGATCGTCCACAAGGGGGTGGGGCGCAAGTTCCAGACCCCGTCCATCTACGAAAACCTGACGGTCGCCCAGAACCTGGAGTTGTCCTATCCCTCCGGTCGCACGGTGTTCGGGAGTCTGTTCTTCCGGCGCACCCCCAGGATCAATAAACGGGTCCGGGAGATCGCCGAACAGATTTACCTGGCGGACGACCTGGACAAGAGCGCCGGCCTGCTCAGCCACGGCCAGAAGCAGTGGCTGGAGATCGGCATGCTGCTGATCCAGGACCCGGAACTGCTGATGCTGGATGAACCGGTCGCGGGCATGAGTGTGGTCGAGCGGGAACGCACCGCCGGACTGCTCAAGGAAATCAGCCAGAACCGGTCGGTGCTGGTCATCGAGCACGACATGGACTTCGTCAAGGATATCGCCCACAAGGTGACCGTGTTGCACCAGGGCAAGTTGCTGGCGGAGGGCAAAATGGACGACATCCAGAAGAACGAACGGGTGATTGAGGTTTACCTGGGGCACTAACGGCGCGGCTAAGCGCAGGAGATCGAAACATGCTCAGTACCAACGATTTACGTGTCAGCTACGGCATGAGTGAGGTGATCCACGGGGTGTCCCTGAACGTGGGCGAAAACGAAACCCTCACCATCATGGGCCGCAACGGGATGGGCAAGACCACGCTGTTCAAATCGCTGATCGGGGTGTTGCCCGCGAAAGGGCAGATCACCCTTGGCGGTGAGGACCTGACCAGCACCAAGCCCTATCAGCGGGTGCAGCGGGGCATTGCCTATGTGCCCCAGGGACGGCTGGTGTTCCCGACGCTGACCGTGGAAGAAAACATCGCCACCGGTCTCGAAGCGACCGGAGCGAAGAAAATCCCGGCCGACATCTACGACCTGTTCCCGGTGCTTCATGACATGCGCCATCGCAAGGCGGGCAACCTGTCCGGTGGGCAACAGCAGCAGCTGGCCATCGGTCGTGCCCTGGCGGCGGATCCCAAGGTCCTGTTGTTGGATGAGCCCACCGAAGGCATCCAGCCGTCGATCATCAAGCAACTGGCCAAGACCCTCAACGAGATCAAGGAAATCCGCAAGCTCAGCATCGTGGTGTCCGAGCAGGTGTTGAGCTTTGCCATGGCCGTTGCGGATCGCGTGATGGTGATCGAGAAGGGCGCCATCGTCCACGAGGTGGACGGCAAGACCGCAGATCAGCAGCAGATCGCCCAGTACCTGGCGGTCTGAATCCCGGTTAAACGAAAGATCAGTAGGAGAACATCATGCGACACGGTGATATTTCCAGCAGTAACGACACGGTCGGCGTGGCGGTCGTCAATTACAAGATGCCGCGCCTGCACACCCGCGACGAGGTCCTCGACAACGCCCGCAAGATTGCGGACATGATCAAGGGTATGAAGGTGGGCCTGCCTGGCATGGACCTGGTGGTGTTCCCGGAATACAGCACCATGGGCATCATGTACGACAACGATGAGATGATGGAAACGGCAGCCACGGTGCCGGGCGACGAGACGGCCATCTTCGCCGCGGCCTGTCGGGAAGCCAACACCTGGGGTGTTTTCTCACTGACCGGTGAACGCCACGAGGAGCATCCGAAAAAGGCGCCGTACAACACGCTGGTGTTGATCAACAACGAAGGCGAGATTGTCCAGAAGTACCGCAAGTGCATTCCCTGGTGCCCGATCGAAGGTTGGTATCCCGGCGACACCACCTACGTCACCGAGGGCCCGAAGGGCATGAAGATCAGCCTGATCATCTGCGACGACGGCAACTACCCGGAAATCTGGCGCGATTGCGCCATGAAAGGCGCCGAGCTGATTGTCCGGTGCCAGGGCTACATGTACCCGGCCAAGGAACAGCAGGTCATGATGGCGAAGAGCATGGCCTGGGCCAACAACTGCTACGTGGCGGTGGCCAACGCCTCCGGTTTCGACGGCGTCTATTCCTACTTCGGCCATTCGGCGATCATCGGCTTTGACGGCCGCACCCTCGGCGAATGCGGCGAGGAGGACATGGGCGTGCAGTATGCCCAGCTCTCCGTCAGCCAGATCCGCGATGCCCGGGCCAACGACCAGTCCCAGAATCACCTGTTCAAGCTACTGCACCGGGGCTATTCCGGTGTTCACGCCTCCGGTGACGGCGACAAGGGCTTGGCCGATTGCCCGTTCGAGTTCTACCGCACCTGGGTGATGGACGCGCAGAAGGCGCAGGAAAATGTCGAGGCAATGACCCGCAAGACAATCGGTGTGGCGGAGTGCCCGGTGGGCGAGTTGCCCTACGATGGCCAGGAGAAGGCCGCAGGCGCGTAAGGAGGGACCGGCGTGTCGTTCATCAACGAAAAGATTGAAGCCAATCGCGAACAGACGGCACGCCGGGATTATGCCGGCCGCGTCCAGCGGATGTCCCGGTTCGTGTTCGACCCGGAAGCGGTCAGCGACCGTTTGCAGGAGCGCATCGTCGGGCAGGCCGAAACCCTCCAGGCCTTGACGGCGATGCTGGTGCGAGTGAAGGCGGACATCGGGCCAGAAGACCGGCCGCTGGCGGTCCACATGCTGATGGGCCCCACCGGCGTCGGCAAGACCGAAACCGTGCGCCTGCTGGCCGAGGCCATTCACGGCAAGCGCGATGCCCTGTGCCGGGTCGACATGAACACACTGGCCCAGGAGCATTACGTGGCCGCGTTGACGGGCGCGCCGCCCGGCTATGTCGGCAGCAAGGAAGGCCACACGCTGTTCGATACGGAAGCCATTCAGGGCAGCTTCAGCAAACCCGGCATCGTGCTGTTCGACGAGGTGGAAAAGGCGAGTCCGGAAGTGGTCCGCACGCTCCTGAACATCCTGGACAGCGGCCGGCTGGTCTTCCCGTCGGGCCAGCAGGAGATCGACTTTCGCAACAGCCTGATCTTCATGACCTCCAACGTTGGCGCCTTGGAGGCCGCCCGCTACCGCGATACGTTCCGGCGTGGCTGGCGCCGTTGGCTGGGCCTGATCCCCCGACGCGAGGCTGAGGTGCTGGAAGCGGCCCTGCTGAACACCTTTGATCCCGAGTTCATCAACCGGATCGACGGCATCCACACCTACAACCGGTTGGGCATCGACCGGCTCGACGACCTGCTCAGCATTCAACTGGCCCGTCTCAATCAGCGGCTGTCCCGCCGGGGTGCGTCTGTCGAACTCACGGAGGCGTTGCGCGAATACCTGTGCGGACGCTACGACAACCGCTTCGGCGCCCGGGATATCCTGCGGCGCCTCCGTTCGACATTGGAGCCCCCGCTGGCGGAAGCCCTGCTGGCGCATCCCGATGTCGGGGCGTTTCGAGGTTATCTGCGGGGCGGCGCCGTCTGCGTCGAGCCCGTTACGGTTCCGGGAGAGCCGGCCTGATTCCCGTTTAGTCAGACCGGCCGCGTTTCCCGCAAGCCGCCCTCCTGGTTGGGCGGCTTTTTTGTGCGCCCGGCACGGGCGCACTCCTGGAGGTGCAAGTCCTCCCGTGAGCTGGCCACAGCGAGCGAAGTGAAGCGCAACTGCGGAAGGGCGACTGACCGTGGGGAGGAAGCGTGGAGCGTAAACCGTGAGCCGATGAACAAGAATCGGATACGAGGCGCTGCCGAGCAGGGCGAGCGGGCAAGAAGCCGCGAAGCTCTTGTGGCCAAGGCGAGGTGGCGTATATCCGGCGGTTGTGCGGTGA
>NZ_RHGZ01000029.1:0-65627 GCF_003789045.1 Marinobacter sp. R17 | reverse complement strand
GGCCCACTTCGACCGGTTAGGCGTGCCGCGTCTCTCGTAAACCTCAACTTCTCGAACCGCCCGGTGCGGACCCGCTTGCCGGGTGGTGTGGGAGGGGCGGAGCCAGAAGGCTCCCCCCTACCCCGATATGCGCTTCCCAACGGCCTACCGGAACAATGTAGCCGACGCTTCAGCTTCGGAGGCGCCGCCAGGTGCCCGTCTTGGCGTTGACCTCCGGGTGCGATTGGCAGGCTGGCGCCTGCTCCGAAGCTGAAGCGTCGGCGACATTAAAGTGCGCTGGCCAGGCCCGGGAGGCTTGTCCTGCCTTGCCCCCAAAAGGCCATCACCAACCCTGAAAATTCCTTCCAAAGTACCATATGGGGCCGCGCAGACTCGCCCTAGACTGGATTTGTGGTTTCCATTTACTGACGACAACAAGAGGTAAAGGTTATGTGGACCAAGCCCGCTTACGAGGATCTGCGCATCGGTTTTGAAGTCACCATGTACTTCGCGAATCGGTAAGACCGTGGTTGATTGAGTAACAAAGCGGCCGGCCCGGTGCCGGCCGTTTGCGTTCCGGAGGTCCCCATGCAGATTCATGTCCTCGGCTCCGCTGCCGGCGGGGGCTTCCCGCAGTGGAACTGTAATTGCCCGAACTGCGACGGTGTCCGCAACGGCACCCTCAACGCCCATGCCCGCACCCAGTCGTCCATTGCGATCAGCGAGGACGGCGAACGCTGGATCCTGTGCAACGCCTCACCCGATATTCGCGCCCAGTTAGCGGCGTTTCCGCCGATGCAGCCGGCCCGGTCGGTGCGGGATACCGGCATCGCCGCCGTCCTGCTGATGGACAGTCAGATCGATCACACCACCGGCCTGTTGACCCTGCGTGAAGGCTGTCCCCTGGATGTCTGGTGTACCCGGGAAGTGCATGAGGACCTCTCCACCGGCTTCCCGTTGTTCACCATGCTCAAACACTGGAGCGGCGGGCTCAACTGGCACGACATGCCCTGTGGCGCGGACACGGTGTTCACGATTCCGGCCGCTCCCTCCCTGCGAATCACCGCGCTGCCATTGCTGAGCAATGCGCCGCCGTATTCGCCGCGTCGGGGGAAGACGATCCCGGGCGACAACGTCGGCCTGTTCATCGAGGACCAGGCCAGCGGCACCACGGTGCTCTACGCGCCCGGGCTGGGTCAGCCGGACGAAGCGCTGAAGACCTGGATGCGACGGGCGGATGTGCTGCTGGTGGACGGCACGGTCTGGACCGATGACGAGATGCAGAAGCGGGAGGTTGGCACCAAGACCGGTCAGGAGATGGGCCACCTGGCCCAGAGCGGCCCGGGCGGCATGATCGAGTTGCTCGATTCCATGCCTGCAAGGCGCAAGATCCTGATCCACATCAACAACACCAACCCCATCCTGGACGAAGATTCACCGGAGCGGGCCGTACTGGATCAGCACGGCATCGAAGTCGCCTGGGACGGCATGCACCTGGATCTGGAGGGACCTTCCCTATGAGCGGACATCATGCGGTGCTCGATCGCGCGGCCTTTGAACAGGCCCTGCGTGCCAAGGGCCAGTACTACCATATCCATCACCCCTACCATCGCGCCATGTACGCGGGGGAGTGTACCCGGGAGCAGATCCAGGGCTGGGTGGCGAATCGTTACTACTACCAGGTGAACATCCCCCGTAAGGACGCGGCGATCATGGCCAACTGCCCGGATGCGGACGTGCGCCGCCAGTGGTTGCAGCGGGTGCTGGATCACGACGGCGATGGCACCGAACCGGGCGGCATTGAGGCCTGGCTGAGCCTGGCGGAAGCCGTGGGCCTGAGCCGCGAGGAAGTGATCGACCAGCGCCACGTGCTGCCGGGCGTCCGCTTCGCGGTGGACGCCTACTACAACTTCGCCCGTCGGGCGAGCTGGCAGGAAGCGGCCTGTTCGTCGCTGACCGAGCTGTTTGCGCCGGAGATCCATCAGTCCCGGTTGGACAGCTGGCCGCAGCATTACCCGTGGGTCGACGATTCCGGCTACCGCTATTTCCGCAAGCGCCTCGGTGAGGCCCGGCGGGACGTGGAGCACGGCCTGACCATCACCCTCGACCATTTCAACACACCGGCCCTGCAGGCGCGGGCGCTGGAGATCCTTCAATTCAAGCTGGATATCCTATGGACTATTCTGGATGCGCTGACCATGGCCTATGTGCACCGCACGCCACCGTTTCATACCGTGACCGACGCCCCGGTGTGGCATCGGGGGCTCAACGTATGAACGCCCGGATACCGCGTTTGCGGCCGGGGTTCCGTTTCCAGTGGGAACCGGCCCAGCAGGCCCATGTGCTGCTTTATCCGGAAGGAATGGTCAAGCTCAACACCAGTGCCGGTGCTATCCTTGAAACAGTGGATGGCCAGCGTTCGGTGGATGACATCATCGCCGCGCTGGAAGCCCGTTTCCCGGATGCCGGCCCGTTGGCCACCGACATCTGCGACTTTTTGGAGGATGCCCGTGAGCGCCACTGGATCATCCTTGAATAATAATCGTCCCGGCCCGCCCCTGTGGCTGCTCGCCGAGCTGACCTACCGTTGCCCGCTGCAATGTCCCTATTGCTCGAACCCGTTGGATTTTGCCGAGACCCGGGACGAACTGGACACTGAAAGCTGGTTCCGGGTGCTGCGTGAGGCCCGGGAAATGGGCGCGGCGCAGTTGGGCTTTTCCGGCGGTGAGCCGCTGGTGCGCCCGGATCTGCCCGAGCTGATCGCCGAGGCACGCCGGCTGGGGTACTACACCAACCTGATCACCTCCGGCATCGGCCTGACCGAAGAGAAAGTGGCGCAATTCCGCGAGGCGGGGCTGGATCACATTCAGGTCAGCTTCCAGGCCTCCGATCCGGAACTGAATGACGCCGTGGCCGGTTCGAAGAAGGCGTTTCGCAACAAGCTGGTCATGGCCCGCGCGGTCCACGAAGCCGGCTATCCCATGGTGCTCAACTTCGTCATCCACCGGCACAACATTCACCAAATGGACGACATCATCTGCCTGTGTGAAGAACTGGGGGCGGACTTTGTGGAGCTGGCCACCTGCCAGTACTACGGCTGGGCGTTCGAGAACCGGGAAGGGCTGATGCCCTCCGCCGGCCAGTTGGTCACCGCGGAGGCCGCCGTCAACGCGCATCGTGAGCGTCTGGCTGCAGCCGGCTCGCCGATGAAGCTGATTTTCGTGACCCCGGATTATTATGAGGAACGCCCCAAAGCCTGCATGAACGGGTGGGGCAGCCTGTTCCTGACGGTGGCGCCGGACGGCACCGCGCTGCCGTGCCACAGTGCCCGCATCCTGCCCATCGAGTTTCCCAATGTACGGGAGCAGTCGGTGTCCTCGATCTGGTACGACAGCCCCGGCTTCAACCATTATCGCGGCGACGCCTGGATGCCCGAGCCCTGCCGATCCTGCGACGAGAAAGACAAGGACTTTGGCGGCTGTCGCTGCCAGGCCTATCTCCTCACCGGCGACGCCGACAACGCCGACCCGGTGTGCGGTAAATCCCCCCATCATGACCGCGTCCTGGCGGCGCGTCGGGCGGCCGATCACGCGACGGCGCCGCTCGCTGAACTGACCTATCGCAACGCCAGGAATTCGCGCGTCTTCGCCCGAGCCTGACATGCCGGCTGAACCGCTTTCGGCCCGGGCTGCGGTGGCGGCCTATGCCCAGCGGGACAACCTGCGCGTGGTGGACAACGTCGTCTATTGGCTGGAGTCGGATCCGGCCTCCGGCCAGACCCGCCTGATGAGCTGGTGTGAGGGCGATGTGCGGCAACTGACGCAGACGGTGCTAAACGTGCGCAGCCAGGTCAACGGGTATGGGGGCGGCGCATTCTGTGTACTGGGCCAGACGGTGTACCTGGTCAACGGCGGCGACCAGCAGATCCTGGCGCTCGATACCCAGAGCGGTATCGTTCGGCCGCTGACCGATGTGGCCGCCGCACGCCATGGTGGCCTGGTGGCGGATCCGGTCCGGGGCCGGGTGCTGGCGGTTCGCGAGCATCTGGATGACGGCTATGGCGTCGGGCAGACCCTGGTGTCGATCGATCTCCACAGCGGTGACACGCTGACATTGGCGGGCTCGGAACGGGGACCGGACAACCTGGGGTGCCCGGCGCTGTCGGCGGACGGCATGGCATTGGCCTGGGTCGAGTGGCGCCTGCCGGCCATGCCCTGGGAGCAGACGCGGTTGCGGCGGGCCGTGCTGGATGCGGAAGGGGCGGTCCTGGCCACGGAAGACTGCTCCATCGCCGTTCCGGCGGCGATCCAGCAGCCCGGTTTTGTCGACGATGGGCTCTACGCGTTGTCGGATCACGGCGGCTGGTGGCAGCCCTACCGGGTGGATGATTTCGGCCGCTGGATATCGCTGTCCCTCGATAACCTGGATTGCGCCAACGCGCCCTGGCAACTGGATGAGCGCCATTACGCCTGGCTGGGCAATAACCGATGGGTGCGCGTCTGCTTCGAGCAGGGGCTGCCAGGCCTGATCGTGGTGGACGAACAGGGGCGGATGGTGCGTCGGCTGGCGGAACATTACACCGATTTCCGGGCGGTGCAGGGGGCCGGCGGCTACGTCTATGTGATTGCCCGCAGCGTGGATACCCTGGACAGTGTCCTGCGCATCGATCCGGAGTCCGGCGCCCTCGAAACCCTGGCCGGCGGCGAACAGACACCGGCGTGCCGGGCCATGGCGCCGCCGGAGCCGTTCTCGTTCCGGGCGCGGGACGACCAGTCGGTGTTCGGATTTCTCTACCGGCCGGCCGCCGGTCCCCAGCGCCCGCCGGTGGTCATGCGGGTCCACGGCGGGCCGACGTCCGCCGCCTATCCCGTGTTCGATCCCCAGGTGGCCTTCTGGACGTCCCACGGTTTTGCCGTGGCCGACGTGAATTACCGGGGCAGTTCCGGCTATGGCCGGGCCTTTCGCATGTCGCTGCAGGGACAGTGGGGGAAGGCGGATTACGAGGACATCTGTGATGCCGTTACCCACCTGGACCGGCAGCGGGCAGTGGACGGCCATCGGGCCTTCGTGATGGGCCGCAGTGCCGGCGGCTTTACGGTACTCAATGCGCTGGTGCAGACGGACCTGTTTCGGGCCGGGGCGAGCCTGTTCGGCGTGAGCGACCCGGAGTCACTGCGCCATGTGACCCACCGCTTTGAATCCGGCTATCTGGACTGGCTGCTGGGCGATCCACGGGAATCCCTGACGATCTGGCAGCAGCGCACGCCGCTGTTCTGGGCCGACCGCATCCGCAGTCCGGTGATTTTCTTCCAGGGCGAACAGGACACGGTCGTCGTGCCTGAGCAGACCGAGACCATGGCCCATGTCCTGCGCCGATGCGGGGTGCCGGTGGAGGTGGTTCGTTTTGCCGATGAGGGCCATGGCTTTCGCCGTGCCGAGAACCAGGCGGTGGTGCTGGAGCGGACCCTGGCGTTTTTCCGGGAGCGGCTGGCGGCGGCCAACGAGCCATAGCGGCAGAGCGGATGGACTTCCGTTAAAATGGAATGGTCGGCGGCTGTGATCGCCGAAGACACACAATAATAACGAGATCGACTCGACCATGGCTCACGATGTCACCAACCTGCGCAAGTTCGTCTCACCGGAAATTGTCTTTGGCGCCGGCTCTCGCAAGGCCGTTGCCAATTTCGCCAGCAACTTCGGAGCCCGCAAGGTGTTCCTGGTCTCCGACCCCGGCGTAGCCAAGGCTGGCTGGGTCGCGGAAATCCAGACCCTGCTCACCGAAGCCGGGCTCGACTACGATACCTTCACCGGCGTGTCGCCCAATCCCCGGGTGGAAGAGGTGATGATCGGCGCCGAGCAATACAAATCGGCGGGCTGCGACGTGATCATTGCCATCGGCGGCGGCAGCCCGATGGATTGCGCCAAGGGCATCGGTATTGTCAGTGCCCACGGTCGCAGCATCCTGGAATTCGAGGGGGTGGATACGATCACCATTCCGTCGCCGCCGCTGATCCTGATTCCCACCACCGCCGGCACCTCGGCGGACGTGTCCCAGTTCGCCATCATTTCCGACCCCAATCGGCGCTTCAAGTTTTCCATCATCTCTAAATCGGTGGTGCCGGATGTGTCGCTGATCGATCCGGAAGTGACCCAGACCATGGACCCGTTCCTCACCGCTTGTACCGGCGTGGACGCCATGGTGCATGCCGTCGAGGCGTTCGTGTCCACCGGCAGCGGGCCGCTCACCGATGCCCATGCGCTGGAGGCGATCCGCCTGATCAATACGCATCTGGAACCGCTGATCGCCAACCCGTCGGACGCCCAATTACGCGAGCAGATCATGCTGGGGTCGATGCAGGCCGGGCTGGCGTTTTCCAACGCCATTCTCGGCGCCGTCCACGCCATGTCCCACAGCCTCGGCGGCTTTCTCGACCTGCCTCACGGGCTGTGCAATGCCATGCTGCTGGACCACGTGGTGGCCTATAACTTCTCTGCCTGTGAAGACCGCTTCAAGCGCATCGCCGAGACCATGGGCATCGACACCCGTGGTATGACGCCGCCGGTGGTGCGGGAACGGTTACTGGGCCGGATCACCGAACTCAAGCGGCATGTCGGGCTGGAAAAGCGGCTGGCGGAACTGGGCGTACGCAACAGTGATATTCCCTCCCTGTCCGGCTTCGCCATGCAGGATCCCTGCATCGTCACCAACCCCCGGAAATCGTCCCAGCGGGATGTCGAAGTGGTGTATGAAGAAGCGCTCTGACACGGTCCACCACGACCCGGACTCCGGCGGCCACTACAGCGTCGACGACCTGTTGGGGTTGGGCAGCCATTCTGCCCGCAAGAGCCACTATCCGGCACTGCTGGAGCGGATTGCGGAACTGGAGGCCGAGCGCAACCGCTACAAGTGGCTGTTCGATAACGCCCTGCACGGGATTTTCCAGGGGGATCTGCGTGGCGGGCTGCTGTCCTGCAATCCGGCCATGGCCGATATGTGCGGTTTCGAGTCGCCGGAGGCACTGGTGCGCTCCGTGGTCCGCTTGCGCGAACAGCTGTTCTGCAGCGTCCACGATTTCGATCACGTGCGCCTGAGTCTGCTGTCGGACGGCCAGGTGCGGGCCCGGGAGCTGGGCCTGCGCCGCCGTGATGGTCAGGTGGTGGACGTGGCCCTGACCCTGCTGCGCCGGCCCGACCTGGGCCCGGAAGTGGTGGAAGCCTTCGTCGCCGATATCACCGAGCGCCAGCAGGCCCGGCGCCGGCTGGAAGAGCTGAACCTGGAGCTGGAAGCCCGGGTGAAGGACCGGACCCGGGAACTGCGGGAAGCCAACGCCGGCTTGCGCCGCGAGATCGAGGAACGGGAGAAGATCGAAGCGGAATTGGTGGTGGCCATCCAGTCGGCGGAAGAGGCCAACCGCAGCAAGGACAAGTATCTCGCCGCGGCCAGCCATGACCTGTTGCAACCCCTGAACGCCGCACGGTTGCTGGTGTCCACACTGCAGGATCGACCGCTGCCGAGAGAGGAAAGCCGGTTGATCGACCGGGTCCACCTTGCGCTGGAAGGGGCCGAGGATTTGCTGGCCGACCTGCTGGATATCTCCAAACTCGATCAGCAGGCGATCAAACCGGATCTGACCTACATCGACACCGAAGACCTGATCCAGAGCCTCGCCACCGAGTTTGAACCGGTGGCGGACAATGCCGGCCTGCAGCTGCGGGTCCGGTCGCGGCCGGGGATTATCCATACCGATGCGCGCATGATGACACGCATCCTGCGCAATCTGCTGACCAATGCCTTCCGCTACACCGAAAGCGGCAGCGTTTTCCTCAACGTCCGGCCCCGGGGCGATGCTTTGCATCTGGAAGTCTGGGACAGCGGCTTGGGCATTCCGGCTGACCGGCTGGAGGATATCTTCCGCGAGTTCCACCAGCTGACGGCGCCGCACACCGGCGGTCGTAAAGGCGTAGGCCTGGGGCTGGCGATCGTCGATCGTATGGTGCGGATGCTCGGGCATCGCATCGAAGTGACGTCCCGGCCGGGTGTGGGATCGCGCTTTACCGTGGTCGTGCCGCAGTCGGCCCCGGCGTATCGGGCTCCGGCCGCCCAGGCAACGGTTGCGGCTATGGAACCGCATTCCCTGGCCGGTCGCCGGGTGCTGGTGATCGATAACGAACCGGACATCCTGGTTAGCATGCGGGCGCTGCTGGAGCAGTGGGGCTGTGACGTACAGACCGCCGAGAACGCCGACATGGCGCTGGCCCTGCAGCAGTCGGTCAGCCCGGCGCCTGAGGCGGTGCTCGCCGACTATCACCTCAACGATGGCCGCACCGGTTGCGAGGCCATCTACGCCATACGGCGCCAGCTGCAACAGGACGTCCCGGCAGCCATTATCACCGCCGATCGCAGCGACGCCTGCCGCCAGTTCCTGAAAACCCAGTATTTCCAAGTGCTTAACAAACCGGTCAAACCCAACCGGTTGCGCGCGCTGCTCACCAGTTTGTTGTCATGAGGCGTCATTGCGGGCTGGCCTGTGATGACGGCAAACTGTCATCACTGAGGCCCGGATTCCTGTCTACACTTCTGGAATAAGACCGCGATCGGCGGCTTCCGACTGAATGCCAACAGCGAGGAGGTGTCCATGCAAAGCTCCGACAGTGCTCTGACCAACCATGAAGTGACCGTCTGCCTGGCCGGCGGGGCTATCCTGGGGCCATTCAACGCCACTTGGTCCAAGGATTCCGGCGGCGATGTGCGGGAACTGGTCAAGGAATACGACGCCTTTCTCCAGGGCGAACCCCAGAAGCGCTTCAAGTTCCATCTGCACGATACCTACACCAACACGGTACACACCCTGATCCTGAACTTTTCCCAGGTGACCGGTGTCTGTGACCATGTTCGGCTGAAGCACAGCCCGGAGGGCTGATGTGGCGCTAAGGCGACCGCATGCTATGGAACGGGCTGGCCGGCTTGTGTGGCTCAGACCTCTTTTCCCGGGTCGCAGGGGCTTGAAACCGCAGGTTTTTGCAACAAGGACAGGAGGTAGAGGCTGATCCACGGCGTCGTGGACAGTGAAGAGCGGGGCGATCGTTGCCATCCGGCTCCATTCCAGCGAAAGGAGGCTGCCATGAGTGAATTCCGTATCGAAAAGGACAGCCTGGGTGAGGTGAAGGTCCCCAGTGAGGCCCTGTGGGGCGCCCAGACCCAGCGGGCTGTGGATAACTTTCCGGTCAGCGGGCGCACGATGCCGCCGGCCTTTATCGAAGCGGTGGTTCGCATCAAGCGCGCCGCGGCGGAAGCCAACAGCCGGCTCGGCCTGCTGGAAGACCGGCGCCGGGACGCCATCCTCAAGGCCTGCGACACCCTGCTGGCCGGTGAGCACCGGGACCAGTTCCCGATCGATGTCTACCAGACCGGCTCCGGCACCAGCACCAACATGAACGTCAACGAGGTGATCGCCCATCTGTGCAAGGCGGATGGTGGCGAGATCCACCCCAACGATCACGTCAATATGAGCCAGAGTTCCAACGACGTGATTCCCACGGCCATTCATGTGAGTGCCGTGAGTTTGGCAGAATCCACGCTGCTGCCGGCCCTGTCGCATTTGCAGGGTGTCATCTACGAACGCGAATCCGAATTCAAACAGACCGTGAAGACCGGCCGCACGCACCTGATGGACGCCATGCCGGTGACGCTGGGCCAGGAACTGCAGACCTGGCGGGAACAGCTGCACGCGGTGGAAAAGCGGATCGAATGGGCGCGGGATGAGCTGCTGGCGCTGCCCCAGGGCGGTACCGCCGTGGGCACTGGCGTCAATGCTCACAGCCAGTTTGCCGACCGGTTTATTGGCGCGCTGAACGAGCAGACCGGGTTCCACTTCACGTCTCTCGAGCACAAGTTCGTTGCCCAGAGCGCGGTGGATGCGCCGGTGAATTTCTCCGCCCAGTTGCGTGGGGCCGCGGTAGTCCTGATGAAGATGGCCAACGACCTGCGCTGGATGAACAGCGGGCCGATTCATGGGCTGGCGGAGATCAGTCTGCCGGCTCTGCAGCCGGGCAGCAGCATCATGCCGGGCAAAGTGAATCCGGTGATTCCCGAATCCACGGCCATGGTCGCCGCGCAGGTGATGGGGCTGGACAGCACCATTGCCACGGCCGGCCAGTCCGGCAACTTCCAGCTCAACGTGATGCTGCCGCTGGTTGGGGCCAACCTGGTGGACATGATTCACCTGATCAGCAACAGCGCCCGGGTGCTGGCGGATAAGGCCATTAGCGGCTTTACGGCCAATACCGGGCATCTGGCCGAGGCTGTCGGCAAGAATCCGGTGCTGGTGACCGCCCTGAATCCGGAAATCGGCTACAGCCGGGCCGCCGAAATCGCCAAGGAAGCCTACGCCAGCGGTCGCTCCATCCTGGATGTGGCGGAAGAGAAGACCGACCTGTCCCGGGAACAGTTGGAAGGCATCCTTGATCCGTTGAAACTGACTCGCGGAGGCCTGGAAAGCTGACTGACGCCGCTGTACTGGTCCTCCAGCTGCTGTTATTGCTGACGGCGGCCAACGGCTCCCCGGTGTTGGGGCAGTTGCTGCTGGGCGCTCATGGCGACCAGCCGATCGATGGTGGTCGGCTCTGGCGCGACGGCGAGCGCTTGCTGGGGGACAGCAAGACCTGGCGGGGGCTGATCATCGGCGTCGTCGCCACCACCATTGTCAGCCTGTTGCTGGATCTGGGCGGCAAGTTCGGCGCACTGTTCGGCTTTTTGGCCCTGACCGGCGACATGATCAGCAGCTTCATCAAACGCCGCCGTCATTTACGGTCCAGCGCCCAGGCCATCGGGCTCGACCAGTTGCCGGAAGCGATCCTGCCGGTGGTGTTCGGGGCCTTCTGGCTGGACTACGGCTGGGAGGTGACGGTGGTGACCGTGTTGCTGTTCATGCTGGCGGATATGGTGTTTTCGCCGTTGTTGTACCGGTTGGGGATTCGGCGGCGGCCGTATTGATCGGCTAGGGAGGCGGTGCCGTTGGCGCGATCCTCCCCCGATGCGTCCGTTGTCCGGATGTAGGTTGGGCTGACGCAGGAAGCCCAACATTGGCCCGGCACCGAGCATTTAGGATCTCTACAACATTGTTGGGCTTCCTTCGTCAGCCCAACCTACGGTGCCCTTCAGCTTCGGAGTAGCCGGCGAGGCTGCCAAAGCCGCTAGGCCGGCCCCCGCGTCAACGTATGCATATTCACCTCCGGCGGACAGTTCAGCCGGGCATGAACCATCGAGGTTCCGGCGCCACACGAGGTGTAGCCCTGCATATCCGCATGGCGCCAGGCGCCCTTGCCGAGTGAGCGCGGGCAATCCGCATCCAGCAGCACCGGAATCCCGCCGGGCAGGCAGATCTGGCCGCCGTGGGTATGGCCGCAGAGGAACATGTCATAGCCGGCGTGGGCTGCTTCGCGCCAGATTTCCGGGGTGTGGCTGAGCAGCAGGGAGGCCTCGCCGGGTGGAATGTCTTCGGCGGCGCGTTGCAGGTTGTGCACCTTGTAGAAGTGGGCGTCGTCGACACCGGCCAGGTAGAACCTGGCGCCACCCCGTTCAATCGCCATGGATTCGTTCAGCAGCATCTGATAACCCATGTCCTCCAGGGCCGGCAGCATGCGGATGCTGTCATGATTGCCCAGCACGCCGACCGGTGTGCCCTTGAGTACCTGGCGCAGGCGGCGCATGCCGTCCAGGCTGGCCTCGATCGGCCCCCAGGTCAGCTTGCGGTAATCGCCGGTGAGCACGCACAGGTCGTAATCCAGGTCCGCCACGTGTTCGATGATGGCCTCCAGCATGGCGTCGTCCATGTCCACGTGCAGGTCGGTCAGTTGCAGGATGCGGTAGCCTTCGAACGCGGCAGGCAGGTGCGGAATCACGAAGCGGTTATCGATGGTGCGCATGCGCCGGGCGTTGTTCTCGGCACGCTCCAGCATGCCGCTGATGCGCAGGCAGGCGCGAATCAGGCCGTGTAGGGAATACCATTTTTCCACGTGGCAAAAATGGCCGTTGCGGTCGATCAGGCGCGATTCGAATTCCCTTTCGATCCCCAGTCGCTGGCGGGCGTGAACCGGTCCCAGCCGCAGGGAAAGGCGATACTCCAGGAGATCGTCCGGGTGTTTGGTTTCCGGAGCCGCACGGGTCATTGTCCGCTCCTTGCGTCGCTTTTTTCGTGTCGTGCGATGGATATGCCGTGCTCCTGAACGGTTGGAACCGCACAGGAGAGGTTTCAGTATGGCGCGCGCGGCACCGGGGGTAAATGCGGAACCGTTAAGGGATCGACATGTCGCAGGCATAACCGCCAACAATGGGGGACTTCCGCGATTGGTAAATCCCCGCGTTAGCCCACAAAATAGAAGGTCAACGCATTGTAATGCGCCAATGAGCGTCAGGAGGAATCATGAGTCAGTCCTGTGATCTGCCGGGTATGAACGTCCCGCGCAGCCGGTTTCCCGAACCGGATACCGATCTGGAGCTGCCGGCCGATGCCGGTGAGCAGCGGGCGGTCTTCGGCGGTGGTTGCTTCTGGTGCACCGAGGCGGTCTACCTCGCCGTGGATGGCGTCAAGGCCGTCACGTCGGGCTATGCCGGAGGCGCTGCGGAAACCGCCAACTACGAGGCGGTCTGCACCGGGAATACCGGACACGCCGAGGTGATCGAGATCCGCTACGACCCGGCGAAAACCAGCTTTGGCGAGTTGCTGCGGATTTTCTTCTCGGTGGCCCACGACCCGACCCAGCTCAACCGTCAGGGCAACGACCGAGGCACCCAGTACCGGTCGGCGGTGTTCTATGCGACCGACGCCGAGAAGCAGGTGGCCGAGGCCTATATCCGCAAGCTGGATGCCGCCGGAGTGTATGATGCGCCGGTGGTGACCACCCTGGAGCCGCTGGAGGCCTTTTACCCGGCCGAGGAGTACCACCAGAACTTTGCCGCGCGTAATCCCTTTCAGCCGTATATCATGGCGGTCGCCGCGCCCAAGATGGAAAAACTGCGCGACCGCTTTGGTGACCGCCTGAAACCCGAATACAACGACGATTCCGTTTAAGGAGCCTGGCCATGCCCACATCCGACGCAGGTTACGACCTGACCCCGCTGAACCCGGACGACATCGACAAACTGGCCGCGGGCCTCTCCGACGAAGAGCGCAAGGTACTGCTGGACCACGGGACCGAGCATCCCTTCTGCGGCACGTTGCTGGATAACAAGCAGGACGGCGTCTATCACTGTCGCCTGTGCGATCTGCCGCTGTTCAACTCCGAACACAAGTTTGATTCCGGCACCGGCTGGCCGAGCTTTTTTGCCCCGTTCGATCCGGACCACATCCGCTACCTGGAAGACCACAGCGCCGGCATGATGCGCACCGAAATCCGCTGCCCGCGTTGCGACAGCCACCTGGGCCACGTCTTCCCGGACGGCCCGCCGCCGACCGGGCAGCGTTATTGCCTCAATTCCGTGGCGATGACGTTTGTGCCGAAGGGCGAGTGAGATCGACCTGATTCCGGGGTGTCCCGCCGGGGCACCTTCGGTTGTAGGTTGGGCTGACGCAGGAAGCCCAACAAAATGAGCGGGCACAGGGCATTTCCGTTCTCGTGGACACTGGCCTCCCTCCCCATTGAATGGGAAGAAGTTGGCCGGCGGATCTGGATTGTTGGGCTTCCTGCGTCAGCCCAACCTACGGCTTAAGTTTGTGCCGTTTCCTACCGAATCTCCTCCGACTCGATCACCCGGACCCCGTCACTGCCCAGCACCGAATCCAGCATGGTCCGCGCAATCGATCGCGCTGACACGGCGCGGTAGTGCGCCGGAATGATCGGGCGCAGCAGGCGGCTGGCGATCAGGCCGGCTTTTTCCCCGAAGCGGGCTTCTTCCCGGTCCGTGTCGATCAGCGATGGGCGCACCAGCGCCAGACGCCGGAAACCGATCCGGCGCAGGTCGTCTTCCGTTTCGCCCTTGGTGCGTAGGTAGAAGTTGCGGCTGGCGCTGTTGGCCCCCAGGGAGGAATTCAGCACCATCACCGGCGTGCCGTAATCGTGGGCCTTCTGGGCGGCTTCCAGAATCAGGTCGTGGTCCACGGCGCGGAAGGCCGCCTGGCTGCCCGCCTTCCTGATCGTGGTGCCCAGGCAGCAGAGCAGGGCGTCGGCTTTCCACCAACCGGCGGCGGGCAATGGCATGGTGAAATCGACCACCGGGTTGTGCAGTTTGTCGTGAGGCGTCAGGGGGCGGCGTGTGGGTGCCGTCACGGTCGGGATGGACGGGTCGTTGAGGGCCAGTTCCAGGACTTCCCGACCCACTGCGCCAGTGGCGCCGAGCAGCAGCAATTCCATGGTTTTGCTCCAGAAAGCGGTGAGGCCCGAGTATGGCATACCTGAAATGCGTTTTGGCTGTCATCCGGTTGTCATGTGGACGTCGTACATTGAAGTCAGCAACGACTGCATTGTGGTGATAGCCAATGTGGCAGGGAGCTCATCTGCATCAGGGACGATGCTTTTTTCTCTTCAATCACCACCGGTCACCCCGGCCACATAACGGGCGACCGCGTTGATCTCCTCTTCCGACAGACTCTCCGCAAACGCCGGCATAATGCCTACACCTCCGCGCACGGCGGCGGCCACCTGTTCCGGCGTGGGTTTCAGGGTATCCAGGTTGGGACCAATCTGACCGGTCGTGCCCGCATCCTGCAACGTATGACACAGGCCGCACGAGGGCTGGGCCAGCTCGGTGAACACGCGCCGACCCAGCGTTGAGGAATCCCCGTCGGCCAGGACTGTGCCCGGGAGGAGGGCGGTCGCCAGCAAAACCCAGCGAGCAGGCCCTCCCTTGCAGACGGTCATGGTTGCGGCCATCAGCTGACGGTTAACGTGATGCCGTGATCGTCCCAGCCGTTATGGCCGTAACCCCGCTCGTTGTCACGCCGCTCCCGGGGTTGGGTGATGCCTTCGGCGCTGGTCGCCCGGCTGACGATGCGGTACTCGCCGGGTTTCAGGTCGGCCGCGATCATGAAGGGACGCCAGGCATAGCGACCCAGATCGGGGCCGACGAACTCCGCGGCCTGCCAGTTCTTGCCATTGTCCAGCGACACCTCCACGCTTTTCACCGCGTTGGCTCCGCCGAAGGCCACGCCGTGGATGATCTGCGGCCCGGACTTGGCCTGTTCCAGCGGTCCGGTGATCCACGATTTCACGTTCATTTCCCACATCGACGGCTGTTCGGGGCTGCCTTTCTCACCCACATCGCGGATGCGGTAGCTGGAAACCTGGATCTTGGCGGTGGACTGCACATCGGTGAAAGCCACCTGCTTCACGTATTTCACGTTATTGACGCCGTAGTAGCCGGGAATCACCAGGCGCAGCGGTCCGCCGTGGGTCAGCGGCAGCGGCTCGCCATTCAGTTCCCAGGCGAGCAGGGCCACATCCAGTGCTTTCAGCGGGACGGACCTTTCGACTTTTACGGTGTCGGCATCCAGGCCGGCGGGCAGTTCCTCACCGCCGGTACTGGTGATGTACTGGGCGCCGGACGCCGGACCGCCCAGATCCTGGATCACCTGCCGCAGGGGAACGCCGGTCCAGAGCACGCAGCCGGCGGCACCCACGCTCCACTGGGAGCCGCTGGCGCCATGCGGAAAGAAGGCACGACCGTTGCCGGAGCACTGCAGGACGGTGGCGACGGTTTCCACACCCAGCCGCTTGAGTTCGCCGACGGTCAGTGAGCGCGGGTTGTTGACGCCACTGAAACTGACCTCCCAGGCATCCGGGTCGGCGACGATGCTTTCCGACGGTGTGGGCAGGTTGTTGCGGACAAACAAGATGTTGTTGGGCGTGATGACGCTCATGTCGATGGCGTCGCGCCGGGTCTCCATCGTTTTCTCACTGTGGATAATCAGCGCGTCAGTCTTCTTCCATTTGATAAAATCGGGAATCGGGGCTGTGTCGCCGCTGGCCCGCAGGGGGATGCCAGACAGTCCTAGGGCAGCCAGGGTGCCGACACTACCCGCCAGCATCTGGCGTCGGGTCAGTCGGGGGAGATCGCTGTTGAACCGGTTCAGGGTGACCATGGCCGTTCTCCTTGTCGTTGTCAGATCTCACCATGTCGAGTGGCCGGCTCAACAGCTCCCTGGGCACGGGCCATACTGTGTCTTTAGCCCCTGTTCGAAAAGTGATCAAGATGACCTTTAGACTATTCGGCTATTGGCTGAGGGACTAATATGTTGCCCCTTGCGACAGCGGCGGGCGCCGCTGGCAGACGTTCGTGAAAGTGAGGTATCCCGGCCGATGATCCGCCTGACCGTTAATCCCATTGCCGAATCCGCCACGCTGATGCGACGCATCGGGGTGGTGGTCGGTTCGGTCGGTGTGACCGCGCTGTATTCGTCCCTGGTCCTGCTGCGGTCGCTCACCGGGCGCCTGACACGGGAGAAGGTGGACCGCTATTGCCGCGACTGGTCAGCGTTGTTGTTGAGACTGGTGCGGGTCAACCTGCGGGTGCGGGGCGAGATTCCGGATTTCGAGGACGGCCGCCGCTACATCATCCTCTGCAGCCACGCCAGCCACTACGATATTCCGCTGAGCTTCGTGGCCCTGCCGGGTTCGATCCGCATGCTGGCCAAGAAAGAAATGTTCGGCATTCCCCTGCTGGGGCCAGCGATGCGGGCGGCGGAATTCCCGTCCGTCGATCGCTCCAACCATGACCGCGCCCTGGCGGACCTGGAGCGGGCCAGGGCCATGATGGAGAGCGGGATTGTGCTGTGGGCTGCGCCGGAAGGCACGCGTTCCCCGGATGGCGAACTGGGTCGTTTCAAGAAAGGCTGTTTTCACCTGGCCCTGGATACCCAGGCGATCATCGTGCCGGTGGGAATTCGTGGCAATGAGCGCGTGCTGCCGGCGCGCACCTGGCACATCAACCTGGGTCAGCAGGTGGATTTCTGCGTGGGCGAGCCGCTGGACAGCCGCCAATACAGCCGCGAGCAGTTGCCCGAGCTGATGGCGGAAGTCCGGCGGCGGATCGAGCGGGAGCGAGGCTGGGCCTGACGCCCGGCCCGGCGTCAGTGCAGGAACAGGCCGAGCAGGTAAACCCCACCGTAGCCAATGGTGTAGGCGACCAGCAGGAACAGGCTGTAGCGCAGGTAGCTGGCAAAGGTCAGGCCCGGGATCTTGCTCATGGCGACAATACCCGCCGCGGAACCGATCACCAGCAGGGAACCGCCCACACCCACCGAATAGGTCAATCCCAGCCACTCACCCGGCGTCATGTCGATCCCCGCCTTGAGCAGTGCGGCGGTCAGCGGCACGTTGTCGATCAGTGACGAGAAGATGCCCATGAAGTAGTTGGCGGCGATCGGCGGCAGCACATGGTAAACCTCGACGAAGCTGCCCAGTGCCGCGATTTCCTTGAGCATGCCAACGATCAGCAGGATCCCCAGGAAGAAGAACAGGGTATCGAACTCGATGGTGCGCACGTATTCGATAATCGGGTCCAGGTCGGAATCCGTACTCAGGAAACGGGACGTGAGGAACATGACCGACAGCCCGAACAGGAACATCAGCACCGGCGGCACCTGGAACAGCACGTTGCAGGCGATGGTGGCAATGATCGTGGACAGGAACAGCACGGCAATGATGACGTCCACACGGCGCACATCATTGCGTTCGTGAACCAGCACCACCTCTTCGTGCATGCCCCGGGACAGCAGCAGGGCCAGCAGGAAGACGCCGAAAGCGGCCGGCACGGCCAGGGCCAGCAGCGTCAGGATTTCGACCTTGTGGGCCAGGAAGATCATCAGCGTCGTGACGTCGCCCGTGATCAGCGACACGCCGCCGGAGTTGACCGCGAAGACCACCAGGGTGACGAACCGGACCTGCTTTTTCCGGTCCAGATGCAGGGACAGGATCAGGGCGCAGGACACCAGGGTGGCTGTAATGTTGTCCGCCAGGGACGAGAAGATGAAGCAGAACAGCCCGGTCAGCAGGAGAAGATGATTCTCCTTGATGCGCTTGGGCATGATCAGATAGATCAGGTTTTCGATCATGCCTTTCTTGTTCAAATAGGCCACAAAGGTCATGGCGGCCACGAGGAAGAGCCACAGGCTGGCGATTTCGGATATGCTCTCCGCCAGTCCTTCGCCGACCGATTCGGTGTGGCTTTCCGACGGACTGAAGAGGAAGAGCATGAGCCAGGACAGGGTGCCGAAAAACAGGGTGACCTTGGCTTTGTTAACGTGGGTGACCTCTTCAAAGATCACGCCGAGAAGCGCCAAAATGGCGAAGCTGATCAGGACAAATTCCAACCAATGCATAAAGGACAAACCATCCGCAGGCTGTTTAACAGGAATAATGGTGTGTAAGGGGAGTGCCGAATTCTGTTCTTGTTCGGGGCAGATAGCTCGGCGAAGCCGGCGATTCTACTCGGATGGCATTTGATAAGCTACCGGAATGATTGCTTTGGTCATGCGAATTTCGTACCCATTGCTATAAGCAATTTCATCTTGCGTCAAAAATACGGATAATTGGCGCCTCAAAATAATTATGTAACATTTTCGATCACCTCAGATTGAAGGTAGCAAGCTAATGACTGCAAGACAGGCAGATGTCGTGCTGGTCGGTGGTGGCGTCATGAGCGCCACTCTCGGCATGATGCTCAGGCAGCTTGATCCGTCCCTGGACATCGTCATGGTCGAACGTCTCGATCACGTGGCCCATGAAAGCACCGACGGATGGAACAATGCGGGTACCGGCCACGCCGGTTACTGTGAACTCAACTACACGCCGGAAACCGATGACGGCGACGTGCAGATTGAACGGGCGCTGAACATCAACGCGTCGTTCGAACTGTCACTCCAGTTCTGGTCGTACCTCGTCGAAAAGAACATCCTTCCGGAGCCCTCCAAGTTCATCAACCCCACTCCGCACGAGAGTTTTGTCTGGGGTGAGAAGGACGTGGCTTTCCTGCGCAAGCGGCATGAGAAGCTCAGTAACCATCACCTGTTCCGGGAGATGGAGTTCACCGAGTCCACCGACACCTTGCGTGAGTGGATGCCACTGATCATGAGCAACCGCGACCCCAACCAGCCGGTTGCGGCAACCCGGGTCAAGCATGGCTCCGACGTGGATTTCGGGTCCCTGACCCGGAGTATGGTCGATTTCCTGAAGGATCAGCCCAACTTCGAGCTGTTGCTGAATCATCCGGTGAAGACGCTGGCCCAGCGCGACAACGGCCGCTGGAAGGTTCGTCTGAAGGACGAAAACACCGGCGAGACCAAGAAGATCGAGGCCGGTTTCGTGTTCCTGGGGGCCGGTGGCGGTGCGCTGCCGCTGCTGCAGAAATCCGAGATCGAAGAGAGCAAGGGTTACGGCGGTTTCCCGGTCAGCGGCCAGTGGCTGGTCTGCCAGAAGCCGGATGTGGTCAAGCGTCACCACGCCAAGGTCTACGGCAAGGCGCCGATGGGCGCGCCCCCGATGTCCGTGCCGCACCTGGATACCCGCATCATCAATGGCGAGCCGGCCCTGCTGTTCGGGCCGTTTGCCGGGTTCACCACCAAGTTCCTCAAGCAGGGCTCGGTGTTTGACCTGTTTTCGTCGGTTCGCGGTGGCAACATCGTCCCCATGATGCAGGTGGGTAAGGGCAACATGGACCTGACCCGTTACCTGATCAAGGAAGTGTTCCAGTCTCACACCGCCCGGATCGAATCCCTGCGTAACTTCTTCCCGGATGCGCAGGAACAGAACTGGAAACTGCAGACCGCCGGCCAGCGGGTTCAGATCATCAAGAAATCCGACGATGGTCGCGGCAAACTGGAATTCGGCACCGAGATCGTGGCGGCCAAAGACGGCTCCCTGGCAGCCCTGTTGGGCGCTTCCCCGGGTGCGTCTACGGCGGTGAACGCCATGGTGGACGTCCTGGAACGCTGCTTCAGCGATCGTCTCAAGACGCCGGAATGGCAGGCACGGATCCGCGAGCTGATCCCGTCCTACGGACAGTCCCTGGTGGACAATGCCGAACTGCTGAACACCGTTCGCAGCCGCACCCTGTCCACACTTGGCCTGGACAAGCTGAAAGAAAAAGAAGAGGCTTAAGGCCGCACACCAATACCCCGGTACTGGCATTGCCGGCGCCGGGGTATCGTCGCCCCTGAAACCTGTCGCTTTTCTAATCATTACCCCTTCGATCGATCTCTGTCCTCCCCATTGCTACGCCCTGAATCCGCCACCGGTGGATGTTGTTGGTGGATTATTGACCGGCGCACAGTGACTCCTGACATTCGCAGCGGTTTGTCCATTGGGCTGGCCGAGGGATGTCGTCTTCCAAAACAAATACAAGAAGCGTCTCCGGAATGGGAGGCGAAAGGAGCTAACAATGAAACACGTCAAGCAACGGCTGCCATGGCTGGCCGCCGCTCTTCTTCTGTTGGGATCGGCTTCACAGGCCCATGCCGGGGTCTTTGTGCAGCTGTTCGAATGGTCCTGGGACGATGTGGCCCAGGAGTGTGAGAACTTCCTCGGGCCCAAGGGGTATTCGGCCGTTCAGGTGTCGCCGCCTCAGGAGCATATCCAGGGCAGCCAGTGGTGGACCCGCTACCAGCCGGTGAGCTACCAGCTCAACAGCCGCAGCGGCGACGCGGCCGCCTTTGCCAATATGGTGTCACGCTGCAACGCCGTGGGTGTGGATATCTACGCCGATGCCGTATTCAACCACATGGCGAACGGCAGCGGGACCGGCACCGCAGGCTCGTCTTACGACAGCGGCAGCGAGACCTATCCGATATACAGCAGCAACGACTTCCACTCCACCTGCACCATCAACAGCGGCGACTACAGCAGTGACGCCTGGCGGGTGCGCAACTGCCAGCTGGTGGGGCTGCCGGACCTAAATACCGGCGCCAACTATGTCCAGCAGACGGTCGCGGACTACATCAACAACATGATCAACCTCGGGGTGAAGGGCATTCGCGTGGACGCTGCCAAGCATATGGCACCGGGGGACATCAGCGGTATCCTGGGTCGGCTCAACGGCAACATCTACACCTTCCAGGAAGTCATCGACCTGGGGGGCGAGGCGATCAGCTCGTCGGAATACACCGGCCAGGGCGACGTCACCGAGTTCAAGTACAGCGCCAACATCGGCGACGTGTTCAAGAACCAGCAGCTGTCCTACCTGAGCAACTTTGGCGAGGACTGGGGCTTTATCGGCAGCCAGAATGCCGTGGTGTTCACCGACAACCACGACAACCAGCGCGGCCACGGCGCCGGGGGCAGCAACGTGCTGACTTACAAGGACGGTGCGCTCTACAACCTGGCCAACGTGTTCATGCTGGCCTGGCCGTATGGCTATCCCAAAGTGATGTCCAGCTACGCCTTCTCCGACAGCGACCAGGGGCCGCCGTCCAGCAGCGTCTACCAGAACGGCGAGGCCCAGTGCGGCAGCGACTGGATCTGCGAACACCGCTGGTCGTCGATCGCCAACATGGTGGCCTTCCGTAACGAGACCGACGGCACCGGCGTCAACCACTGGTGGGACAACGGCAACAACCAGATCGCCTTCGGCCGGGGCAGCGTTGGTTTCGTTGTGATCAACCGTGAGAGCAGTGACCTGAGCCGCACCTTCACCACCAACATGCCGGACGGCAGCTACCACAACGTGGCCGGCGACAACGCTTGCGTGACCGTATCCGGAGGTCAGGTGACTCTGGACGTGCCTGGCATGGAAGCGGCGGCGCTGCATACCGGAGCCGCGTGTGATGGCTCTGACTCCGGTTCGGACACCGGCTCCGGTAGTGGTGGCAGTACGGACGTGACGGTGACCTTCCAGTGCCAGAACGGAACGACGACGCTGGGCCAGAGTGTCTACGTGACCGGCAATATCGCCGAACTGGGCAACTGGGATCCGGCCTCGGCAGTGATCCTGTCTGCGGATAACTACCCGACCTGGGCGGGCGACGTGGGTATTCCGGCGCAGACCGATGTCGAGTGGAAATGCCTCAAACGGGACGAAAGCGATCCGTCGCAGGATCAGGTCTGGCAGAGTGGCAGTAACAACACACTGGCCGGCCAAAGCGCCGGATCGTCGGTGACCGCGACGGCGAGTTTTTGAGGCCGTCGTCAAATCTTTTTAGGGCCCTGATGGGCCCACCGAAGCTGAAGCGTCGGCTACATGGCCCAGCCGACTCGAGGGTGTAGCAGATGCTTCAGCTTCTGAGGCGCCGCCAGGCGCCCACCATTCTTACCCACCTCCCAACCCGTTCTGTACTTCAGTGGCGTCCTGCACAAGGCCAGATCGAAACCAATGGCTGCTATCGCTGGAGCAGAGGGCAGGATGTCCTCGTCGCCTAAGCGGCCATGGACGGCCCTCTTAGGCGACGGAAGCGATGGCAGCCGTTGGTTTCAGGCTCCCAAGGTCTGCTCAGGACATACGCAATAAAAAAAGGGGCCCTTGAAGGGCCCCTTATCATGCTCACCACAACCAATCAGTGGGATTCAGACGGCTCGGCATGGGCCTTGGCCGCCTCATCCTGATCGGCGTTGTGGTCCTTCGCCAGCAGGACGTAGAACGCCGGCAGCACGAACAGCGTGAACAGCGTGCCGATGCCCAGACCCGTGGCGATGGTCAGGCCGATGGCGAAACGGCTCTGGGCACCGGGGCCGACCGCGATCAGCAGCGGCACCATGGCCACGATCAGCGCCAGGGACGTCATGATGATCGGACGCAGTCGGATAGCCGCAGCCTCAATCACGGCCTCCAGCTTGTTCAGCCCCTTGTCATGCTGCAACAGGTTGGCGAACTCGACGATCAGTATCCCGTTTTTCGACACCACCCCGATCAGCGTGATCAGGCCCACCTGGGTGTAGATGTTCATGGTGGTGAAGCCCAGCACCATGAACGCCATGGCCCCGGCGATGGACATCGGCACCGACACCAGGATGATGAACGGGTCACGCCAACTCTCGAACTGGGCTGCCAGAACCAGGTAGATCACCAGCAGTGACAGGAAGAAGGTCACCGCCAGGGCGCTGCCTTGCTGCACGTACTGGCGAGAGTCCCCCTTGAAGTCGAAGGTGAAGCCCTGCGGGAACACCTCGTTGGCGGTCTGCTTCATGAAATTGATGGCGTCGCCCTGCGGCACCAGCGGGATCCCCTGGATCGTCAGGGAGTTCTGCTGGTTGAACTGCGTCCGCTGGGACGGTTCCACCGACTTGCTGAAGCTGATCACGCTGCTCAGAGGCACCAGTTCGCCCGAGTCGGCACGGATGTAGTAGTCGTTCAGGTCTTCCACGTTCTTGCGGGCGCTGCGCTCCACCTGCGGAATGACCTGATAGGAACGACCTTCCATATTGAAGCGGTTGATGTAGCCACCACCCAGCATGCTCGACATGGCTTGCCCCACATCCTGCATCGACAGGCCCAGATCAGCGACCCGGTCGCGATCCACCTTGATGGTGGTGACCGGCCGGTCGAACTGGATCGACTTCTGCAGGAACATGAACTTGCCGCTCTGCATGCCCTTGGCCAGCAGGTCGTCGGCCACGTTGTTGAGCTCTTCATAGCTCTTACCGGTGGTGATGACGAACTGGAACGGCAGGCCGCCGCTGGAGCCGGGCAGGGACGGAATCGGGAACACCGCCGTCTGCAGGCCGGTAATCTTGGAGATTTCCTTCTGCAGGATCGGCTGGACCTCGAATTGGGAAACATCCCGCTCACTCCAGGGCTTCATCTTGAAGCCGCCGAATACGGCGTTGGGGCTGGTGATCCCCAGCAGCATGAAGGTCTCGTCGTAACCGGGTAGCTTTTCAAAGGCATCCTGCATCTCATCGCCGTACTTCTGCAGGTAATCCAGCGTCGCGGTTTGCGGCGCCGTGCCCTGGAACAGCAGGATGCCCTGGTCTTCACTGGGCGCCAGCTCGCTCTGGCTCAGCTTCACCATGCCTCCGATCGACAGCAGCACGATCACCGCAAAGAAGATGGTGACGGACTTGGTCTCCAGGCTGGAGGACAAGGCGCGCTGGTAGCCGTTGGCCAGCCCGTTGAAGAAGTTCTCGACCTTGGTTTCGAACCTGGTCGGATTACCGTGGGGCTTGAGTACCTTGCCCGAGAGCATCGGCGACAGGGTCAGCGCCACGATGCCCGAAATCACGACGGTGCCGGCCAGCGTAAAGGCGAATTCGGTGAACAGCGAGCCCACCAGACCGCCCATAAAGCCAATCGGCGCGTAGACCGCCACCAGCGTTGTGGTCATGGCGATAATCGGCGTCGCCATTTCCCGCGCGCCGTTGAGCGCCGCGTCGAACTTGGATTCGCCCTCCTCGATATGCCGGTGCACGTTCTCCACCACGATGATGGCGTCATCCACCACCAGACCGATGGCCAGCACCATCGACAGCAGGGTGAGCAAATTCAGGGAGTAACCCAGCGACAGCATCACAAAGGCGCCACCGATGATCGAAAGCGGCACCGCTACCGACGGGATAATGGCTGCACGCAGTGACCCCAGGCAGAGGAAGACCACCACCAGCACGATCAGGACCGCTTCCCAGAGGGTCTGGATCACTTCCTTGATGGAGTCGTCGATGAACTCGGACGCGTCGTACGGCAGCTCCACCTTCAGCTCTTCCGGCAGCTGGGCCTCGATATCCGGCAGGGCGTCTTTGACCAGTCCGGCAACGGTCAGCGGGTTGGCGCCCGGCGACAGATTGATCGCGACATAGGTGGACGGCTTGCCCTTGTACAGCGCCAGGTTCTCGTAGCTCTGCGAGCCCAGTTCGACCCGGGCGATGTCGCCCAGACGGATCAGCGTGCCCTTGTCTTCCTTGATGACCAGATTCTTGAACTGTTCGGCGCTGCCAATATCGGTGTCGCTGGTCAGGCTGATTTGCACCAGGTCGCCCTTGGTGTTGCCGACCGCCGCCTGATAGTTGTTCTTCAACAGGATCTGCACCACGTCGGACGGGGTCATATCGACGGCGGCCAGGCGTTCCGGATCCAGCCAGACCCGCAGCGCGAATGTCCGGCCCAGCAATTCCGCTTTACCCACACCGGGCAGGGCTTGCAGCTTGGGCTGGACCACACGGGTCAGGTAGTCGGTGATCTTCGGCACGTCCATGGTGTCGCTGTAGAAGGCGATGTACATCAACGCCGTGCTGTCGCCGGTCTCGGATGTGATGACCGGGTCCTGGGCGTCCGCTGGCAGCACGTTGCGCTGACTGGCCACCTTGGCCTGGATTTCGGCCAGCGCTGCGTTGGCGTCGTAGTTCAGCTCCATGTGGGCCTCGATGGTGGAGGTGCCCTGGGAGCTGGTGGAGGTCAGGTAGTCGATACCGCTGGCTTCGGCGATGGCCTGTTGCAGCGGCGTGGTGATAAAGCCCTTGACCAGGTCGGAACTGGCGCCCGGATAACTGGTGGTGACGGTGACCGTCGTGCTTTCCAGCAACGGATACTCCCGCACCTCCATTTCCATGGCACTACGGACCCCCAGCAGCAGGATCAGCAGACTGACGACGGTCGCCAGTACCGGCCGGTTAACGAATATGTCCGTGAAGCGCATCAGTTGCTGGCCTCCTCGCCACTGGTTCCATCCTTGGCCGGGGCGTCGTCGTCCTTGGTGATCTCGACCGCCTGGCCGGCCCGCAGGCGCAGCAGGGCGGTTGCGACGACCCGCTCACCGGCTTCAAGATTCTTCGTGACCTCAACCCGGCCATCGCGTGTGGCGCCGGTTTCGACGCTGCGGCGTTCAGTGACCAGTTGGCCGTCGTCGTTCTTCTTCAGCACGTAGACGAAATCGCCGTAGGTGTTAAAGGAAATGGCCGTGCGCGGCAGGGTCACCACGTCGCGTTCGGCCGGCCGGACTGTCTGAACGGTGGCGAACATGCCCGGGCGCAGCTCGCGATCCGGGTTGCGCAGGGTGGCGCGCACGCGCACGGTCCGGGTCTCGGGGCTGATCGAGCTGTTGATGGCGCTGACTTTGCCCTTGAACGTTTCACCCGGCAGCGCGGCCACGGTGGCCTCTACGTCATAACCGACGTCGACGTTGGCCAGATCCTTCTCGGAGATGGTGTAGTCCACATAGATGGGATCGAGCATGTTGATCTCGACAATCGGCGTGCCCACGCCCAGGTACTGGCCCTGGTCCACCAGGCGCAGGCCCAGGGAGCCGGCAAACGGCGCTTTGATGACCTTCTTCTCAAGCGTGGCCTCGGATTCCTTCACACGGGCGTTGGCGGCTTCCAGGTTGGCTTGGGCCTCGTCGTACTCGGCCTGGGAAATGGCCTTCTTGGGCAGCAGGTTGGCGGTCCGCTTGAACTGCTGCTCGGCGAGCTTGGCTTCGGCGCGGGTGGTGCGCAGGGCCGCCTCGTCGGTGGCGCTGTCCATGGTCAGCAGCACATCGCCTTTTTCCACGCGGTCGCCGGACTCGAAGCGCAGCTCCTTGATGACGCCGGCCACTTCGTTGGCGACTTCAATGCCGTTCACGGCGGTTACGCTGCCCACCGCCTTGATGGACTGGACCCAGGTGGTGCTTTTGGCGGTGGTGGCTTCAATCGTGGCCGGCGGCTGCGGCTGTGAGAACTGCTTCTGCATCTGGCCGAAGCGATAGAAGGTATAGCCGAAGATGCCGCCGAGCACGACCAGGAGAGCTACGATAACAATGGCAAAGCGGGACGCGGTGCGCATGAGAAAGTCCTGATTTCCGTCACTTGAACACGAATGATTGTCACAGCTGTGCGTGACCGGTCACGCCGACTGTCCTTCGGCACCGGCACGGCTGTGAATGTGTGGGGAGGTCTGGTCTTCCCTACCGGGGGGTAGGCGTGTGGCTCCGTTTTTCTTTTCGGGCACAGGGCCGCTTAAAAAGCAGCAGCGCACACCAGGTTCCATCCAAACCGACACCAATAGATGTTTTTACCACGCACTGGCATAGGTAAAAACCCGTATATTGCCTAAATAACTACGGTTTTTTACGGAATTTGGATTTTGACGCCGGAATCATGGCAAACCTATGACATTTCCGGGCATGATGTCGACCACTAAGACGTATTTAAGTTGTTATCCATAAAAACAATCCGGAGGTTGATCCATGATTGGTTACGTCACGCTGGGTGTCAGCGACATGAATCGCGCCAAGGACTTCTATACGGCCTTGCTGGCCGACATGGGCGCCAAACTGTTGCTGGATATGGAGCGCATCGCGTTTATCGGCCGTTCCATGAAAGAGCCGATGGTGGCGGTCTGCATTCCCTATGACAAAGAGCCCAACCATCCGGGGAACGGCAACATGGTGGCCCTGCAACCCGGCTCCAAGGAAGCGGTGGATGCGTTCTACGCCAAGGCGATCGAGCTCGGTGCCACCTGCGACGGCGAGCCCGGGCAGCGCATTCCCAACCAGTTCTACGGTGCCTACATCCGCGATCCGGACGGCAACAAGGTCGCCTTCTTCCATTTTGGTTAAGACCTCCATCAGGGGCCCGCAGCTTTATGGTGATTCGGGGCCCTGGTTGGGAATCCGCACCAACAGATCGGTGACGCCGACGTCCACGCCCAATTGATGGAACAGTGTGGTGGCCTGTCCGCGGTGATGCGTCTGATGATTGAACAGGTGCATCAGCAGGGGGCCGAAGGCGCGGGTCAATGGCTCCCCTTTGACGTTGCGGTAGTGCAGGGGGACCGCGTAATCCTGCTCGTCACTGGCTTCGATCAGATCGGCGATGATGCGGTCCATGGTGTCGCGGGCCTGGTGCAATTCGGCGAAGCTCGGGTAGAGGGTCTCGGACAGGGTTGTCGGCGTGGGTAAGAGGTCCAGTTCGTCAAGGCACCGGTAACGGGCCGGATGCACCCGGAACCGGTTGACCCACATGAGGTCCGCCACCAGGATGTGATTCAGCGTGCCTTCGATTGAACCGAAAAAGGCACCGAGATCCCGCGACCGGTCCCCGTCGTCCAGCCCGGCGGCGAGGCGGTAGAGGTTCCCGTTCATCCAGGCGTTGTAGTCCGCCATGAGAGTGAACTGCTGCTTCAAAGACATGGTTCCGCTCCTTGGTGAGATGACCATACGCTGCGCCGGAAGCCCGACGCCGTCAAGGTACAGACTTTCCAGCCGCGGGACCTCATTCTGTACCGCTCTGCCGCCTTGCCATCATCCGGTCATGAGAAGCGATCATCATGAAGCTCCTTTTATCCGGGAGGGGAGAGCGATGATCGAACGTTACTTGCGCCGGGTACTTGTCCTGGCCCATCCGTATCGGCTCGTGGAGATCGAGCGGGAAGGCCCCCGACGTCGACAAAGCTGCTGTGAAGCCCGCTATTTCAATCTGGTGGATAACCGGAAAAACCTGATCGCCGGGTTTGACGCCTGGATGGCCGGGCGGAGCTTCTTCGGCTACTTCCGCTACTCGCCCCAGGGCGATCTTATCGAGCGACGTACTTTTCCGATCGATTCCTGGCAGTTCTGAAGCGTAAAGACGTCAAACGACAAAGCGGCGGAGGCGTTCCAGCCATACGGTGATGGGCGGCAACTCGAAGTCATCCGACTTGCCCAACTCATCCAGTTCGCGCAGGACGACGGCGTCGGCGGAGCCGGGGTGCGCTTCGAATTGCCGGCACGCCGCGGCGTCATACGGCCCGCCCTGTTGCGCCAGGGTGGCCCGGCTGGCAGCGGACAGGCCGTCAGCATAGCCGGGCCGGGTCGCGACCAGATAGCGCTTGGCCTGCACATGCAAACGGATGGGGTTCGTGACGGTGGCCGGCAGACCGCGGGCCTCCAGCCAGTCTGCGCCCAGCGAGTCGTGGAAGCGGTAGCCCCAGCGGTCGCGTTCGGGCAGCGCCTGGTCTTCGGCAATCAGGTGGCCGATATCATGCAGGAATGCGGCAAGGACGAGGGGCTCCTTGCAGCCGCGCTGGTCCGCCCACCAACCGCATTGGGCCATGTGCTCGTACTGGGTGCAGTGCTCGCCGTAGTCGCGCGCGCCGTAGGCGTCGAAAAGATCGGACAGTTGGGTGACGATCGAGACGTTGGTGTCAGGCATGTCGATTCAATCCGGGCGATAAGCGAAACCACCCACTGTGACCATGAAGCATGACGGTGCGGTGACAGGTCAGTCCTCATTGAAGGTGAAAATCAGGCTGCCGCCCCTGAGCACACTGCCGTAGTTGAAGTTCACGCCGATCGCGACGTTGTCCACCAGCGGAATCCGCCCGCGGGCTTCCAGTAGCCAGGCCAGGCCGGCCTCGTAGTAATAGCTGTTGCCAAGCTGATCGCCGATGTCCCCGCCCACATCGATGCGTGCCGCACGAATCCAGATGTTCTGGCCCGGCAGGAAGCGTGAAATGATCGGATTGCGAATGCGGACGCCGTTGGACCAGAACCAGGCCTCTGGATCGGCTTCATGGGCCGGATTGCGGGTGCCAATGGTGTGACCGCGCATGTAGTGGTAATCGGAAAAGAAATCCCAATCCGCCCCCATGATGGGGCGGCTGTAACCCAGCGTCAGCGTGGGTTCAGCCACCAGGGCATCTACGGTGATATTGGTCAGGGTGCCATCCAGCTCCGACTGCACGGCTTGTGAGGCGGCGGTGTTGTAGTTGGTGTCGTTCTTGTAGCGCATCCAGTGAACCAGGCTGCCGACGGTGACCGTCACGGGCTTGGTAAAAGGATGCGTCCAGGCGGCGCCGGCACTGGCCGAGACGATCTGCTCGTAGACCTTGTCCTTGCGTTGCTCATCGGACACCACCAACTGGGCATCCTGCTCCTGCGCGATGTACGCCACCTTGCCGGTATAGGTCAGTGTATCGCCCTGATCACCGATAGGCAGGGTCCAGTCAAAGGGCAGACTGGCGGTGGTGATGCTCTGGCGCAACTGGGCGGAATCGGCCGAGCCGAGATCATCGTTATCCAGTTCGAAGTAGTCGTTGGGATTGAAGTTCCAGAAACCGAAACGAACCGCATCGCCGTTGGTGAGCAGTATTGCGAGGGTGTAGTTGGCCGAGAGCACATTGCGAGTGGCCCGATCCAACTCCGATGCGGCCAGCATCCGCGTGGTCTGGCAAAGCACCAACGTTAGCAACAGGAGCCAGGCGGCGCACCGGGCAGCGAGCGTCATAGAGGCGGACCCTTCCTGGAAAAGGTGTGTCTGGTTCCAGTCTAGCCGAGCCTTGGGCAAGGCGGTGTCGGGATATTTCTGGCGTTGGCTGGTTCGTCGGCGCACGTGCTCATGTTTCTGTCGTTGAAGGTTACGTAACGGCTTGTGAGTGTGGATGACAGGTTGCAACCTAATTAATTGAGAGGGAGGCGTATTCGCCTGTCCCCGGGTCCGCCGATCCCGTCCAGAACGCCCGAGCCGCCGCTCAGGGCGCTATTGTGCGACGGAATGGTCGTCGCGAGGTTGCAGACACAATGTGAAATCAATAAAACATTTGCCTTTCAAAATGCTACACACGTCATGTTTGGCCCATGGCACACTCATTTGTATCCACAGACCGTTAATGAGGGGAGAGAGCCGAATGCCCGTTACCGTGTTGAAGAGTGAGGACGGCTACCAGCTGCTCAAGGTGTCTCACGCGGGTGAACATGGCGAAATCGTCAGGGAACACCACGTAGTCGTTGATTCCAACGGCGAGCTGGTCCAGGTCGGGATGACCTTTGAGAAAGCGGAAGAACTGCTCAGGATTCTAACCGCCGATACCGGTGCAGACATCATGCCGGAACGCCAGAGGGCGGTTGGGGAATAACGCTGGCAAAGTCAGAAAAGCCGCTCAATCGAGCGGCTTTTTCATTTTGCGTCCCAGCGAATGCGGGTTCGATTCCCGCCGTCTCGATGATGTTTTCCAGGCATAAAAAAAGCCCCTGAAAATCAGGGGCTTTTTCATGGGATCTTGGTGGAGACGGCGGGAATCGAACCCGCGTCCGCCAGTCCTCTGCCTTGAGATCTACATGCTTAGCTTCCTTCTATTGATTTAACCTCAAACGACCCGAAGGTCAGGGTGTAAGAGGCGAGCTCTTTATATCTTAGCTATCAGGCAGTGAGCTCTGACTGATAGAGCGTCCTACTCATGATGACGTCCTGAGGTGTTGCTTCTGGGTAGTAGGCACCCCAGTCAGGACGACTGGAACGGCTTACGCCGCCAGTGCGTAGTTTTCGTCGTTTGCGACTATTTAAATGCAGCTTTGGATTAACGAGATTGGCTGCCATCTCGACATGCACCCAAGGGTTTGTAACCGGCGTCGAAGCCATGTCGTCCCCTTGCCTGACAAGTATATGGGGCCGGTCCCGCTCACTTCAAGGACATTCGTGTGAGCGGGACTCAGTATTTTTACTAGAATGACGCCGCTTTACGCCGTTCCACCTCCCGCCGCTCGACCTGGGGATAGGTCCCGGGCGTGCCGGCGACGGCCTGCAGGTCGTAGAAACTCTTCTCGAATGCGGTCATGACCCGCTGTGGATCCATGCCCAGTTTCTTGTCGACGATGATGCCGAACTGCACGCTGTCGGTGTAGCTGAAGATGCTCATGCCGATCCCGATTCCGCCGGTTTGCGGCACCCAGAACATGGGCTGTCTCAGGCGGGCGCCGGCCAGGTAGACCGGACGGCGCGGGCCCGGCACGTTGGTCAGCACCGCCGAGGCCTTCTGGCTGAGCAGGCCCAGGGCGCGGCGTTCGAGAATATCGGGGCCCCGGCCGAACAGGTCCAGCAGACTGTAGGTGACCTGTGCCTGCCAGGAACGCTTGAGCCGGTTCATATGATCCTGCACCTGGCGGAAACGCATGCGCGGGCAATCCACGTCGATCGGCAGCGGCACCAGCACCAGACCAAACTGGTTGCCGAGGGATTCCACCGGTTGGTGCAGTGGTCGCAGGTTGAACGGTACGGCGACGCGGATGCCGCAGTCCGGCAGGTCGAACGCTTCTTCCCGCAGGTACTCATGCAGGGCGCCGGTGGCAGCGGTCATCAGCACATCGTTGACCGTGCCCTTGAGCGCGCGGGCGGTGTCCTTGACGTTTTGCAGCGGCAGGCTGGCCCAGGCCACCTGCTTGCGGCCGCCCAGCGCTCCCTTGAGCGGCGTCGGCGGATCGGCCGGTGTCAGACCCAGCTTGGCGCACTCCATACCGATACGGCTGCCGGTCCTTAGCAGCTGTAGCGGGTAGGTCGGGTCCTGTTGGACGTTGTGGGCCAGGTGGCGCAGCTGTTCCACGCCGGCACCTGCCGTGTGGCGCCATTCCCGGGCCAGGCGCTGGATGGATTGCCAGCGGCTTTCCGCCGGTTGGTTCCGGGGCGGTACGGCGTGCAGGTGGCGACCGGGCTTGTCATCCGTGAGCGCGAGCAGGACGCGCACCAGGGAAATGCCGTCGGCGATGCAGTGATGGATGCGAACGATCAGCGCGCAGCCGCCCTGGTAGTTGTCCACGTAGTGAACCTGCCAGAGCGGTCGATTGGGATTCAGCGGGGTACTGTTCAGGTCGCTGGCGAACGATTGCAACGTCGCTTCGTCGGCCCGGCCGGGCAGGGCCACCACCTGCAGGTGGTTGTCCAGGTCGAAGGTCGGATCATCGTGCCAGAAGGTGCGGTCGCCGGCGTGCTCGACAATCTGCCGGAAACGCCGGAAGCACAGGAAGCGGTCTTCCAGTACCTGGCGGAAACGGGGCAGATCGATGGGGTCGTCAAAGATTAGCACGGCGCCGATCATCATGGGGTTTTCCGGGGATTCCATGCGCAGCCAGGCGCGGTCGACGGCTGTCATGGGCGTTCGTATGCGAGTCATAAGCCCTCTCTTCATTCCGTGGGAGAGGATGAGGTGTCGCGTCGGACTGCAGGCTCAGGGCGCGGACCCACCCGAAGTCGAACAGTATAGGACTGCGACAGGGTGGGTCGGAAGTGATCATGGAGGCGACAGGGAAATATCTTACCCTTGATTGACTTCTCTCAAGATTCGCTGCTTTTGACGGTTCCAGTCGCGCTCTTTTTCGGTCTGGCGCTTGTCGAATTGCTTCTTGCCTTTAACCAGAGCGATCTCGCATTTGACCTTGTTCTTTTTCCAGTAAAGCGCCAACGGAATGCAGGTGTGGCCCTGCTGTTGGGTGACCCCCAGCAGCTTGGCGATTTCCTTGGCGTGCAGCAGCAGCTTGCGGGTGCGCGTTGGATCGCAAATGACGTGGGTCGATGCGGTGCTCAGCGGCGTGATGTGAGCGCCGAGCAGGAAGGCTTCGCCGCCCTTGAACAGAACGTAGGCATCGACCAGCTGGGCCTTGCCCGCGCGCAGGGATTTGACCTCCCAGCCCAGCAGGGACAGGCCGGCTTCGAACCGTTCCTCAATGTGGTATTCGTGCTTGGCTTTTTTGTTCAGCGCAATCGTGCTGCTGCCAGTGCCCGGTTTCTTCTTGCTCATGGATGTCGAATCGTTACCTGGATACGTCGATGGGGCGCGGGGCCAGCGGTGGATAGGCTGGCCGGTAAGATAAAGGTCGCCCCGGCGAAACGACGCATTGTAGCTCAGTAGTGTCAAGCGGGTCACGGGTTGAAAACCGAGGCCTCAGGTGTGGATGAACGCTGTCACGGGTTTCCGCTACAATGCGCCCAGCGATGGAGGCTCTGGAGCCCCGGAAGAGACCCGTCCCCGTTCTATGGTGGTCGGCGGCAATCGCGTGCAGGGATGCGCTCCAGGCCACGCCCTGATACCCCGTCACGCAGTAGGAATGAGTCAGAGGCGACTTGAATGCTTGGACGTTATCAAACACCGGTCGGCTCCTGGTCCCACCGCACGACCTTTTTCTGGGCCACGACCGGCGCCACGGTCGGGCTGAGCGATCTGTGGACGTTTCCCCATATGGCCAGCCAGAACGGCGGCGGGGTGTTTATCCTGTTCTATCTCGCCTGTCTGCTGATTCTGGCGTTGCCGCTGGTGCTGACCGAAGCCGTGATCGGCCGTGGCGCCCGGCATGGCGTGGTGATCGCCATCGACAGTCTGTCGAAGGAGGCCGAAGCGCCGCCACGTTGGGTGTGGAGCGGCCGGCTCAGTGTACTGGCAGGCTTCCTGGTGCTGACTTTCTACGCGGTGATTGGCGGCATCTGTCTGGCTTACGTGTTCTATGCCGCCTATGGCCGCCTGGACGATGCGTCCCCCCGGCAGCTGGCCGGGATCCTCACGTCGCTGGTGCAGCAGCCGGAGAACTACCGGCACTTCATGGGCTGGCACGCGGGGTTCCTGATCCTGGTGCTGATCGCCTCCATGCAGGGCGTGACCAGCGGCCTAGAGCGCGCCTTGAGGGTGGTGGTTCCGGCGTTCATGCTGCTGCTGGGTGGGCTGCTGCTCTACGCGGCACAGCACGGTAATTTGCGGTCGGCGGTCGACTACCTGCTGGTGATGCGTCCGGAGGATGTGACCATCGACAGCGTGCGCAAGGCGCTGACCCACGCGTTCTACACCCTGTCTCTGGGCACAGGCATCCTGATTGTCTTTGGTGCCTATTCGGCCCCCACGACGCCGCTCAAGCGTTCCGTGCTGGCGGTGGCCCTGGTCGACACGTTGATTGCCATCGTGGCGGGGCTTCTGATCTACACATTGGTATTCAGTCATGGCGTCCCGGAGGGCGCACCGCTGCAGGGGTTCAGTCTGGTGTTCATGGCGATTCCGGAGAACGTCGGCACGATGCCGGGTGGCCAGTTCGTACTGACGGCGTTTTTCGCGATGATTGTACTGGCGGCGTGGAGTTCGTCGCTGGCCCTGCTGGAGCCCACGGTGAGCTGGTTGCAGGAGCATCTGGCGGCACCCCGGCGTTGGTGCGTTCTGCTGGTTGGGGCTGCAGCCTGGGTGGTGGGGTTGTTGAGTCTGTTCTCCTTCAACGCCTGGTCGGACGTTACGCTGTTGGGTGGCACGCCGTATCGCTGGATCGAGATCGTGACCAGCACACTGCTGATTCCGGTGGTCAGTATCCTGCTGGCTTTCTTTGTCGGCTGGGTGTTGCCGGATGCGATGGTGGCGCGGCTGATCGGCCCGACGCTGGCGTTCCTCCGGGCGTCCTGGATCTGGGTGCTTCGTTTGGTCCTGCCGGCCGTGATCCTGTATGTGGGGATTCATTACGCCATGCAGTCCGGCGCGTCGTTGTGCAACAGCGGCGACTCGCCGTTCTGGTGCAGTGGTGAGGCACACCCGGCGGAACCGGCGACCGCGCCGGACGTGACGCCCGCCGAGCCTGCGGCCGATCCGTCACAACCCCCGACTGAGGCACCTCCGGCAAGCGATGAGCCGGTCAATGACCCGATGCCGGACAAATCGGAAGCCGTTGTCCCGGAGACGTCGACACCGGTGCAGGCTCGGCCTGCCGAAGAGTCGACTGCCCCCGCATCCAGCGACGATATGCTTTATCATAGTGTCTGATTCGGTCCGTTACGGACCGGTGTGTTTCCCATCTGATTGCAGGAAGTGTTCAGTCCCGCATGGCTCAAGTCATCGAAAAATCCGCACTGGTCTGGCATTCGGCCGAGCAGATGTACGCCCTGGTCAATGATGTCGACCGCTATCCCGAATTCCTGCCCTGGTGCGACGGTACGGAAATCCATACGGCCAGCGAGACGGAAATCGTGGCGTCCATCGATGTGGCAAAGTCCGGTGTCCGACATCGCCTGACGACTCGCAACCGGCTTCACGCGCCAAGCCAGATCGAGATGTCCCTGGTGGAAGGGCCGTTCAGTAATCTTGGCGGCAGTTGGGAATTTGTCGCACTGAACGAGAATGCCTGCAAGGTCATCCTGAGGCTGCGTTTTGAACTGTCGGGATCGCTGGCGCGCATGACCTTTGGCAAGGTGTTCGGTCAGGCGGCCAATACCATGGTGGATGCCTTTTGCCAGCGGGCGAAGGTGGTGTACGGAGGCGCGGCCCAATGACGACATCGACCATTCGCGTTGAAGTGGCTTATGCCACCCCCGAGAAGCAGGCCATCTGCCCGGTGAACGTACCGGAAGGTACCACCGCTTTCGAAGCGGCCGAGGCCTCGGACATCCGGACGGTGTTTCCGGAGATCGATCTGGAGTCGGCGGATATGGGCATTTTTGGCAAGGTCGTGAAAGCGCCGCGGGAACATGCGCTCAGGGAAGGCGATCGCGTCGAGATTTACCGACCGCTGAAGATTGATCCCAAGCAGGCCCGGCTGAACCGGGCGCGCAAGAAGTCGGCCGATTAATAGGCTGGCGTTTTGTCCAAAAGCTGGGCTTCGTAGGAGTCGTAGCTATCGCCGTCATAATAAACGATGACCCGCTGCTTCTTGATATCCCCACCCCCTTTTTGGAAGGTGTACATGTAGTACTCGCGGGAGTCATCCACCGGGTTAAGCATGATCGGCGTGCCCAGGATGGCGTGGACCTGGTCGCGAGGCATCCCCTTCTGTAATTGGGCCAGGGCTTCATCGTCGACGATATTGCCTTGCTGAACGTTGATTTTATAAACGCCGGGGAAGACACAACCGGCCAGCAGGACAAGTGAGAGTAAGGCGGCGAGCTTTTGCATCAGGGGGTGGAATCCTCTATCTTGGAACGCTTGCCTGACCGGGCCAGTTTGTTGGCCTGAACGCGTCAGGATGGGTATCATAACGGAAGCAGACAGTACACCAAAGAGCGAAACAGCAGCATGTCATCTGAAAACGCTGAATTACGCAAGGTCGGACTCAAGGTGACCCTGCCCAGGGTTAAGATCTTCAACATCCTTGAAAATTCCGAAGAACATCATCTGAGTGCAGAAGATGTTTACAAAAAGCTTCTCGAAGCCGGGGATGACGTCGGTCTGGCGACCGTGTATCGCGTGCTGACACAGTTTGAAGCGGCCGGTCTGGTGCTGCGTCATAACTTTGAGGGTGGTCACGCGGTTTTCGAAATGGCGCGGGAAGATCATCACGATCATATGGTCTGCACCGAGTCCGGCGAAGTGATCGAGTTTTTCGACTCAGTGATCGAAGAACAGCAGCGCAAAGTCGCCCGGGAACACGGTTATGAAATCGTGGATCACAGCCTGATTCTCTATGTGAAGCCGATTAAGAAAAGCTGATCAGTGGTCCTTAAAGGTCACTGATGTAAAAACGCCCCCGTATCTGACACGGGGGCGTTTTTGTTTGTGCGGCGTAAAGGGCGCACTGCCGCGATATTCCCGCACGCAAAAAAAGAGGCAGACCCGAAGGCTGCCTCAGTAAACGCTCGGGGTTGAGCGTGGGGGAAATATCCGCGGCGCGGAATGCGTTATTGACGCCCGCTTGGCCCGGGATGGCCAGCAGGGGCATCAGTGATGCGTAGCCTGTCCCTTCTGGAACATCTCCTGAGCATGGGCCAGGGTCTGCTCGGTCATGTCGACGCCGCCCAGCATCCGGGCCACTTCCTTGACGCGGCCGTCGTCGTTCAACGTTTCGATCCGTGAGAAGGTGGCGTCCTGTTCGCTGAACTTGCTGACAAACAGATGCTGGTGAGCCTGGGCTGCGACCTGTGGCAGGTGTGTGACGCACAGCACCTGGCCGTTATCGCCCAACTGGCGCAACAGCCGACCAACCACTTCGGCGGTGCCGCCGCCAATGCCCACATCCACTTCGTCGAAGACCAGCGTGGGGATGGTTGAGGTCTGGGCCACGACCACCTGAATGGCCAGGCTGATCCGTGAAAGTTCGCCGCCTGAGGCGACCTTGCTCAGCGAGCGCGCCGGCTGGCCCGGGTTGGCGCTGATCAGGAACTCGACGTCCTCGTTGCCGGCCGGTGAGGGCGCGGCTTTCTCGTGACGGGCCAGTCGGGTGACGAATTGAACGGACGGCATGCTCAGGTGGGCCAGCTCTTCGGCGATACGACCGTCGAGTTCGGCCGCGGCTTTCTCGCGCCGGGCGGTCAGTTCGTCCGCTTTCGATTGCCAGTTATCGTTCAGTTCCGTGGCGTCCGCTTCCAGGCGCTCCAGGCTGCCTTCGCCACCGTCCAGTTGCTCCAGTTCAGTCTGTAGCTGGGTGTGCAGTTCCCCGAGGGTTTCCGGGGAGACCCGATGTTTACGGGCCAGGTCATAAATCGTGCTCAATCGTTCCTCGACTTCTTCGAGGCGAGCTGGGTCGGCGTCGTAGTCTTCCACGAAATGGCGCAGGTTATTGCCGGCTTCACTGACCTGAATCTGGGCCTCGTTCAGCATTTGCAAGGTGTCGGCCAGGGCTGGCACCTCGACCGGCAGCTGCTCGAGCTGTTGCAGGGCCTGCTGGATCAAGCTGGCCGCGCTGGGCTCATCCTCGCTGCACAGGACGGACGCCTGGTGGCAATTGTGCAGGACGGTTTCAGCGTGACTCAGGCGGGCCTGCTCGGCTTCCAGGTTGTCCAGCTCACCGTCTTCCAGCGCCAGGCGGTCAAGTTCCTCTACCTGGTAGCGCAGCAATTGCAGGCGGGCCTCGTTCTCGTCGCGGTTTCCGCGCAACTCTTCCAGTCGCTGCTGGGTCTGGTGCCAGGCTTTCCAGGCGGCACGGACGTCGCTGGCCAGCTTGTCGGCATCGGCAAATTCGTCCAGCAGCTTTCGGTGGGTTTCTTTCTGCAGCAACGACTGGTGCTGATGCTGGCTGTGGATGTCCATCAGCATGCCGCCCAGCTCCCGCAGATCGGCCAGTGGACACGGTTGACCGTTGATGTAGGCGCGGGAGCGACCGTCCTTGCTGATCACGCGGCGCAGGATGCAGTCGTTGTCTTCATCCAGATCATGGGCTTCCAGCCACTCTCGGGCCTCGGCGATGCGGCGCACGTCGAAGCTGGCCGTGATGTCCGCCCGCTTGGCACCGTGGCGTACGGCCCCCGCATCGGCGCGCCCGCCCAGCACCAGGCCGAGGGCGTCGAGAACAATGGATTTACCGGCGCCGGTCTCCCCGGTCAGCGTGGTCATGCCCTGGCGGAACTGCAGTTCGACGCGCTCGGCAATGGCGTAGTTGGCGACGATCAGTTGATTCAGCATGAAAGGCTCCAGTCCTGTTCGACGGTGCTGCCAAGGCGGCGGCGCCCGGCATCTGGTCATATATACAGTACCTGTGAATGTATACAGTATTTTTGCTGGTTGCAAGCAATCGTTGCAAAAGCGGTTGAAAGCCCGGCGAGCTGTCCCCATATCCGCTGGCAAGCTATTCAAGAAGGGCGGCCGAGCCGTCATCGATGATTGATCAGGAGTGACTGATGAGCGCAGAAGAAACCCGTAACCAGAACGTGGAAGACGAGTTGAAAGAGGCCTCTGAGGAGACTGCGCAGGCCGACGCCGGTGCCGGCGAAACCTCGGCTCCGGAAGGCGAGTCGCAGGGTGAATTGAGCGAGGTCGAGGCGCTGCAGGCACAGCTTGCCGAGCAAAAGGATCAGGTCCTGCGGACCCAGGCGGAAATGCAGAACGTGCGTCGTCGCGCCGAAATCGATGTCGAGAAGGCTCGCAAGTTCGCGCTGGAGAAGTTCGTCAAGGAGCTGTTGCCCGTGGCGGACAGTCTGGAAAAGGCCGTTGAAAGCACCGAAGGCAAGGCGTCGTCAGACGACGTTGTCGCGTCCATCCGCGAGGGCGCCGAAATGACGCTGAACCTGCTGATGAACAGCCTGGAGAAGTTCAACGTGAAGCGGGTCGACCCGGTCGGCGAGCCGTTCGATCCGCAGCTGCACGAGGCCATGTCCATGGTGCCGGCGCCGGATGCCGAGCCGAACAGCGTCGTGGCTTGCATCCAGAAGGGGTACACCCTCAATGAGCGCCTGGTGCGTCCGGCCATGGTTGTGGTCGCTCGACCGGAAGACGGCGCAAAAATCGACGAGCAGGCTTGAAAAAGAAACGTCTGAGCCAATATAGGCAGTAAACGGTTCGCAAGCCGACAGAATGACAGCATCCCACGCATGCTGATTCGGGCAGAACAGAGCTTAGGAATAAAAGGAACTGGAGTCATTCAATGAGCAAGATTATTGGTATCGACCTGGGCACCACCAACTCTTGTGTAGCCATCATGGATGGCGACAAGGTCAAGGTGATTGAAAACGCGGAAGGCGATCGCACGACGCCGTCCATCATCGCATACACCGAAGAGGGTGAAACGCTGGTGGGTCAGTCCGCCAAGCGTCAGGCGGTGACCAACCCGAGCAACACCCTGTACGCCATCAAGCGTCTGATCGGCCGTCGTTTCGAAGACAACGTCGTTCAGAAAGACATCAAGATGGTGCCGTACAAGATCACCAAGGCGGACAATGGTGACGCCTGGGTTGAGGTGAAAGGCAAGAAGATGGCGCCGCCGCAGGTCTCTGCGGAAGTGCTGAAGAAAATGAAGAAGACCGCTGAAGACTATCTCGGCGAGAAAGTCACCGAAGCGGTCATCACTGTTCCGGCCTACTTCAACGACAGCCAGCGTCAGGCGACCAAGGACGCCGGCAAGATCGCGGGCCTGGACGTGAAGCGGATCATCAACGAGCCGACCGCGGCTGCCCTGGCCTATGGCCTGGACAAGAAGAGCGGTGACCGCACGGTAGCCGTCTATGACCTGGGTGGTGGTACCTTCGATATCTCCATCATCGAGATTGCCGACGTCGACGGTGAGCACCAGTTCGAAGTGCTGGCCACCAACGGGGACACCTTCCTGGGTGGTGAAGACTTCGATCTGAAGATCATCGAGTACCTGGCGGACCAGTTCAAGAAAGACAGTGGCATCGACCTGCGCGGTGATTCCCTGGCCATGCAGCGCCTGAAGGAAGCGGCCGAGAAGGCGAAAATCGAGCTGTCCAGCAGCCAGCAGACCGACGTCAACCTGCCGTACATCACGGCGGATCAGAGCGGTCCGAAGCACATGAACGTCAAGCTGACCCGCGCCAAGCTGGAAGCGCTGGTCGAAGAGCTGGTCGATCGCAGTCTGGAGCCGTGCAAGGTTGCACTGAAAGACTCCGGCGTTGACGCCAGCGACATCGACGAAGTGATTCTGGTCGGTGGTCAGACCCGCATGCCGAAGGTCCAGGAAAAGGTGAAGGACTTCTTTGGTAAGGACGCGCGCAAAGACGTGAACCCGGACGAAGCGGTTGCCATGGGTGCGGCGATCCAGGCTGCGGTCCTGTCCGGTGACGTGAAAGACGTCCTGCTGCTGGACGTCACTCCGCTGACCCTGGGTATCGAAACCATGGGCGGTGTGGCCACGTCGCTGATCGAGAAGAACACCACGATTCCGACCAAGAAGTCGCAGACCTTCTCGACAGCGGATGACAACCAGACCGCTGTGACCATTCACGTGGTCCAGGGTGAGCGCAAGCAGGCGTCCCAGAACAAGTCACTGGGTCGTTTCGACCTGGCCGACATCCCGCCGGCACCGCGCGGTGTACCGCAGATCGAAGTCACCTTCGACATCGATGCCAACGGTATCCTCAACGTGTCTGCGAAGGACAAGGCGACTGGCAAAGAGCAGTCCATCGTCATCAAGGCCTCTTCCGGTCTGAACGAGGACGAGATCGAGAAGATGGTCGCCGACGCCGAGGCCAATGCCGAGGACGATCGCAAGTTCGAGGAACTGGTCCAGGTGCGCAACCAGGGTGACGGCATGATCCACGCCGTTCGCAAGACCCTGAGCGAAGCCGGCGACAAGGTCACTGAGCAGGAGAAGGAGTCCATTGAAAGCGCCATCAGCGAGCTGGAAGAAGCCCTGAAAGGCGACGACAAGGACGACATCGAAGCCAAGACTCAGAAGCTGACCGAAGCGTCTTCCGAACTGGCTCAGAAAATGTACGCCGACCAGGCCGAGCAGGGTGCTCAGGCTGAAGGGCAGGGCGAGCAGGCCCAGTCCAGTGGCGACGATGCAGTCGATGCCGAGTTCGAAGAGGTCAAAGACGAAGACAAGCGGTAATATTCATGTCTTCATGAGCGTCGCAAAACGCGGGGAGTCAGCTTCCCGCGTTTTGCGCGTTTGATGGGTTGGAAATTTGTGAGCCGCATCGGTCCGGTCAGGGCCGCATGCCAGAGCTCACGGAGCAGTCATAAGATTCCGGGCTGGCGGGATCTGCAACGGGTATCAGAACATGGCCAAACGCGATTATTACGACATTCTCGGAGTCTCCCGGGATGCAGATGAGAAAGAGATAAAACGCGCGTATCGCAAGCTTGCAATGAAATACCATCCGGACCGGAATCCGGATGACGAAGAGGCCGAGAACAAATTCAAGGAAGCCAGTGAGGCCTACGAAATCCTGGCGGATTCGAGCAAGCGCAGCGCCTACGACCAGTTCGGCCACGCCGGCGTGGATGGTCAGGCCGGCGGTGGTGGCTTCGGTGGCGGCGGCGCCAGTTTCTCCGATATCTTCGGCGATGTCTTCGGGGACATCTTTGGTGGTGGTCGGGGTCGCAGCAACCGCGGTGCGGACCTGCGCTACACCCTGGAACTGGACCTTGAGCAGGCGGTCAAGGGCACCACGGTTCAGATCAAGGTGCCGGGGCATGTCGAGTGCGATACCTGTGACGGTTCCGGCGCGGCCAAGGGCAGTCAGCCGGAAACCTGTGGCACCTGTGGCGGTATCGGCCAGGTGCGGATGCAGCAGGGCTTTTTCGCCGTACAGCAGGCGTGCCCCACCTGTCGGGGTTCCGGCAAGGTCATCAAGAATCCGTGTAAGAAGTGTCACGGCGCCGGTCGGGTTGAGCAGGCCAAGACCCTGTCTGTGAAAGTGCCTCCGGGTGTCGATACCGGCGATCGTATCCGCCTCTCCGGCGAAGGCGAGATGGGTATGGATGGCGGTCCGGCGGGCGATCTTTACGTGCAGGTCGCTGTGCGTGAACACGCGATTTTCACCCGCGATGGGCGTAACCTGTACTGTGAAGTGCCCATCAGTATTGTCGATGCGACGCTGGGCGGCGAGCTGGAAGTGCCCACCCTGGATGGCCGCGTGAAGCTGAAGATCCCGGCGGAAACCCAGACGGGCAAGCTGTTCCGTCTGCGCAACAAGGGGGTGACCCCGGTGCGCGGTGGGCCGGCCGGTGACTTGCTGTGCCGGGTGGTTGTGGAAACGCCGATCAATCTGACCAATCGCCAGAAAGAGCTGATGGAAGAGTTTCAGCAGACGCTGGACGGTCAGAGCGCCTCCAGCCATGCACCGCGCAAGACCTCATGGTTTGAGGGCGTGAAAAGCTTCTTCGACGAAATGAAATTCTAAGGATTGAGGATATGAGGGTAGCAATCATGGGCGCCGCCGGGCGCATGGGCAAGACGCTGGTGGAGGCAATCGACGAGGCGGACGGTCTCGATCTGGGCGCCGCCATTGTCGAGCCGGGCAGCAGTCTGGTGGGCGCCGATGCTGGTGAGGTGGCTGGCATCGGTCGCAACCGAGTTACCCTCGTGGATAACCTGGCCGCGGTTGAGGACGCCTTCGACGTCCTCATCGATTTCACCTTCCCGGACCTGACGCTGGAGAATGCCCGCTTCTGCGGTCGTCACGGCAAGCGAATGGTGATCGGGACCACCGGCATGACCGAAGCGGAGAAAGTCGAGCTGCGGCAGGCTACCGAATCCGTGCCGGTTGTTTTCGCGCCCAATATGAGTGTCGGTGTCAACGTCGCGCTCAACCTGTTGCGCACCGCGGCCCAGGTGCTCGGTGATGACTACGATGTGGAAATCATCGAGGCGCACCACCGGCACAAGAAGGACTCGCCGTCCGGTACCGCCGTGCGTATGGGCGAGGTGGTTGCCGAGGCGCTGGGGCGTGATCTGAAAGAGTGTGCCGTCTACGGCCGTGAAGGCTTTGTCGGCGAGCGTCCGCGCAAGGAGATCGGCTTTGAGACCATCCGTGCCGGCGATGTGGTCGGGGATCATACGGTGTTGTTTGCCGGCATCGGCGAGCGTATCGAGATCACCCACAAGGCCAGCAGCCGGATGACCTTTGCCCGCGGCGCCGTGCGTGCGGCGCAGTGGTTGGCAGAGCGCCCGGCCGGTCTCTACGACATGCAGGACGTGCTCGACCTCAAAAGCTGAGCGGCTATTAGTCGTGGACAGTGATCGCCAAATTTTTTACAATAAGGCGGTTTAACTGCACCAAGCGTGGTTTTAAAAGCCGGGAAGGCGGCAGCCCTCCATCGGCAACGAAAAAAGCGGGACGGAGTCATAATCTCCCTCTCGCTTTTTTGCGACCTGAATTTGCGCTTGCGCTCCTGTTCGTGACGTTAGGGGCGGCCTCTTTAGCCCGGGCGAGAGAGCCGGTCCGTTTCGGAACCAACGATACGCCACTCGATGAGGATACAAGCCTTGAGTACACCAGCAATCCTTGCGCTCGCAGACGGAAGCCTGTTCAAAGGAATCGCCATCGGCGCAGACGGCGAAACCAGTGGCGAAGTCGTCTTCAACACCGCCATGACGGGCTACCAGGAAATCCTGACTGATCCGTCCTACACTCGCCAGATCGTCACCCTGACCTATCCCCATATCGGCAATACCGGCGTCAACGACGAAGACGTCGAGTCCTCCGGTATCCAGGCGGCCGGCCTGATCATCCGCGATCTGCCGCTGATGGCCAGCAGCTGGCGCCAGACCAAGACGCTTGACGCCTACCTGCGGGACAACAACGTGATCGGCATTGCCGATATCGATACCCGCCGCCTGACGCGCATCCTGCGGGACAAAGGTTCCCAGAACGGTGCGATAGTCGCTGGCGAGCATGCCACAGAAGAACGCGCTCTGGAACTGGCGAACGCCTTCCCGGGGCTCAAGGGTATGGATCTGGCCAAGGAAGTCGGCAGCAAGACGACCTACCAGTGGAGCCAGACAGAATGGTCCCTGGAGGGCGGTGGTTACGGAGAGCTGGAATCACCCAGGTACAAGGTGGTCGCCTACGATTACGGCATCAAGTACAACATCCTGCGCATGCTCGCCGCCCGCGGCTGCGACGTGACAGTTGTGCCGCCGCAGACGCCGGCATCCGAGGTGCTGGCGATGAATCCGGACGGCATCTTCCTGTCCAATGGCCCCGGCGATCCCGAGCCCTGCGATTACGCCATCAAGGCGATCAGCGAGATTCTTGAGACTGAGGTGCCGGTCTTCGGCATCTGTCTCGGCCACCAGCTGCTGGCCCTGGCCAGTGGCGCCAAGACCCTGAAGATGGGGCACGGCCACCACGGTGCCAACCACCCGGTGCAGAACCTGGAAGACGGTACTGTGATGATCACCAGTCAGAACCACGGTTTCGCGGTGGATGAGTCCACGCTGCCGGATAACCTGGAGATGACGCACAAATCCCTGTTCGACGGCACCCTGCAGGGTATCCGACGCACGGACCGCCCGGCCTACAGCTTCCAGGGGCACCCGGAAGCGAGCCCGGGACCGCATGACGTGGCGCCGCTGTTCGACACCTTTATTCGCCTGATGGACGAACGGGCCGGCTCGCAAGCCTCCTGAGGTGCGCCGCTGAACGCCGCGGTAAGCGGCCAATGCTGACGACTGACTCAAGCTGCTGACAGGTTTACTGAGAAATGCCAAAACGTACAGATATCAAGAGCATCCTGATCCTGGGTGCCGGCCCCATCGTCATCGGGCAGGCGTGTGAGTTCGATTATTCCGGGGCCCAGGCGTGTAAGGCGCTGCGCGAGGAGGGTTACCGGGTCATCCTGGTGAACTCCAACCCGGCGACCATCATGACCGACCCGGCGATGGCCGATGCCACCTACATCGAGCCGATTACCTGGAAGACGGTGTCCAAGATCATCGAGAAGGAGCGTCCGGACGCGCTGCTGCCCACCATGGGTGGCCAGACCGCGCTGAACTGCGCGCTGGATCTGGAAAAGCATGGCGTGCTGGCGGAGTTCGGTGTGGAAATGATCGGCGCCAACGCCGACACCATCGACAAGGCCGAGGATCGTGACCGTTTCGACCAGGCAATGAAGGCCATCGGCCTGGAGTGTCCGCGCGCATCCCTGGCACACTCCATGGAAGAAGCCCTGCAGGTGCTCGACAACATTGGCTTCCCCTGCATTATCCGCCCGTCCTTTACCATGGGCGGCTCTGGCGGCGGTATCGCGTATAACCGGGAAGAGTTCGAGGAGATCTGTGAGCGTGGCCTGGACCTGTCGCCCACCAACGAGCTGCTGATCGACGAGTCCCTGATCGGCTGGAAGGAATACGAGATGGAGGTCGTTCGGGACAAGAACGACAACTGCATCATCGTCTGCGCCATCGAGAACTTCGACGCCATGGGCGTGCACACGGGCGACTCCATTACCGTCGCCCCGGCCCAGACCCTGACCGACAAGGAATACCAGATCATGCGGAACGCCTCCCTGGCGGTCCTGCGTGAGATCGGTGTGGAAACCGGCGGTTCCAACGTCCAGTTCGGCATCAACCCGGACACCGGCCGCATGGTGGTGATCGAAATGAACCCGCGGGTGTCCCGCTCCTCGGCGCTGGCCTCCAAGGCTACCGGCTTCCCGATCGCCAAGGTCGCCGCCAAGCTGGCCGTGGGCTACACCCTCGACGAGCTGCAGAACGACATCACCGGCGGCGTGACCCCGGCCTCGTTCGAGCCGAGCATCGACTATGTGGTCACCAAGATCCCCCGGTTTACCTTCGAGAAATTCCCCCAGGCCGACGCCCGCCTGACCACCCAGATGAAGTCCGTGGGTGAGGTCATGGCCATCGGCCGGACCTTCCAGGAATCCGTGCAGAAAGCCCTGCGCGGCCTGGAAGTGGGCTCTGAAGGCTTCGAGGAGATGGTCGACGTCACCACCGAGGACGGTCGTGAGACGCTGATCCAGGAAATGAACGTACCCGGCGCCCAGCGCATCTGGTACATCGGCGACGCCTTCCGCGCCGGCATGACCGTGGACGAGATCTACCGCCACACCAAGGTGGATCCCTGGTACCTGATCCAGATCGAGGATCTGATCAAGGAAGAAGCCGCGCTGAAGACGGCCGGCAAGAGCGACATCGATCACGCGACCCTGTTCCGCCTGAAGCGCAAGGGCTTTTCGGACTCGCGGCTGGCCAAGCTGCTGAGCATTTCCGAGTCCAGCCTGCGCAAGCACCGCCACGACCTGGGCATCCGCCCGGTGTACAAGCGGGTCGACACCTGTGCGGCGGAATTCGCCTCCTCCACGGCCTACATGTACTCCACCTACGAGGAAGAGTGCGAAGCCGAGACCTCGGACCGCAAGAAGATTGTCGTCATCGGCGGCGGTCCCAACCGGATCGGCCAGGGCATCGAGTTTGACTACTGCTGTGTCCACGCCGCGTTCGCCATGCGCGAAGACGGTTACGAGACCATCATGATCAACTGCAACCCGGAAACGGTCTCCACCGACTACGACACCTCCGATCGTCTCTACTTCGAGCCGATTACCCTGGAGGACGTCCTGGAAATCGTAAACCTAGAGAAGCCGGCGGGCGTGATCGTCCAGTTCGGCGGCCAGACGCCGCTGAAGCTGGCCCGGGGGCTGGAAGCGGCCGGCGTGCCGATCATCGGCACCACGCCGGATGCGATCGACCGCGCGGAAGACCGTGAGCGCTTCCAGCAGATGATCAATCGCCTCAACCTGCGCCAGCCGCAGAACGCGACCGTGCGCAGTCATGAGGAAGGCGTGCTGGTGGCCCGCGAAATCGGCTACCCGCTGGTGGTGCGTCCGTCCTACGTCCTGGGCGGACGGGCCATGGAAATCGTCTATGACGAAGAAGAGCTGGTGCGCTACATGCGCAACGCCGTGCTGGTCTCCAACGACAGCCCGGTGCTGCTGGATCACTTCCTCAATGCCGCCATCGAGGTGGATATCGATGCGGTCAGCGACGGCAAGGACGTGGTGATCGGCGGCATCATGCAGCACATCGAACAGGCCGGCGTACACTCCGGTGACTCCGCCTGCTCGCTGCCGCCGTACACGCTGCCCAAGGCGGTGCAGGACGAAATGCGCGAGACCGTCAAGCGCATGGCGATCGAACTGGAAGTCGTCGGCCTGATGAACGTCCAGCTGGCCTGGCAGGACGACACGATCTACGTGATCGAAGTAAACCCGCGGGCCTCGCGCACCGTGCCGTTCGTGTCCAAGGCCATCGGCGTGTCCCTGGCCAAGGTCGCCGCGCGCTGCATGGCGGGCATCAGCCTGCAGGAGCAGGGCTTCACCGAAGAGGTGGTGCCCACGTACTATGCGGTGAAGGAGTCGGTGTTCCCGTTCAACAAGTTCCCGTCGGTGGATCCGATCCTGGGGCCGGAAATGAAGTCCACCGGTGAGGTGATGGGCCTGGGTGACAGTTTCGACGAGGCGTTTGCCAAGGCGTCACTGGCGTCAGGCACCCGTCTGCCGGACAAGGGCACGGCCTTCATCTCCGTACGCGATGTGGATAAGCCGGGTGCGATTACCGTCGCACGCGACCTGATTGACGCGGGATTCCGCCTGGTGGCCACCACGGGCACCGCCGCGGCCCTGAAGGACGCGGGAATCGAGGTCGAGCGCGTGAACAAGGTACGTGAAGGTCGGCCGCACATCGTGGACGATATCAAGAACGGTCAGATCCAGCTGATCATCAACACCACAGAAGGGCGCAAGGCGATCTCTGATTCAGCCCAGATCCGCCAGTCTGCGCTTCAGCACAAGGTGACCTACACAACCACGCTGGCAGGTGGCGAAGCCTTCTGCCGCGCCATTAAATTTGGACCGGAGCGGACAGTACGTCGGCTTCAGGACTTGCACGCAGGAATTTGAACGTTATGAACAATCGAGTGCCGATGACGGTGAGCGGTGAAGCGGCGCTTCGTGCCGAGCTGAAGAAGCTCAAAAGCGAAGATCGCCCCCGCGTTATCGAAGCCATTGCCGAGGCCCGTGAGCACGGTGACCTGAAGGAAAACGCGGAATACCATGCCGCGCGTGAGCAGCAGAGCTTCATCGAAGGCCGGATTCAGGAGATCGAATCCAAACTGTCTGCCGCCCAGATCATTGACGTTACCAAGATGGATAACACCGGTAAGGTGATCTTCGGTGTGACCGTCAAGCTGATCAACGTCGATACGGACGAGGAAGTCCAGTACCAGATCTGCGGCGAGGATGAGGCGGATATCAAGGCGGGCAAGCTGTCCGTTACGTCACCGATCGCCCGTGCCCTGATCGGCAAGAACGAAGGTGACGTGGTTGCCGTTCGTGTGCCTTCCGGCACCGTTGAGTATGAAATCGAGGCCGTTGAGCATCTTTGATCGCTGGCCTGAATGCAAAAAAGCCGGCGTCAGCCGGCTTTTTTGTGTCCCGAATCCCGAAAGGTCCTGGTGATCAATCCTTGTAGCGTTGAAGGTTCGACAGCTTGGGATTGGGTTTCTCAGCCCGACGCAGGATGACGGCGTTCTTGCCGATCATCTGCACCAGTTCCGCGCCGGCTTCCTGGCAGACCGCCTCAATCGCCGCCTGGCGCTCATCGCGATCCGGGCTGGCAATTTTCACCTTGATCAGCTCGTGATCATTCAGGGCGCGATCCAGCTCCTGTTGCAGGCCTTCGCTCAGCCCCTTGTCGCCGATAATCACGACCGGCTTCAGGTGATGGGCTATGGCGCGATAGGCGCGCCGTTGTTCGGGCGACAGGCTCATAATTCAGTCTCTTTATCAGTACGATTTAAAATGTCGGGCGGCAGTCACTGCGCCGATCCCGTATAATCGACGAATTGTAGCAGCACGCCTGCGGGCGGTGAATCGCTGTCACTACGTATTATTAGGCAGGGTAACTTCGGGCATTTTAGCGTTTCCGCCGCCCTGTCTGTTACTGGAGGTTCGATTTGGCGCGTTCCAAATCCAGCAAGCGCTGGTTGAAAGAGCATTTTGACGACGAATACGTCAAACGTTCGCAGGTCGACGGTTATCGTTCTCGGGCGAGCTACAAACTGATTGAACTGGACGATAAAGACCGTTTTTTCAAGCCAGGGCAAATGGTTGTGGACCTCGGTGCGGCGCCGGGCGGTTGGTCACAGGTGGCAATGGAACGCATCGGGCACAACGGTCGGGTCGTGGCCAGTGACATCCTGGACATGAATCCGATTGCCGGCGTGGACTTCCTGCAGGGGGATTTCACGGAGCAGTCCGTACTGGACGAATTGCTGGATTTACTGGGTGAGGCGCGTGCCGACGTTGTAATTTCGGATATGGCCCCCAATATGAGTGGTATGCCTGCCGTTGATATTCCCAAGGCGATGGATCTGGTGGAGCTGGCGCTGGATATGGCCAAGCAGGTCCTGAGGCCGGACGGCGTTTTTGTGGCAAAGGTATTCCAGGGCGAGGGCTTTGATTCCCTGCTCAAGGATATGAAAACGAATTTCAGGACCGTCGTGAGTCGCAAGCCGGGAGCTTCCCGGTCCCGTTCTCGCGAAGTCTATCAGGTGTGTCGCGGTTTTCGTGGCGCCTGAAACGCTCGCTAATAGGTTGCTGTCGGCGACAGGTCGTCTCCGGACACTGCGCCATTCCTAGTTAAGGGGCGTACAATTGATGTAAGGTTGAGGTAGAAGGGGTTGCCGGCTTGACATCCGGTTATCTTCTTGCGGGGCGGCCCCGGCGGTGGCCCTTACATTCACAGGTGATGATCCTTGAACGATATGGCTAAAAATCTGGTTCTCTGGCTGATCATAGCAGCCGTCCTGCTGATGGTTTTCCAAAACTTCTCTCCGACGACGAGTGGACAGCAGGTCAATTACTCCCAGTTCGTACAGATGGTGCAACAGGGACAAGTCAAGCAGGTGACGGTGGACGGCCTGGAGATCCAGGGTGTGCGTGAAGACAACACCCGTTTCCAGACGATTCGCCCGCAAGTGCCGGATAACAAGCTGATGGACGATCTGCTTGCCAACAATGTCGAGATTGTCGGTAAGGAGCCGGACCGTCAGAGCATCTGGACACAGTTACTGGTCGCTTCGTTCCCGATCCTGATCATCATCGCGCTGTTCGTGTTCTTTATGCGACAGATGCAGGGCGGTGGTGGCGGCAAAGGCCCCATGTCGTTCGGCAAGAGCAAGGCTCGCCTGATGAGCGAGGACCAGATCAAGACCACTTTCTCTGATGTCGCCGGCGTCGACGAGGCGAAGGAAGACGTCAAGGAGTTGGTGGACTTCCTGCGGGATCCGAGCAAGTTCCAGCGTCTGGGCGGTCGCATCCCGCGCGGCGTCCTGATGGTTGGCCCGCCGGGTACCGGTAAAACACTGTTGGCGAAGGCCATTGCCGGTGAAGCCAAGGTGCCGTTCTTCTCCATCTCCGGTTCCGATTTCGTGGAAATGTTCGTGGGCGTGGGCGCCTCCCGTGTCCGTGACATGTTCGAGCAGGCCAAGAAGCAGAGCCCCTGTATCATCTTCATCGATGAGATCGACGCGGTCGGTCGTCACCGGGGGGCTGGCCTGGGCGGTGGTCACGATGAGCGTGAGCAGACCCTGAACCAGCTTCTGGTTGAGATGGACGGTTTCGAAGGCAACGAAGGCGTGATCGTCATCGCCGCCACCAACCGTCCGGATGTCCTGGATCCGGCGCTGCTGCGCCCGGGCCGTTTCGATCGTCAGGTGGTGGTCAACCTGCCGGACATCATAGGTCGCGAACAGATCCTCAAGGTGCACCTGAAGAAGGTGCCGCTGGCCGACGGCGTCGATCCGAAAGTGATTGCCCGTGGTACGCCCGGTTTCTCCGGTGCGGATCTGGCCAACCTGGTGAACGAGGCGGCGCTGTTTGCGGCGCGCCGTAACCAGCGCCTGGTCTCCGGGGAGGAGCTGGAACTGGCGAAGGACAAGATCATGATGGGCGCCGAGCGCAAATCCATGGTCATGAACGAAAAAGAGAAGCTCAACACCGCGTATCACGAATCCGGTCACGCGATTGTCGGGCGTCTCGTGCCGGAACACGATCCGGTGTACAAGGTCAGTATCATTCCGCGCGGCCGGGCACTGGGTGTCACCATGTTCCTGCCGGAAGAGGATAAGTACAGCCACTCCAAGCGCTATCTGATCAGCTCGATCTGCAGCCTGTTCGGCGGCCGTATTGCCGAAGAGCTGACGCTGGGCTTCGAGGGTGTGACCACCGGTGCGTCCAATGACATCGAGCGTGCCACATCGCTGGCCCGCAACATGGTGACGCGCTGGGGGCTGTCCGAGAAGCTGGGTCCGCTGCAGTACGATACCGACAGTGAAGAGCCGTTCCTGGGTCGCTCTGCCGGTCAGAGCCACACGGTCTACTCGCCGGAAACGGCCCAGCGAATCGACGAGGAGGTGCGCTCCATCATCGACGACTGTTACGAGACGGCGCGCAACCTGCTGATCGAGAATCGCGACAAGCTGGAAATGATGGCCGACGCGCTGATGCGTTACGAGACCATCGATCGCTACCAGATCGACGACATCATGGCCGGCAAGACGCCGCGTCCGCCGCAGGGCTGGAATGGCCCGGGTGCTGGTGGCAATGCGCCGGACGATGAAGCGTCGCCGGCAGCGAGCCCGGCGTCCGGTAGCGGTGACTCCGGTCGTCGCCCCGGCGAAGGCATCGGTGGTCCCGCTGGGGAGCACTGACCAACGCTGTCGGGTTCGTCCCGAGCGATAGAAAGACCTTCAAGCGCCGTCCCGCGGGACGGCGTTTTTCATTGTGGGAAGCGTGTTTTTGGATCGCGCTTCGACGTACCAATCAACAAGAGGATGCTGCCGATGGAAATGAACTTTGCCGGACACAAGATCGACCTCGCCCATCCCCAGGTGATGGGCGTCGTTAATGTAACGCCGGATTCCTTTTCCGACGGCGGCCGTTTCAATCAGCTTGATACGGCGCTGGCACAGGCAGAAAAGCTGGTGCGGGAAGGCGCGGCGTTTATCGATATCGGCGGCGAGTCGACCCGGCCGGGCGCCGCGACGGTCAGCGTCGACGAGGAGCTGGATCGCGTCTGTCCGGTGGTCGAGGCGATCAGTCAGCGCCTCGACGTGGCCATTTCCGTGGACACCAGCACCCCTCAAGTGATTACCGAAAGCGCACGGTTGGGCGCTGGTCTGGTCAACGACATTCGGGCGCTCACCAAAGACGGTGCGATGCAGGCCGCAGCGGACGCCGGTATCCCCGTGTGCCTGATGCACATGCAGGGCGAGCCGGGCACCATGCAGCAGGCGCCGCATTACGACAACGTGGTGGCCGAGGTGTCACGATTCCTGATGGACCGGGTCGCTGTCGCCAGGGAGGCCGGCATCCCGGCAGAGCGGATTATCCTTGACCCCGGTTATGGCTTCGGCAAGAACCTGGAGCACAATCTGGTATTGCTGGAGGCGCTGGATCAGATGCATGCGCTGGGTTATCCGCTGCTGGTGGGGATGTCGCGCAAGACCATGCTGGGCCAGATTACAGGCCGGGATGTGGCAGACCGGTTGCCTGCGAGCCTCGCAGTCGCGACAATAGCCGCCATGAAGGGGGCCGCGATTATACGCGTGCACGATGTCAGGGAAACCGTGGATGCCGTTAAAGTGGTGTCCGCGCTGAAGGAAGCGACTGCATGAGCGAGCGCAAATATTTTGGAACCGATGGCATCCGTGGGCATGTGGGCACATCGCCCATCACGCCGGATTTCATGCTCAAGCTGGGCTGGGCCGCGGGCCAGGCTTTCAAGCAGGATGGCCAGCGCAACCGGGTGCTGATTGGCAAGGACACCCGCCTGTCCGGTTACATGTTCGAGTCGGCTCTGGAGGCGGGGCTGTCTGCCGCCGGTGTGGACGTGTCCCTGCTGGGGCCCATGCCGACGCCGGCGATCGCCTATCTGACCCGGACCTTCCGGGCCTCGGCGGGCATCGTCATCAGCGCGTCCCACAACCCGCACGAAGACAACGGCATCAAGTTCTTCTCGCCGCTGGGCACCAAACTGAACGACGCCGTGGAAGCGGAAATCGAATCCTGGCTGGATCGCGATATCGAGGTCTGTGCGCCGGGAGAATTGGGCAAGGCGTCGCGCATCGACGATGCGCCCGGACGTTACGTGGAATTCTGCAAGAGCACGGTGCCCAATGCCTTTACGCTGGAAGGCATGCACATCGTGCTGGATTGCGCCCATGGTGCGACCTACCACGTGGCGCCCAAGGTCTTTCGGGAGCTGGGGGCGAAGACCAGCGTCATCGGCAACAATCCGGACGGGCTCAATATCAACCTCAAGGTGGGGTCTACCCATCTCGATGCCTTGCGCGCTCGCGTACTGGAAGAGCAGGCCGATCTGGGGATCGCCTTTGATGGGGACGGCGACCGGGTCCTGATGATCGATCGCGATGGCTCGATGATCGATGGTGACGAACTGATGTTTATCATCGCGTCGCAGCGTCAGGTCGAGGGTCGACTCCAGGGGGGTGTGGTCGGTACTCTGATGACGAACCTCGGAGTGGAACTGGCGCTGAAAGAGCGGGGTATTCCGTTCGAGCGTGCCCAGGTGGGCGATCGCTACGTGATGGAAAGACTGGTGGCCAATGATTGGCAGATCGGCGGCGAAGGCTCTGGTCACCTGGTGGTCCGTGATTGTACGAGCACCGGCGACGGGATTGTCTCGGCCTTGCAGGTCCTGCTGGCCGCCTGGCGTTCCGGAGAGACGATTTCGGCGCTGCGACAGGGGATGAGCCGTCTTCCGCAGGTGCTGATCAATGTGCGTGTGGACGAACGGTTTGACCCGCTGACCCGGCCGGACATCGCGGAAGCGGTGAAGGCGGCCGAGGCCTCCATGGGGGCGACCGGACGCGTATTGCTGCGGGCCTCCGGAACCGAGCCGTTGATCCGGGTCATGACCGAAGGCCAGGATGAATCCGAAATGCGGCAGTGGGCTGAAAAACTGGCAGGCGTGGTGAAATCCTCCCCATCCGTCTGAAAATTATCCGGGGGTGTGCCATCGGTTGTGTCCGTTGACGGACTGCTGTATAGTGCGCCCTCCCTTGAAATGAGGGTTGTTGATGCGACGCAGGATTGTAGCAGCCAACTGGAAAATGAACGGCTCCCAGGAGCTGGCCAAGTCACTGGTTGGCGACGTGCGCAAAGGCATTGCCGCGCTTGATAATGAAGCGGAGGTTGTTATCATTCCTCCCGCTCTCTATGTCGCAAGCGTTCAGCAGCTTCTCGATGGGGTTGCCCAGGTTGGCGTGCAGAACATCGCCGCCTGGGAATTCGGCGCTTATACCGGCGAAATTTCCGGGAAAATGGCTGCGGATGTCGGTTGCGGTTACGCCGTCGTCGGTCATTCAGAGCGTCGGCAGCTCTTCGGTGAATCCGATGCGGTTATTGCCGAAAAGGTCGGTCAGGGTATTGCGGCCGGCGTGCAGATTATCCTTTGTGTTGGTGAAACGCTGACGCAAAGAGAAGCGGGGCTGGCGGTTGAAGTGGTCAGTGCCCAACTTCGGGAAGCGCTCAAAGACGTTTCCGGAGAACAGTGGAAGCAGGTTGTTGTGGCCTATGAGCCGGTCTGGGCGATCGGAACGGGCAAGACAGCAACGTCGGAAGACGCCCAGGCCGTGCATCAGGCCATGCGCTCGCAGCTGAGCGAGATGGGGGCTCCGGCACAGGACATGACGCTGTTGTACGGTGGTAGCGTTAAGCCGGACAACGCCAAAGAATTGTTTGCTCAGCCCGATATAGACGGCGGCTTGATTGGCGGTGCTTCTTTGAAGGCATCGGATTTCCTCGCCATCTGCAAGGCGATTTAAGAGAGTTTGATATGGATTGGATTGAAACACTGGTTGTCGTAGCGCACGTCGTGATTGCGGTGGCGCTGGTGGGCCTGGTCCTGATCCAGCAGGGCAAGGGCGCCGATGCCGGTGCAGCCTTTGGTGGTGGCGCCTCCCAGACCGTGTTTGGTAGCCAGGGTAGCGGCAGCTTCCTGACGCGCGTGACCACCTTTCTGGCGATCCTGTTCTTTGTGACGAGTTTTACGCTGGCTGTGTTTGCCAAGCAGCGCGCCGAAGTGGCGGGCGAGGCAGGCATCCCGACAGTTCAGCAGGCGCCGGCCGCGGCGCAGGAAAAACAGGCAGCCGACGAGCAGAACGACGCTCCGGCGGCCAAGGGCGACGAAGCGTCTGATGCGTCAGGCAGCGCTGCCCAGAGTGAAGGTTCTGAAGCCGGCAGCGGTGATTCCTCGCTGCCCGAGCTTGAGTAAGGTTGTTGCCGAAGTGGTGGAACTGGTAGACACGCTATCTTGAGGGGGTAGTGGCGTAAGCCGTGCCGGTTCGAGTCCGGCCTTCGGCACCATTATTAGAAACGGCTTGGAATACCAAGCCGTTTTTTTTGGTCAGTCCTTGACCAGTGTTGTCGGCGTCCTTATACTCCGGCGATTATTGCAGTGGGTATCGGCTGCGTCCGGTCCCGCTCAGGCAGGCCAGGTGTCTGTCGGCAGAGAAGCGTAATGTTGATGTTCTCTGGCACGTAACGACTTCAGGAGGCCCCGCGTTATCTGGGGCCTTTTGGTTCAGGGGCCTGGCGCATGGGCCCGATTGTACGAAAAAGGGCTGATTAACAGGCCCTTTTTTTGTTTGTGCGACATGTAAAGGCGGCATTGAAAACGGCTTGACCGCTCAATATCGCCCGAATAGTGGAGATGACAGCAACTTGTCAGCCAAGGTAAAGCAACTCGAAGACATCCTGGTGCCGGTCATTGAAGGACTGGGATATAACTGCTGGGGGATTGAATTTCGGTCTCAGGGCCACAAGTCAATGCTCCGGATCTTTATTGATGATGCCGAAAACGGCATCAGCGTCGAGGACTGTGAAACGGTCAGTCGGCAGGTCAGCGGTGTGCTGGATGTCGAGGATCCGATCCAGACCGAGTACACCCTCGAAGTTTCCTCGCCCGGTATGGACCGGCCGCTGTTCCGACTGGAGCAGTATGCGGCCTGGGCCGGGCACATGGTCAAAATCCGCCTGCGTATGGCGTTCGAAGGACGTCGCAAATTCGAAGGGCTCCTCAAAGGTGTTGAAGGAAGCGATGTCGTCGTGATTGTCGACGAGCATGAGTATCTGCTTCCCGTCGACAGTATCGAGAAAGCCCACATCGTTCCGGTTTTTGAGTGATTCGTTTGACTGCAAGTCTAAGGGTTAAGGGCAGGGCAATCTGATGAGTAAAGAGATCTTGCTGGTAGTTGAAGCCGTCTCCAACGAGAAGGGAGTGGAAAAAGAGGTCATTTTCGAGGCCATCGAACTTGCCCTGGCGACAGCAGCCAAGAAACGTTACGAAGACGAGGAAGCGGATATCCGCGTCCAGATCGACCGCAAAACCGGCGACTACGAAACCTTCCGTCGCTGGCTGGTGGTGGACAACGAAGCCGTGCCGGCGCTCGGTACCGAGCTGACCATGCAGGAAGCCGAGGAGATTGACGACAAGCTCCAGCCGGGCGACATGCATGAAGAGAAGGTGGAATCGGTGGCCTTTGGTCGCATTGGTGCCCAGGCGGCCAAACAGATCATCTTCCAGAAGGTCCGTGAAGCCGAGCGCACCAAGATCGTCGACAGCTACCGCGACCGGGTCGGTGAACTGGTATCCGGTACCGTCAAGAAGGTCACCCGCGACAATGTGATCGTCGATCTCGGTGCCAATGCCGAGGCGTTGCTGCCCCGCGACCAGCTGATCCCGCGCGAGACGTTCCGCATGGGCGACCGGGTTCGGGCGCTTCTGTTGGAAATCCGCACCGATCATCGCGGGCCGCAGCTGATCCTCAGCCGTACCAACCCGGCCATGCTGATCGAGCTGTTCCGTATCGAGGTGCCGGAGATCGCCGAAGACCTGATCGAAATCCGCGGTGCCGCGCGCGATCCGGGCTCCCGGGCCAAGATCGCCGTTAAGACCAACGACCGTCGTATCGATCCGGTGGGTGCCTGTGTCGGTATGCGCGGTTCGCGCGTGCAGGCGGTATCCAACGAACTGGGCGGTGAGCGAGTGGACATCGTCCTGTGGGACGACAACCCGGCGCAGCTGGTGATCAACGCCATGGCGCCCGCGGAAGTGGCCTCCATCGTGATGGACGAAGATCGCCAGACCATGGAAGTGGCCGTCGCCGAGGACAACCTGGCCCAGGCCATCGGCCGTAATGGCCAGAACGTACGGCTGGCCAGTGAGCTGACCGGCTGGACACTCAATGTCATGACCGAGGAAGAGGCCGGTGAACGTCAGGAGCAGGAATTCAACCGTCTGCTGAATCACTTCACCGATAACCTCGATGTCGATGAGGAGCTGGCCGGCGTCCTGATCGAAGAAGGCTTCACCACGCTGGAAGAAGTCGCATACGTGCCCATGGATGAGATGCTGGCCATCGAAGGTTTCGATGAAGACACCGTGACCGAACTGCGTCGTCGCGCCAAGGATCGCCTGCTGAACCAGGCCCTGGCCAGCGAAGAGGCCCTGGAGGGCAATGAGCCTGCCCAGGACCTGCTGGACATGGAAGGCATGGATCGCGCGCTGGCTTTCAAGCTGGCCGGCATGGGAGTGCGGACCATGGATGACCTGGCAGAGCAGTCTGTCGACGATCTCATGGACATCGAAGATATGGATGAAGAGCGCGCGGGCCAGTTGATCATGACCGCACGTGCGCCCTGGTTCCAGGACCAGGAATAATCGGGAGAGGAGGACCAGTATGGCTGAAGTAACTGTAAAACAGCTGGCCGATGATGTAGGCGCTCCCGTGGATCGCTTGCTGCGCCAGATCGTAGAGGCTGGCCTGAAAGCCCGTTCTGAGAATGATGCCGTCAGCAGTGACGAAAAGCAGCAACTGCTGGCATTCCTGCGCAAGAATCACGGCGAAGCCGATGCCGAACCGCGCAAGATCACGCTCAAGCGTAAGACCACGACCACCCTGAAAGCCGGAAGCGGCGCAGGGCGTGCCAAGACAGTGAACGTGGAAGTCCGCAAGAAGCGGACCTACATCAAGCGCGAAACGCCGCAAGCGGAGCAGGAAGAGGCTCCGGTTGAATCCGCGCCAGTCGAACAGCCGGTCGCCGAAGCGCCGTCCGCGCCTGAAGCCACTCCGGCGAAGCCGGCGGAAGAGGCCGCTCCGGCTGCTGAAGAGGCCGCCAAGCCGAAGCAGGGTGCCGAACAGGCACCCGCGGCCGAAGAGCCGGTCACGCCGGAGCCGGAAGCCCCGGACGAGGAGCCGGTGGCTGCCGAGCCGGCGGACGAGGTGCCCATGCCGGCGCCAGACGCCGACAATGGCAAAGACCGCAAGGCCAAGAAGAAGAAGGAAAAGACGCGCGAGCGTGCCGACGATGCCGAGGACGGCAAGCCGAAGAAGAAGTCCGCGGGTCACCGTGGACCCCGCAATCGTCCTGTAGAGCCCGTTACCCTGAGTGACGACGAGGACGATACCACTCTGCGCAAGCCGCTGCGGGCGAAGAAAAAGCCCAAGCAGAAGCGGCATGGATTTGAGAAGCCGACCAAGCCAATGGTGCGTGAAGTCGAAATTCCGGAAACCATCACGGTGGGCGATCTGGCCCAGCGGATGGCCGTCAAGTCCGCTGACGTCATCAAGACCCTGATGGGTATGGGCGTTATGGCAACGATCAACCAGGCCCTGGATCAGGAAACCGCCGTACTGGTGACTGAAGAGCTGGGCCACAAACCCAAGACCGTCAGCGAAGACGCCTTCGAAGAGGAAGTGCTCAGCGAGATTTCCTTCGAGGGTGAAAAGGTCAAGCGCGCGCCCGTTATCAGTGTCATGGGCCACGTCGACCACGGCAAGACCTCGCTGCTGGACCACATTCGCCGTACCAAGGTTGCGGCCGGCGAATCCGGTGGTATTACCCAGCACATCGGGGCTTACCACGTCGAGACCGGCCAGGGCATGATCACCTTCCTGGATACCCCGGGCCACGCGGCGTTTACTGCCATGCGGGCACGCGGTGCCCAGAGTACGGATATCGTTATCCTGGTGGTCGCGGCCGACGACGGCGTTATGCCGCAAACCAAGGAAGCGGTCGATCACGCCCGTTCAGCCGGCGTACCGCTGGTCGTGGCCATCAACAAGATGGACAAGGAACAGGCGGATCCGGATCGCATCAAGACCGAACTGGCGGGTATGGACGTGATCCCGGAAGACTGGGGCGGTGATGTCCAGTTCGTGCCGGTCTCGGCGCATTCCGGCCAGGGCATCGACGACCTGCTGGAAGCGGTTCTGCTCCAGTCTGAAATCCTGGAACTGGAAGCCGTGCCAACAGCACCGGGTGCCGGTGTGGTGGTGGAATCCAGCCTGGAGAAAGGTCGTGGTTCCGTGGCGACTATCCTGGTTCAGAACGGTACCGTTCGTCAGGGCGACATGGTCGTGGCCGGCGCCTACTTCGGTAAGGTCCGGGCGATGATGAACGAAGCCGGTGATCAGGTGAAGGAAGCCGGACCGTCGATCCCGGTGGAAATCCTGGGTCTGAACGGCACACCGGACGCCGGCGACGAATTCTTCGTCGTGGCGGACGAGCGTAAGGCCAAAGAACTGGCCGAGTTCCGTCAGAAGCGCGAACGCGAACAGCGTCTGCAGCGCCAGCAGGCGGCGAAGCTGGAGAACCTGTTCGAGAACATGGGCAAAGACGAGGTCAAAACCCTCAATGTCGTGCTCAAGACCGACGTTCGGGGTTCCCTGGAAGCCATCACCAAGGCGCTGCTGGACATCGGCAACGAGGAAGTCCAGGTCAAGATCGTGTCCTCCGGTGTCGGTGGTATCGCCGAAACCGACGTCAGCCTGGCGCTGGCAACCGGCTCGGTCCTGTTTGGCTTCAACGTGCGTGCGGATGCTTCCGCCAAGCGTCTGGTCGAGCAGGAAGGTGTGGACCTGCGTTACTACAGCATCATCTACAACATGATCGATGATGTCCGCGCGGCCCTGACCGGCATGCTGGCACCGGAGTTCCGCGAAGACATCGTGGGCATCGCCGATGTGCGCGACGTGTTCCGTTCGCCGAAGTTCGGCCAGGTGGCTGGCTGTATGGTGACCGAGGGTACGGTCTACCGGAACAAGCCGATCCGCGTCCTGCGGGATAACGTGGTCATCTTCGAGGGTGAGCTCGAGTCCCTGCGCCGCTTCAAGGACGACGTCCAGGAAGTCAAGAAGGGCATCGAGTGCGGTATCGGTGTTAAGGGCTATGACGTGAAGGTCGGCGACCAGATCGAGGTGTTTGACCGAGTGAAGGTCGAGCGCAAGCTGGAAAGCTGATTCCGGCTCAAGCTCACGACCCAAGCAGACTGGCGCCCCGGACTCCCGGGGCGCCGTGCATTCAGAGGGGCCATTAAATGGCCCCGACAGGAGGCGTGTTGAAACGCCTCGCAAATGACAGGGCGTAACAATGCCAAAAGAGTTCAGTCGTGTTGAGCGGGTTGCGGACCAGATCCAGAAGGAGCTGGCCGTGATGGTCCAGCGCGAGATCAAGGATCCGCGTCTGGGTATGGTCACCGTCAATGCGGTCAAGGTCAGTCGCGATCTGGGGTATGCCGATGTCTACGTGTCGCTGCTGACCACCGAGGAGCTGACCGAGCAGGATCCCGCCGTCCAGGATTCCCTGGGCGTGCTGCGTAAAGCGGCCGGTTTCCTGCGCAGCCAGTTGGGGCGCGCCATGAAGCTGCGGGTGATTCCCCAGCTGCGTTTCCATTTCGACACCCTGGGTGGCCAGAGTCGCCGTATCGACAGCCTGATCGACCAGGCGGTGGGCAAGAAGCCGGCCGTCGATGGATCGGATGACGGCGGGGAGCGCGAGGATTGAGTCGGCGTCGACGTGGCCGTGACGTTAACGGCATCCTGGTGATCGACAAACCCCAGGGGGTCACGTCGAACGCGGTGCTACAGCAGGTCAAGCGCCTGTACGGTGCTGCCAAGGCCGGTCACACCGGCAGTCTTGATCCGCTGGCGACCGGTGTCCTGCCCCTGTGCTTCGGCGAGGCCACCAAGTTCTCCCAGCTGATGCTCGACAGCGACAAGTCGTATGTGGCCCGGGGCCGTCTGGGTATCGTGACCGACAGCGGTGACAGTGACGGCAACGTCATGGCGGAAAAGCCATTGCCGGAAGGCTTGGATCAGGCGGCCCTCGAAGCCGTGTTGCCACGGTTCCGTGGCGATATTGAGCAGGTTCCGTCCATGTACTCGGCGCTCAAGCACAAGGGGCGCCCGCTGTATGAGTACGCCCGCGAAGGCATCGAGATCGAACGTCCGGCCCGCCCGGTCACCATCCATGAGTTGACGCTGCTCGCTTTCGATGGCGAGAATTTCGACATTGCCGTCACCTGCAGCAAAGGCACCTACATCCGCTCGCTGGTGGAAGACATCGGCGAGGCGTTGGGCTGTGGCGCCCACGTCACGCAGTTGCGCCGGACGAAGGCGGCCGGGTTCGACCTGGACCAGGCCCTGGATGTGGCCGAACTGGAAGCACGCCGGGAGGCCGGGGAATCTCTGGACCCGCTGCTGGTGCCGGTCGATGCGGCGCTTACGGAATTTCCGAAAATTCTGCTGCAGGACGCACAGATTGTATCGATATTGAACGGACAACCCGTTAAAATGACGGGTCATCCGCCCGGGTGGGTGCGTCTCTACGGAGGCGACCAGTTCCTTGGGTTGGGTGAGCAGTTACCGGACGATCGGGTTGCACCCCGGCGTCTGGTAAAGCAGGCCTGAACACTCCGGTGTCAGGCTCTAGCCGGGCTGTAGAGATGCGCGGTCCGGCCGAATTCAATGGCATCGCAAATAGTGAGGTGAGTTATGGCACTGTCTGCCGCAGAGAAGTCACAGATCGTCAACGATTTTCAGCAAGGTGAAGGTGATACCGGTTCTCCTGAAGTTCAGGTTGCACTGCTGAGCGCCAACATCGACAAGCTGCAGAATCACTTCAAGACCAACAAGCAGGATCACCATTCCCGCCGCGGTCTGATTCGGATGGTTAACCAGCGTCGTAAGCTGCTGGACTACCTGAAGAAGAAAAACGCCGATCGTTACCTGGACCTGATCCAGCGTCTTGGTCTGCGTCGTTGATCGACGATCACGTCGTGCTCTGAACCGGTATCGCAGTCCCGTTTTCGGTCGTCAGCCGTATCGATGGCCGAAGCAGGGCGGGTACCGGATCTGCCGGGAGGGTTCAGGCTCTCCGGGCAGGATCTCTCGCCCGTCTACACTGTCTCAACAGTGTGCCGGATGTCCGTCTCGACACAACGAGGGGATGACCGGAACAATGCCGACGCTGTCGGCCTGAAAGACTCACGGGAACGACCGGTGTCGTCGAGTGGGTTGTCAGGTCTGTCAGTCCTGCCGGCACATATGAACCACAACAGGATGCCAGAGCTTTACCGACAAACCGGTCGGTGATGAAAGCCCGAACAATAGCAGGTTGTTGAAAGTCGCCCCTGCCGCCCGGTGACGCCTTTCAACAGCCTGTTAGCTTTCAGTCCGGTAAGTCCAGAGTTTCGGTCCTGTGGTGGAGATCACAGGGGTTCCCGCAGGGAACCGGAATATGCCAAGAAGAGTAAGGAGTTACCGTGAATCCGGTAAAGAAATCATTTGAACTGGGCGGCAAGACGGTCACGCTTGAAACCGGCCGCATCGCACGTCAGGCCACCGGCTCCGTCCTGGTGACCATCGACGACATCTCCGTACTGGGTACCGTGGTTGCCGCGAAAGAAGCGAAGCCGGGCCAGCCTTTCTTCCCGCTGACCGTGAACTACTTCGAGAAGACCTACGCAGTCGGTAAGATTCCGGGTGGTTTCTTCAAGCGCGAAGGCCGTCCGTCCGAGAAGGAAACGCTGACCTCGCGTCTGATCGACCGTCCGATCCGCCCGCTGTTCCCGAACGGTTTCATGAACGAAGTGCAGGTTATCTGTACCGTCATGTCCTCCAGCAAGAACCAGGATCCGGATATCGCCGGCATGCTGGCGGCCTCTGCGGCGCTGGCCCTGTCCGGCGTGCCGTTTGACGGCCCGGTTGGTGCGTCCCGCGTGGGCTACACCGACGAAGACGGTTACTTCCTGAACCCGACCTTCGAACAGCTGGAAAACTCCAGGCTGGACATGGTTGTGGCGGGTACCGAAGACGCCGTCCTGATGGTGGAATCCGAAGCCCAGGGCCTGACCGAAGACCAGATGCTGGGTGCGGTCCTGTTCGCTCACCAGGAAATGCAGACCGCCGTGACGGCCATCCGCGAGCTGGCCGCTGAAGCCGGTCATCCGCGCTGGGACTGGCAGCCGGTTGCGGTGAACAGCCAACTGGCCGAAGCCCTGAAAGGCGAGTTCTCCGACGCCATCACCGAAGCCTACGGCATCCGCGACAAGATGGAACGCTACACCCGTCTGGGCGAGATCCGTACCCAGGCCATCGAGAAACTGGCGGGTGACGAAGACGGTCAGCCTGACGAAGCGGAAGTGAAGTCTTACTTCGGCAAGCTGGAGAAGTCCATCGTTCGTCGCCAGGTGATCGAAGGCAAACCGCGGATCGACGGTCGTGACAACAAGACTGTCCGTCCGATCGAAATCGAAGTGGGCGTTCTGCCGAGCACCCACGGTTCTGCGCTGTTCACCCGTGGCGAGACCCAGGCCATCGTGACCACCACGCTGGGTACCGCCCGTGACATGCAGATCATCGACGCGCTGGAAGGTGAGAAAAAGGATCCGTTCCTGTTCCACTACAACTTCCCTCCTTACAGCGTTGGTGAGACCGGTCGCGTTGGCGCGCCGGGCCGTCGTGAAATCGGTCACGGCCGTCTGGCCAAGCGCGGTGTTGCGGCGGTCATGCCGACCATCGAAGAATTCCCGTACACCATCCGTGCGGTATCCGAGATCACCGAATCCAACGGTTCCAGCTCCATGGCCTCTGTCTGTGGTTCCAGCCTGGCGCTGATGGACGCCGGTGTGCCGATCAAGGCACCGGTGGCCGGTATTGCCATGGGTCTGGTCAAGGAAGGTGACCAGTTCGCCGTCCTGACCGACATCCTGGGTGACGAGGATCACCTGGGCGACATGGACTTCAAGGTGGCCGGTACCGCTGAAGGCGTCACGGCGCTGCAGATGGACATCAAGATCAACGGCATCACCGAAGAGATCATGGAAATCGCCCTGCAGCAGGCCTACGCGGCACGTCAGCACATCCTGGGTGAAATGGCCAAGGTCATCTCCGAGCCGCGCTCGACCCTGTCTGACCGCGCGCCGAGCATCACCAGCATGAAGATCCATCCGGACAAGATCCGCGACGTGATCGGTAAGGGTGGCTCCGTGATCCGTTCGATCTGCGACGAAACCGGCGCGTCCATCGACCTGGACGACGACGGCAACGTCAAGATCTACGCCGACAACCAGGCCGCGGCCCAGGCGGCCCAGAAGCGCGTGATGGAAATCACCGCGGAAATCGAAGTGGGTGCCATCTACAAGGGCACCGTGGCGCGGATCGTCGACTTTGGCGCCTTCGTCAACATCCTGCCGGGCAAAGACGGTCTGGTGCACATCTCCCAGATCGCCGAGCGTCGCATCGAGAACGTCACTGACGAGCTCAGCGAAGGTCAGGAAGTTCTGGTCAAGGTGCTGGATGTGGACAACCGCGGTCGCGTGAAGCTGTCCATGAAGGAAGTGAAGGAAGGCGAGCAGCCGACCGATTTCGGCGCCTGATTTCAGGTTCCGGAAGTGAAAAAGCCGCCCCTCGGGGCGGCTTTTTTGTGCGCCCGGCACGGGCGCACTCCTGGAGGTGCAAGTCCTCCCGTGAGCTGGCCACAGCGAGCGAAGTGAAGCGCAACTGCGGAAGGGCGACCGACCGTGGGGAGGAAGCGTGGAGCGTAA
>NZ_RHGZ01000028.1:0-68600 GCF_003789045.1 Marinobacter sp. R17 | reverse complement strand
CGTGAAGGTCAGTTTTTCAGGTACCATTTTGGAAGCGGCTGTTGGTGTTGGTTTCTTGGGTAAGGTCTTGAAACCTTAACACTTTCAGCCGCTTTCTTTTATGCCCTGTGAGAAATCCGGGCTAGCAGCCTTGACCATCGAAAACCTTCGCCGCGCGCAGATAGCGAAGCTGAATCCATTGACGATCTTAGCACTCAGGCAATTAAGTCAGGTTTCTCCCCTGAGTTGATCGGAAAACATATTCTAGAGCTGACTAATAAAAGTGGCGGAATCGAAAAAGCAATCGCTTACACGGCTATATTGGCCAAAGCAAAATTAGCAAGAGATAGAGGTAAGCGATAAGAAAATCGTGCATTAAAGTTGCACGATTTCAAAAATTAAAACAGAAATCGTGCAATTAAAACCTTTCCTCTATTTCAAGTTGAGAATCATCTTGTTTTGCATTTAATCTGATGTAAAACCGGCGTTTTTTTATTTATTGCCTCAAAGCCATTTCCGCTTTTATACCAGCACCTTGCACTAATAATATGAAGAATACAAACAAGATGAACGCTAGAAAAATATTTGAATTTTAAAGTACGCATTAATTTATCATTCGTTGACCTTAAACTAGTTCAACTTTTCAAAATCTTATTTTCGCCTTTAGCCCCCATGATTTTAAGAAAGATCCTTGCGAGCCAAAGCCTTTGTGCATGAGTTGGTATGAACCCCTTCTGCGCCTCTGCATGCGACGACGGGGCGAAGCCCCGAGCAACGCGCCCAAAGCGTTGCGAGTCCCTCCTATCCCCTCAGGCACATCCTCGTTACGCTCTGTCTGCTCATCGACCCGCAGCCAATGATTCACTTCCTGCCCCAACCCGCCAATAATACATCCCCGACATCTTCCCAATAATCCGCGCCGACATATGCGCATCACTCGCCTTCCCGGCCAGTCCATAGCACACATGTAACGGCAACAGATGCTCTTCCCGGGGATGACAGAACCGGGCATACGGCGCCTGATCCCAATGCACCAGTCGTTCAATGCGCTGCGATTCCGGCATGGAGGCGTCACCACACGTCTCTTCCAGCCACGCTTCGAACGCTTGATTGCGGGCGCCGTCCTCGGGAGAAACCGCAGAGTAGAACGCTCGCATGTTGTGGAACGAAAACCCCGATCCAATCACCAGCAGGTTGTCGTAATCCAGCGCCTGCAAGGCTCGGCCAATCGCCAGGTGCGTTTTCGCGTCCATCGTGTTCACCAGGGACAGCTGCACGCAGGGAATGTCCGCCTCCGGGTACATCAACTTGAGCGGCACGAACAAGCCATGATCAAAGCCCCGCTTGTAGTCGAGCCGGGCCTGCAGACCCGCCTGCTCCAGCGACGCCGCCACCTGCCGGGCCAGCTCAGGCTCTCCCGGACACGGGTACTGAATCTCGTAGGACTCCGGCGGAAAACCGTAGTAGTCGTATATGAGCTTTGGGTAGGTGCCTGCCGTAATCGTCGGCACGGATTCTTCCCAATGCGCGCTGACCACCAGGATCGCCGATGGACGGCGTAACTTGCCTGCGATGTCGGCCAGCGTGTCCACCATTTCCCGGTGGCCGGGGTCACCCAGCAATGGCATCGGACCGCCTCCATGGGAAATAAACAGCACATCGGTGTGAGTGTTCATCGTCACCTTCCTCCAGGCCCATTGTCGATCTGCAACCGGCGCCGACACAGCAACCTGTGCCGGCTCTCCAACCAATCCAGGGAAGCGTCAAGCCGCCTTATGGATCAGGTTATCCAGGGCGAAACGGCCACCGCCCTGAATCACCAGCGATACCGTGACGGCGAGCAGCGCGAGGGCATATTCGTAGCCGTTATTGGACATAAACAGCCCATTCCCGATGTGAACCGAGAAGATGGCCACCAGCATAGTGAACGCCGTCACGAATGCCGCAGGACGCGTCAGCAGGCCCAGGAACAGGGCCAGACCGCCGAAGAATTCAGCACTGCCGGACATCAGAGCCATCAGGTAACCCGGCTCCAGGCCGATGCTCGCCATCCACTGACCAGTACCTTCCAGGCCATAGCCACCAAACCAGCCGAACAGTTTCTGGGCGCCGTGCGCTGCCAGGGTCAGGCCAACCGGCACCCGCAGAATCAGAGCGGCAAAACCGGCGTTGGAGCGAAACAGAGCGTTTGAGATTGCGTTGTTCATGATAGACACCTCGAATGATTCTTTGATCGATGAATCCCGAGGCCCTCGCCCCAGGTGATGAACGCACTTTACTATCACCAAAAAGCGAAACTAAGATGGTATTCGTTGCTTTATTATCAATGAAGCATTGATTATCAACACAGCACACATGGGAGCCCAGCCATGGATCGCATCGAAACCATGCGCGCGTTTGTTCATGTCGTTCAGGAAGGGTCCTTCACGCGCGCGGCGGAACGGTTGGATACGTCGCCGCAGCTGGTCAGCAAGTACGTCTCCCAGCTCGAGCAGCACCTGGGCCTACGCCTGCTCAACCGAACCACCCGGCGGATCCACCTGACCGAAGCAGGCACTCGCTATTACCAGGGCGCCCAACAGGTCCTCACCGACATCGACGACATGGAGAGCCAGCTTGGGGAGTTGCACACCGAGGCACAGGGCATTTTGCGCATCAGCGCGCCGGTGTCGTTCGCCCTGCACCACCTGCCGCCCCTGCTGAACGCCTTCCAGAAGGCGCATCCGGCGGTCAAGATCGACCTCCAACTGAATGACCGGAAGGTGGACATCGTCGAGGAAGGGTTCGACGTCGCCCTGCGGATCGGCCACCTGAAAAGCTCGTCGCTGATCGCCAAACGCATCGCGCCGGTCCGCCTGGTGCTGTGTGCCTCACCGGACTATCTCGAACAACACGGCAACCCGGAGCGCCCGGAAGACCTCGTCCACCACCAGTACCTGCACTACAGCTACATGGATATGGAATCGGTCCAGCCCATACAGAAATCCTTGTTGAGCATCAGCGACGACAACCGCGGCATCGTGAGTAACAACGGCGACGTGCTGACCGCCACCGCGATCGAGGGTGCGGGCATTGTCCTGCAGCCGACTTTCATAGCCGGCGCCGCTATCAAGGAGGGCAAGCTAAGGGTGATCCTGCCGGAGTACGAGCCGGAGCCATTGGGACTGTACGCGGTCTACGCGCACCGCCAGCTGCTGGCCAGCAAGGTGCGCAGCTTTATCGACTTTATTGATGGGTTCTTTGGGGAGCCGCCTTATTGGGATCGGTTTGAGTGAGACGAACAAGTCTCAACGAGAAAATCGACGGGTAGGAATTCAGTAATCGTCTTTGTACCCGTGTGCTTTGAGAACGGCTTCCCGGGTCTTCAATTTTCGGAATACGTCACGCCTGCACACCGGCATATCTTCCAGGCGCATGCTGGCAACATAATTGGAGCGGCGGACCTTCGCAAAATAATCTTTCTTGGCTTTCAGGTTTGGCATTTATCGATGACCGCTCTCAAATCAGTATCCTAACATTGCAGTGGTAATGCCTTCTGCTGAATAACCTTAAATTGGCAATGTAAACGCCCACACTCTGGTTGCGGCTTTAGTAAAGGTGTTTCTGGAACCCCACAAACACATCCCGAATATTGCCAACCGGCCCCAGCTCCCGAACAGCATCCCCCACTGAATAATACTTGAGCTCAATCAGATGGGGCAGCTTCCCAAGGTCCAGCTCCCCAACACCCCGTTCCACATAGTGGTTCAGCACAAATCGCAAAAACTCCTGCTGGCGATAGTCGTAGGATCGGAAGATCGCTTCACGATGCGACTCCACTCGCTCCGCACGGGTGACCGGCGCCCGGTTGAACGCGATGTAGGCCAGCACATCGTAAATATCGCTCTTTTCAGCATCGATCATCTTGCCAATGGCTTGAAGCTGCTCAAAGCCATAGCCTTTCTCTTCCAGGCCTTCCATCAACTTCTTGCGGGTATCCGGGCGACTCCAGATGTCCCGCAACTTGTCTTCGTCGGCAAACCAGGCGGGAAAATCGCCATAGAGTCTTTTGATAAAATCCTGAGCGGACATGGGCTTGCCGTCCGGACTCCAGAAGCTGGTAGCGCTCATGTGCTGAATGGTGCGCTCCTTGCCGTCCGCCAGTTTGACCTTCACTTTCTGTCGTTTCTGGCAAACGCAGGGCTGTTCGCCGCAGTCCGCACAAGGCTCGGGCGGTTCTTTCTCGCACACGCAGGGTCTCTGCTCACAGACCGGGCAGGGCTTGGGTGGCGTGATGGCGCATTGGCAGGGAATTTCACCGCATTCGGCACAGGGCTCCGGGGCAATCGGCTCGCCATCCCATTCCGGGTCGTTGAAGTGCTCGTAAGCCTTCACGAAGTCGTAGATGGTGAAGTAGTCCTTGCCGTCGAACAGACGCGTGCCCCGTCCGATAATCTGCTTGAACTCGATCATCGAATTGACCGGCCGCATCAGCACGATATTGCGCACGTTGCGGGCATCGACACCGGTGGACAGTTTCTGCGAGGTGGTCAGGATGGTGGGAATGGTTTTCTCGTTGTCCTGGAACTGCCGGAGGAAACGCTCGCCTTCCGCGCCATCGTTCGCCGTCACCCGTTCACAGTAGTGCGGGTCGGCGCTGATTTTCATGCGGTTGATCAGGTCACGCACCGCCAGCGCGTGTTCCTGGGTGGCGCAGAACACCAGGGTCTTCTCCCGCTGGTCGATCTGATCCATGAACACCCGGACCCGGTACTTCTCACGGGCCTCAATTTCAATAACACGGTTAAAGTCCGTCTCGGTGTAGCGACGCCCCTCTTCGATCTCACCCTCAATCACGTCGTCGTCCGAGGTGTAGACGTAATCGTCGACGGTGGTGGCGATCTGCTTGACCTTGAACGGCGTGAGGAAACCGTCGTTGATGCCTTCCTTCAGGGAATAGATGTACACCGGCTCGCCAAAATAGGCGTAAGTGTCGGCGTTGTGATCCCGCTTGGGGGTGGCGGTCAGCCCCAGCTGCACCGCGGGACTGAAATATTCCAGGATGCCACGCCAGTTGCTCTCGTCGTTCGCCCCACCCCGGTGGCATTCGTCGATGATGATGAAGTCGAAGAAATCCGGCGGGTAGTCGCCAAAGTTGGGTGCGGGATCGCCGTTCCCGTCCCGGCCGGTCATGAAGGTCTGGAAGATGGTAAAGAAGAGACTGCCGTTCTTCGGCACCCGCCCTTTCTTACGGATGGTCTCCGGATCGATCCGCACCAGCGCGTCCTGTGGAAATGCGGAAAAGTCGTTGAAGGCCTGATTGGCGAGAATATTGCGATCCGCCAGGAAAAGGATGCGCGGCTGCCGCCCCGGCTCACCGGACGCCTGCGCGGAGCGGCTCCAGCGGGCATGGAAAAGTTTCCAGGTAATCTGGAAGGCGATCGCCGTTTTGCCAGTCCCTGTGGCCAGGGTCAGCAGTATCCGGTCCCGACCGTTGGCGACCGCTTCCAGCGCCCGGTTGATCGCGTTGTGCTGATAGTAACGAGGCTCCCAGAAGCCGCCCTTATCTTCGAACGGCACGGCCCCGAAGCGCTCGCGCCACAGGTTCTGCTCGGCAAATGTTTCCGACCAGAGTTCTTCCGGCGAGGGATAGCGATCGACCGGGCCTTCCTGGCCTGTGGACAGGTCGACCCGATAGATACTCTCGCCGTTGGTGCTGTAGGCGAAGCGGGCCTGCAGCCGCTCGGCATAGCGCTTGGCCTGAACCAGCCCTTCTGTTGCAGGCAACGCGCGTTTCTTCGCCTCGATCACCGCCAGCTTCTGGCCTTTGTAGATCAGGACGTAGTCGGCAATATCCGATCGGGCACGCCGTCCACTGCCTTGAAGTCGTCCCGGCGCAATCACTTCCTCGCGTCGAATACGGCTGGCATCCATCACACCCCAGCCAGCCTCCTTCAGCGCGGGGTCAATCAGTTCAGCGCGAGTTTCGGCTTCATTGAGTGTGGCGTCGCTCACTCGCCCTCCCAGGCCAGCATGTTCATGATGAGACGGATCATGGTGTCTTTGTTTTTCGGGTCGGACTCGGCCACCAGCAGTGTCAGGGCGGCCAGCCCTACATCGTTGATCACCGGTTCTCCGGCGGCATCCAACAGGCGACCGTTGCGGTGGAGGAAATCCACAAACAGGAAAGCCGCACTGCGCTTGTTGCCATCGGAGAATGGGTGGTTCTTGATCACAAAGTACAACAAATGTGCCGCCTTTGCCTCCACACTGGGATAAGCCGGCTCGCCGAAGACGGTCTGGTCCAGGTTGCCCAGCAGGGAATCCAGGCCATCGCCCCGGTCGCGCGCAAACAGCTCCGTCGCCTCGCCCCGAGCGATCAATTCGTCTTTCAGGCCATCCAGCGCGGACCGCGCCTCAGCCAGCGTGGGCAGTGTACCGCCGGCCTGAGCCTGCGGTTCCGTGAGCAAGCCTTCGTCATAGCGCTGCAACAGCAGGAAGGTTTGCGCGTATCGGCTGACAATGTCCACCAGCCCGCGGCTGCTGTCGTTATCCAGCGCCGGGCTCTGGGCGGCCCTCCGCACCAGGGTCAGGGCGGCCTTCAGTTCCTGGGCGTTTTCCTCCAGGCGCTGGCGATTCAGGGTCCAGCCCTGAGTGAGGTGGTCGCGCAGAACCCGTGTCGCCCAGATCCGGAACTGGGTGGCCCGAGCGGAACTGATCCGGTAACCCACTGAAATCACGGCATCCAGGCTGTAATGCTTGCGCTTACGCTTGACGGTTCGACCACCCTCCGACTGAACTTGTAAGAAATCCTTACAAGTTGCCTCCTCAGCCAATTCCCCCTCGCCATAGATGTTCTTCAGGTGCATGGTGATGTTCTGGGGCTTCACATCAAACAGCGTGCCCATCTGGGCCTGGGTGAGCCAGAGGGTTTCCTGATCGGCGTCCAGGCGTACTTCCACCGCCTGATCGGCGTTTTCGTAGATTACGATTGGGGTGTTTTGGCTTTCAGTCATGCGAGTTCTTCATCCTTGAAGGCTTTTCAACAGCAGACTGCTGCATGAATTGTAGCTGGGGTCACGCAACAGCCTCTTCCGTTTCTTTCTCCGCAGATCGTATCTTTAGCTCGCCAGAGAATGCTTTTTGGAGAAGAGATTGCTTTAATTCTACGAGCGCATTGAGCTTTTGCTGATAGAGCATCTCAACGCCTTGAACTTTTTCGTGCAACTCTCCGAATTTAAGCACCCAATATTCTGCGTCAACCTTAGGCGGCAAAGGCACCTGCAAGCGCCCCAGAGACTTCCCGGTAAAATGCTGTATTCCCGCACCGGTGAAATACTGCTTCAGTTCACCACTTAAATCCGCCCAATATAAGAAGTACAGAAGCCACTCATTAAATATTGTTTCTTCACAGCGAACTCTGTGAAGGGCCTTCTGAAAAAATACCGGCTCGCTCTCGGTCCATATTGCTGCTCGGCCCGGATAGCCTCCCTCACACACCAAAAGGTCACCCTTTTGGACTCTATATCGCGGCTCTTCATGCTCCTCGATTTTCATCTCCAGCACATCGCTAGTGTCCACCGAGAACCACTGAACATTTTGATTGCGCAAGTATGGACGAAGTGTGCCTTTATTCTTTTGCTTATCCAGCATCTTTCCCAAACAGTGATTGGCAAACTCCCTTACAGCCTTTACTTCCCATCCATTACTTCTCTCACCAAATACCGAATTCAAATAACTCTCAAACAATTCACGAGCATTGGCGAGATTCTTTTCGGTGTTAGCGATCGCCGCGTCGATGCCCGCGAAGGCTTCATCGAGGATGGCGACGATGCGTTTTTGTTCGGCAAGAGGTGGAATTGGAACAGTTACGCTGCGCACAAGATCAATATTCAGATTTCGGACTGTAGAACCCGCCGCCCTTTCATCAAACTGCTTGTAAGCATTGGGTGACCCTAAAAACAGGTAAAGGAAATCTTGGTTAAGGTCAGCTGAAATTTCGCCAAGAACCAACCACCCATCGTGAATGCAGCCTGATGTTCGCATGATATATGGACGACCAAAACTCATAGAATTGGAGAGGATAAAATCTCCCTCATGCACCATCCGCGAGCGTTTTATCCCCTCCGGCTTTATTTTTTGCTTGGTCTCGAAAATATATTTAGAACTGGCTGTTGCATCACTAATCTTAATCCAGTTAACACCATCCGGTTCCTCCGTAAGATATTGCTTAATAGGCCGAGGAGAGCCCCCTCTGGCTATGTTGCATAAATCATCCAGCTTTTTAACCGGCCATGAGAAACTCATAACATCCCCCGAATCCCTTCCAGAATGGCCTCACTCTCCTTATCCAGCGTCTCAATCTCATTGATGATCACTTCCGGATCGCGCAGCGGTTCTTCCTCAGCCTTGTTCGGGTTCTTTACGGACAGATCGTAGGTTTCCTCATCCACATCGCCGATGCTGACGAGCCAGGCATTCTCAGAGCCCTCAAAGTTCGCCTGCCGGGTCACGAAGTCTGTCAGATCATCATCATTCAGCGGGTTGGTCTTACCCAAACTGCGACCGGGGTCGAGCTGGTAATACCAGATGTTCTGAGTGGGCGCGCCCTTCTCGAAAAACAGCACCACGGTTTTCACGCCCGCCCCGAGGAACGTGCCGCCGGGGCAGTCGAGGATGGTGTGCAGGTTGCAGCTTTCCAGCAGCTCCTTGCGCAGGGCACGGGAGGCGTTGTCGGAATTGGACAGGAAGGTGTTCTTGATCACCACCGCCGCACGGCCACCAGCTTTCAGGTATTTGATGAAATGCTGCAGGAACAGGAACGCCGTCTCGCCGGTCTTGATGGGAAAGTTCTGCTGGATTTCCTTGCGCTCTTTGCCGCCAAAGGGCGGATTGGCAAGGATGACCTCGTAGCGATCCTTCTCCTGAATATCGCTCAGGTTCTCGGTCAGGCTGTTGGTGTGGACGATGTTGGGCGTCTCGATGCCGTGCAGGATCATGTTCATGATCCCGATCACGTACGGCAGGCTCTTTTTCTCCTTGGCGTAGAAGGTCCGGGTCTGCAACGTTTCCAGGTCTTCCGTCGAGAGGTTCTGCCCGGAGCGCAGGTAGTCGTGGGCCTCACACAGGAAGCCTGCCGATCCCGCTGCAGCGTCGTAGATGCGCTCACCAATGCGCGGCTTCAGCACCTGGATCATGGCGCGGATCAGCGGGCGCGGCGTGTAGTATTCGCCGCCGTTTCGCCCGGCGTTGCCCATGTTACGGATCTTGGCTTCGTAAAGGTGGGACAGCTCGTGCTTCTCCGCCTGGGAACCGAAGCTCAGGCTGTCCACCAGTTCCAGTGCATCGCGCAGGCTGTAACCGCTGGCGAACTTGTTGCGGATCTCGCCGAAGATTTCCCCGATCTTGTATTCGATGGTGTCGGTGCCCGACGCCCGCTCCTTGAAGCCCTGCAGATACGGGAACAGGTCGAAATTGACGTACTGGATCAGGTCGTCGCCGGTCAGCGCGTTATCGTGATCGAACTCGCCATCGGCTGTTTTGGGTGCCGCCCAGCGGGACCAGCGGTGCGCCTTGTCGATGATGAAATCGTAGGTCTGGCCTTGCAGCTCCGCTTCCTGGGAGCGCTCGAACTCCAGATCGTCCAGATACTTGAGGAACAGCATCCAGGAGGTTTGTTCGGTGTAGTCCAGCTCGGTGGCACAGCCCGCCTCTTTCCAGAGGACGTCATCGATGTTTCGGAAGGTTTGTTCGAACATGGGGTTCCTGATTCGCTCACTGATGGCGCATTGAGTCCGCCGTAAAATGCGCCTTATTTTGAACGAATAGAACGCCAATCACTATGCCGATTGGCTGACTGACATCAAATGGAGCCATTCGAGACTTACCCTTATCGGGTTCGACTCCGTTATTTCATCCCCCTTCGAAACGCACTAACCAGTGACTCATTGATATCAGCGGGATCAGATCCCGCATCGATGCAGAGCCTTTCCGCTGATTCGACATCGAGCCGATACCTGAGATAGGAAAGCGTCCTGGCCTCAGCGATGCTGGCAACATCCAGACCCAGCACGTGTGCCCCAGCGAAGCGGGTGTCCCATTCATATATTTCGAGGATGCCGGCGTGTTCGCCGTATAGCCGATCGGCAATGGCCGGAATCTTGTCGTAGTTGTCGAGAAGATAGATAAAGTCCGCCGCGTCTTTTCTGCGGACCCGGGGCTCACGTTCCGACCACGCCACTAACTTGAGAATGGCCAGACCCACCGGGCTCGCGACAGACAGCTCAAAGGGTGGCTGACTATCGACGATGACATGATCGGCATGTTCCAGCGCTTCTTTGAATCCCATCACGTGCATTTCGCTGGGGTCTCCCGGCCATTCGATTCTGGCACTGGCACTCTCCAGCGGGCCGAAGGGAATAATATCCAGCGGGATATTGCAGTCATCGACCAAGCGATGGGTAATCTTGGTTTGGCGATATCCTTCGGCCATCAAGCTGGACTTAATGGCTTCGAAAGCCTCCCAATCCTCAACCTGGACGGCCAGATCAATATCACGCGTTGCCCTCTGGATCCTGGCCTTGTAGCCGTGGTGCATCACAAGATCCCTTGCGGACGCACCCACAATAATGAAGGGCACCTGTCTTTCAGAGGCAACCCGGGCGATCGCTTCGTATGTCCGACGCTGTATGGAATCAATCGAACTGGAGTCGATCTTCAATTCGGCCATAGAGTCGCTCCGCTGCTTCCAGATTTCGGGGATCACCGCTTGCAATCAAATCGGCATAGATCAGGATGTCGGGTGCCACATCTCCACTCCCTGTGCTACCGCCTATGAGTTTGTCGGTCCAGAACTTTTCTCGAACCTGTATTCTTCCCGCGGCAGCGCGAGTTTGGTCCGATGCCTTTTTCAAGCGATGCTGGATCACGAAATCCCTCAACCGGTCTTTCGGCAGATAGATCAGGCTCATCGACGGAGAAAGATACGCATCCAAAATCGACGCTCCGACCTCCCCGCCCCAACATCCTTCAAGCGCCGAAAGCTTGATGCTCTTCCAAGGCGCCTGTTCATTTGATTCAAACACGCCGATCTCAAGCTGGGGTGACAGTGTTTCAGGAAAGGTGCTAACCCAACGGTCTAAGAGTTCGCGGGTTCGGCGGAGTGTCCGCTTCTTGCCCTTACCTTGCTCGACCAAATAGCCCTGCTCTCTCAAAGCGCTCAACATCTTGCCGACGCTTCCCAGAGAGACGCACGCCAAGTCAGCGATCGTGCGATAAGGATGGTTAACCAGGTCAGGATTGAGTAAGAAGCTGAAAACAAGCTTCAGCCCAGAGGCACCGAAAACCCGGGATGTCTTTCTTGATGTCGAAGAAACCGGCGAAGGCTTATTACCTTTCACATAAATGTGCAGCGTCTGCGTTTTCAGGTAGGCATTGCCCGAGGCATCAATGAACTGAAAGCCTGCGTCTCGCAAGCGATCCGCCATATTCGGGTTAATGTAATCCGCAACGAGCAGCGCAGGCGTTGGGAGCTTGTTGAGCTGCGCGATCATCGCGCCTAAATTCGCTTGCGGCGCCCAGCGTTTCAGTTCAGCGCTGTACTTTGGTCCGCGCGGTTCGAGTACCAAAGTGGCATCAACAGATGGCCGCGCTTCCATGGAGACAAGTTTTAGTTCGAGCCCTGTCTCATTTTCAAATGCTTCAAGCGCCTGATCGAGCAACTCGACGTCCATTTTTGAGTTATCCATGAGCATCCCCCGGCCATTCATGTTCACAAAATAGCACTGTTCATTAATAATGAACAACTAAAAATGGTGAACAAAATAGCCTGGAACAATCATCCGATGGAGCAGCTCATTAGCCACCAACTCAATTGAGACGCCAACGTTCCCGACGAACCTTACGGGATATCCGGAGAGTTGGCCGCTAGTTGGATTTTTTAGAGAAGATTATTGTGCGGCCGCACGCTGCGAAAAACCCCCGGACCGAACCACCCACGTCATGTACAACACCAACAACACCCCACCCATCACCGCAAACGCCACGGTGAAATTGGTCATGTCCGCCAGAAAGCCGATCAGCATCGGCCCCAGCACCTGGGCGCCGCGGTTGCCCATCAGGCGGGTGGCCATGGAGGCGGAGCGTTGTTCCGGCAGGACGCTCTCGGACAGGATGACCATGGACAGCGGCTGGGAGATGCCGCCGGCGACGCCGATGACGACGGCCAGGACGACCAGCAGTGCGTAGTGGTCGCCCACCAGGCCGGTCACGGTGAGGGAGCCGGTAATCAGGACGATGGCGATCAGGATGGCCCGGTTGCGGCCGCCGCACAGGTCAATGATACGGGACATCACCACCCGCACCGCCATGGAGGAAATGGCGCGGATGCTCAGCAACAGGCCGATGGAACTGGCCGCCAGCGAGAGGGATTCCAGGTAAACCGGCATGAACGTCGAGTGGATGCTCAGCACGAACAGCGCGGTGACGGTGAGCATGATCGAAGTCTGCATACCGGTATTGCGACGCAGCAACTGCCACTGTTCGCGATAACTGCCGTTGGCGCGCTTCGATCGCCCCCCTTTACGGATATCCCTGGAAAAGAACAGCGCACCGATTGCGGACAGCAGCGGGATCAGCCCAATGGCCGCCAGGGAGACATTCACGGAGAAGTGATCGATCAGGAAGCCGGAGGTGATCGGGCCCAGCAGTTGCCCGCCCGACAGGCAGGTGGTGTACCAGCCGAAATATTGCTCCAACCGTTTGCCGCTGGCTAGGCCGGACACCACGGTCTGGGCCGAGATGATCAGCACCATGTTCGCCAGCCCGACGATCACCTGGGTGACGAACAGGCTAGCCACCGAGGGAAACAGCAACGTGACCCAGGGGCCCACGGCCATGCCCAGCGCACCGGCGATGATCATTTTCTGGCAGCCGAAGCGGGCCACCACACCGCCCATGGGAATCGCCAGCAGCATCGGCAACACGTACGGCGCCGAGATGATCACGCCCACCAGCGACGGTCCCACGTCCAGTTTGATGGCCTTGAAAGGTACCGCCAGCAGCAACATGGTGTTGGCGAGAATGGCCGCGGTCAGGCACAGGCTGACTACCACCAGATTTCTCAGGGCGTCTTTTTCGGCCGGGATATCAGAAGATGGGGCCTCTTCCGCTGCCATGAACCAGGGATTCCTTGAGTCGGGACCGACGCGCCAATTACATAGACCACTACCGATTAGCGCATGAACTAGGGCTCCCATTCTAGGGATCGCCGTCCAGCCTGCATCTACGTAATTAGGCGAACCCTACCCAACAACCCAACGCCATAGCCTCTATTTATTCATGAGGCGCGTTTACGGCCCCCGTTCAGCACCAGGTAGCAGCCATACCCAATCACCACACCCCAGAACGCCGAGGACAGACCAAACAGGTGCATTCCGGATGCGGTGACGATAAAGGCGATCAGCGACGCCTCCCGGTGTGACGGATCTTCCAGCGCCGCATGCAGGTTGCCTCCAATCGCCCCGAGCAGGGCCAGACCCGCCAGCACCGCCACAAACGCGGCCGGCAGCGAGGTGAACAGGCTGACGATGGTGCCGGCAAACAGGCCGCCTACCAGATAGAAAACGCCGTTGAACACACCGGACACATAGCGCCGGTCCGGATCCTCGTGAGCGTCCTTGCTGGTGCAGATGGCGGCCGTGATGGCCGCGACGACGGTGGTGATGCCACCGAAGAAGGCGGTGGGAATGGAGACCAGGCTCGTCACTCCGATGATGGGCTTGGCCTTCACCGGATACCCGGCGCCTTGCAGGATGGCCATGCCGGGCAGGAACTGGCCGGTCAGGCTGACCACCACCAGCGGGATCGCCAGCCCCAGGGTCGAACTGACCGACCATTCGGGTGTAATGAAATGCGGAATCGCCAGATGGAGCCCGACGCCTTTCAACGAGGCATGTTCCAGCACCACCGCCAGGATGACGCCGGCGATCAGCAGCAATACGAGCGTGTACTTGGGCAGTAGCCGGCGAAAGACTACATAGGCCACCAGCATGCCGATCGCCAGCAGCGGCGTGGTGTCGATGGCAGCAAACGCCCCCACCCCAAACTGGAACAGGATGCCAGCCATCATGCCCGCCGCCACACCCTTGGGAATGGCCCGGACGAAGGCATCAAACGTGCCCGTTACACCGATCACGAAGATGATGACCGCCGCCGTGATGTAGGCACCAATGGCCTCGTGCAGCGACAGTTCCGGAAACAGCGTGACCAGCAGCGCCGTGCCCGGTGCCGACCAGGCGGTCACCACCGGCGCTTTCAGCCATAGGCTGAGCACGATGCCGGAGACGGCCGCCCCCAGCGAAATGGCCCAGACCCAGGAGGTCATCATCTCCGGCGAGATCTGGGCGCTGTTACCCGCCTGAAAGAAGATCGCCAGCGGGCCGGAGTAGGACACGAGCACGGCCAGGAAGCCGGCGACGACAGACGACAGGGACAGGTCGTTCAGCAGCTTGCGCATACATGGTTATCCGTTTTCTGAATGGGGCAAAAAAGGCTCCGGGCCGGTGGCCGACCCCGGAGCCAGGAAGGGGGATCGCTGCAGGCGGAGTCCCCGGACCGCAGACTGGACAGATCAGACGGCGATCGCTCTCTTCAGGCCCTGCCAGAGATCGTCAGGAAACCGGCGTCGGTTGATGGATATAAAAGCATGTTGTTCCCCTTTTTGTTATTGGTTTGGGTCGAAAATATCGTGCATTCAGCCCTGGTCACCGCCGGCCACAGGCAGGACCGTCCCGGTGATGTAGCTGGCATCATCCGAGGCCAGGAACAGGATCGCGGACGCCTGCTCGTCCAGGGTGCCGTAGCGGTGCATCAGGCTGGCGTCGAGGGTCTGGTCAATGTGCGCCTGGAACCAGGCCTTTTCCTGCTCGGTTCTGGCTTCCGGCGTGCCCCGGGAAATCCGGCGCGGGGGCGCCTCCGTACCGCCCGGCGCGGTGGCCACCACGCGGATACCGGCATCGGCGTACTCAAACGCCAACGAAGCGGTGATGGCATTCACGCCGCCTTTGGCCGCCGAATAGGGAATCCGGTGGATGCCCCGGGTCGCGGCGGAGGAGACGTTCACGATAACCCCACCCCGTTGTTCCGCCATGGTGGGCAACACCGCCCGGCAGCACCAAAGCGTGGGCATGAGCGACCGGGTGATCTCGGCACTGATTTCCGCGTCGGTGAACTCGGTGAAGGGCTTGAAGTTGATCGCCCCGCCCACGTTGTTCACCAGAACATCGATCCGGCCGAAATGGGACAGGGCCTTGTCGACCACGCCGTTGGCGCCGTCCCAGGCTTCCAGATCGGCCTGCAGGGCGATGGCCTCACCGCCCTTTTCCACCAGCTCGGCGGCCAGTTCATGGACCAGATCGGAGCGATCCACCAGCGCCAGGCGGCCGCCTTCCTCCGCGGCGCGCTCGGCCACCCGCCGCCCGATGCCCTGGGCGGCGCCGGTGATCAGCAGCACCTTGTCGGCAAATCGCGGATTCATGCCACCTTCTCCTTGACCGCGTCCGTCGCCAGGCTGGGCGTGAACTTCTCGTAGTGGAACGCGTTGGGCGTGATGCCCTGCTCACGGAAGTAGGTGCGCACGGCGTCCACCATCGGCGGCGGCCCGCACAGGTACACGTCCACGTCGCCGTCGTTCATGGGCGCGTCGTCCATGTGGTTGGTGACGTAGCCCTTGTTCGGATGGTCGCTGTCGTCGCTGGAGATCACCGTCTTGAAAGTGAAATTCTCCAGCTCGCCGGCGAACTGTTCCAGCGCCTCGACGCACACCAGGTCCTCGTCGTTGCTGACACCATAGACCAGATGGACCGGCTGGCTGTTGCAGCCGTTGGCCTTCATGTGCTCCAGCTTCGACAGGATCGGCGCCAGTCCGGTGCCGCCCGCCAGCATCAGGATCGGGCGCTCGATCGGACGCAGGTAGAAGCTGCCCATCGGGCCGGTCAGGGTCAGCTTGTCGCCGGCCCGGGCCTTGCCCACCAGGTAGGTGCTCATCAGCCCGCCCGGCACGTTGCGGATCAGGAAACTGAGGTCCCGGCTGCCCGGCTGCGAACTGAAGGAATAGGCGCGGGTCTCGTCGGAACCCGGCACCTGAATGTTCACGTACTGCCCCGGCAAAAAGGTGATGTCGTCGCCCACCGTGATTTTGAGTTCGATGGCGGTGGCGGAGATCAGGTTCACCTCGGCCACGGTGCCTTCGACGGTGGCGTTGCCGGTCTTGCACAGGGTGGAGGCCGCCGGCACTTCCACCACGCAATCGCTGGAGGGCACCATCTGGCAGGTCAGGACCATGCCCTGCTCGGCTTCGTCGTCGGTCAGCGCGTCGTCGATGTATTCATCGCCCAGATCGTACTGACCCTGACGGCAGGTGCCCTTGCAGGTGCCGCAGACCCCGTCGGAGCAGTCCATCGGCAGGTTGATCTGCGCACGGTAGGCGGCGTCCAGAACGGTTTCCCCTTCATTACAGGAAACGAATCGGGTGACGCCGTCTTCAAAGTTGAGTGCGATGTTGTAACTCATGGTGTTGCCCTCCCCATCCATCAGCGGTGATCCGCCACCTCAAAGGTGGTAGACGTCCAGCACCTGATTGATGCAATCGTTGATCAGAACAATGCGCTTCTCACGGATCAGCGGCTGCTCGCCGGTGATGTCCAGGGTGTAGAAGGACGTTCCGTAGTATTCGGCCGATTTTTTGTAGCGATAGGCCTTGGTCAGCCAGTTGAAGCGCAGCGTCACCTCGTTGTCGTCCTGGGACAGGATCTCCAGATTGCTGGTGAAGTGCGTGGTGCGCGGCTCCGGCAGGGAGCTGGCGCCCGAGCGCTCGGTTTTCAGTCGGTAGACCCGGTCAACCAGGCCATCCTTGTTCGGGTAGTAGATCAGCGAGATCTCGGTCTGCGGATCCTCGGTCAGCTCGTCGTTGTCATCCCAGGCCGGCATCCAGTAGGTGACGTCCGGGTGATAGCACTCGAGCCACTTGTCCCATTCGCGATCGTCCAGGAGGCGGGCTTCGCGGATGATGAACTGTTCGATGTCGTGATAGCTCAGGCTCATGCCGCGCCCTCCTTTTCTTCGCTTTCCGATTCAGTCATCGGGATAAAGCGCGCCTTTTCAGCGGCAATCGCCCGGCTCATTTCGTCCTGCCAGTGCTTGTGATGGTTGACGTAGAGGCCTTCGTCTTCCGGCTTGGCGCCGCTCATGATCGGTTTCATGTCGATCTGGTTGGCGTGCTCGTCGGGGCCGTCGATCCAGTGCGCGGCACCGCGGCTCATGTCGTTCCAGCGCATGCCCCGGGCCTCGTAGCCGCTCTGGCAGCCGCGGAACTCTTCCAGGTCATCGGGCGTGCCCATGCCGGACACGTTGAAGAAGTCCTCGTACTGACGGATGCGCCTGGCCCGCAGCTCGGCGGGTTCGTTCTTCGGCGCGAAGGCGTAGATGGTGATCTCGGTCTTGTTGACGTCGATCGGCCGCGCCACCCGGATCTGGGTGGAGAACTGGTCCATCAGGTACACGTTCGGGTACAGACACAGGTTCTTGGTTGTGCGCACGATGGAATCTGCGCGGGCCTCGCCGTAGGTGGCCTGCAGACGCTCCAGCTGGCTGAAGATGGGCCGTACTTCCGGGTTCAACAGGCGCGTCCACAGCATCATGTGCCCGTTCTCGAAGGAGTAGAAGCCGCCCTCGGCCGACCAGCTCTTGGCGTCCACCGCTTCGGTGCCGCCCTTCTCGTAGTTGCGCTGGCCCATGGTGGACAGGTAGTTCCAGTGCACGGTGCTGACGTGGTAGCCATCGGCGCCGTTCTCGGCGGTCAGCTTCCAGTTGCCCTCGTAGGTGTAGGTGGAGTTGCCGCGCAGGACCTCCAGACCGTCCTCGGACTGGTCGACGATGTTGTCGATGATCTTCGTGGTTTCACCCAGGTACTCATCCAGCGGGACGACATCCGCGTTCAGACTGCCGAACAGGAAGCCGCGACAGTTCTCGAACTTCGGCATCTGCTTCAGGTCGTGGGAACCCTCGGTGTTGAACTGGGCCGGGTAACCGCCCTTCTTCTGATCCTTGGCCTTGAGGAGCTTGCCGTCGTTGCGGAAGGTCCAGCCGTGGAACGGACAGGTAAAGGACGTCTTGTTGCCCCGCTTCTTGCGGCACAGCGTCGCGCCCCGGTGGGAGCAGGTGTTGAGAATCGCCTTCAGCTCGCCGTCCTTCGTCCGGGTAATGATGACCGGCTGACGACCGACGGTAACGGTGAAGTAATCGCCGGGCTCGGGGATCTGGCTCTCATGCGCCAGGTAGACCCAGTTGCCCTCGAAGATGTACTTCATTTCCAGTTCGAACAGGTCCCGATCGGTAAAGATGGCCCGGTCGCACTGGAAGCGGCCGCTGTCCGGATCGGCGACGACCGCGTTGTTGACGGTCTTTGCGAGTTGGTCGAGTTTGGTTGTCATATCCTCTCTCCTTTTCGCCTTTTTTCGGCGTGAGAGTCCCCGGCCAGCCCTGTCTGGGACAGGCCGGATCACTAAAGCACGGAAGCGATGGAATGAAGCCGGGCGCTCAGCCCTCAACTCAGGCGGATTCACCTTCCAGCGCGCGCTGGCGGGGGTGGCGTTTCTGCTGGTCGGTGGCCTCCGTCGACAGCAGCTGCACGTCGAACACCAGCTTGTTGAACGGGCCATTCAGCCCGTACTGCTCGGCCTCGGCAGGATCGTCGATGCGATGGGCCTCAACGACCAGGTCGTCACGCGTGGCGAAGGCAAAATCGTCGTAGGTGTATTCATCGCCGGCCAGGTTGATCTGCGTCGTGAGGTGGCGGTAACCCGGTGCGGAGATGAAGTAGTGGATGTGCGCCGGTCGACGACCGTGTCGGCCAAGCAGGTTCAGCAGCGTCTGGGTCGACCCTTCCGGCGGACAGCCGTAACCGGACGGAATAATGGTCCGGGCGGTGTAGCGGCCATCGGCATCGGTGCGGATACGACGACGCAGGTTGTATTCGCTCTGCGACGGGTCGAAGTAGGAATAGCCGCCCTTGCTGTTGGCGTGCCAGATATCCACCAACGCTTTGGCAATCGGCTGGTCATTCTCGTCCGTCACCCGACCGGTGATGATGGCGGTTTCGGAATCCGTGTCCGTGCCGTCGTCCATCCGCGCAAAGCCGTCACTGATCGGCGCGCCGGCGACGTACAGCGGACCTTCGATCGTGCGCGGGGTCCCTCCGGTGAGGCCGGCCTCGGCATCCTCAGCGTCCATGCGGATATCCAGGTAATGATCCATGCCCAGACCCGGCGCCAGTAACGGGGCTTCGCCATTCTGACCCAAACCGTTGACGTAGTAGACCGCGCTCCAGAACTCCTCGGGCGTCACGTCGAAGTCTTCGACAATCTGAAAGATGTCGTGCATCAGGCGATGGACGATTTGCTTCACGCGCTCGTTGCCACCGTCATTATCCAGGCCGGCCACCTTCTTGAGCAGCGCCTGGACTTCTGGGGTATGCATCGTTTTGACAGTCATTGCGTATTCCTCCGGTGTTGGTCTTGTTCTTGTCACTCTCATCAGAAAGCAGTGGTTATGGATGGCAACCGATTCCGCGGCCGCCGTGATCTGTCATTCCCTGGCTTATCGGTCGTCCTCGTGAATGGACGACGGGTGCCGGCACAGCGGCGCCACCGAGATGTCCATGTAGGGGAACAGCGGCAGGCTGCTCACCAGGTCGTGCAATTCCGCGTTATCCGCCACGTCGAAGATGCTGACGTTGGCGTAGGTGCCGCTGACCCGCCACAGGTGACGCCACTTGCCCTGCTGCTGCAGCTCCTGGGCATAGGCTTTTTCCCGCGCCTTGATGTCGGCGGCGACTTCGGTCGGCATGTCCGCCGGCAGATTGACCTTCATTTCAACTTTGAACAGCATGGAAACTCCTTGCGTGACAGGGTTCAGACCGCCAGTCACTTGCGGCGGTAGTGTTCGAGCTTGTCTTCATTGATGGCGATGCCCAGGCCCGGGCCGTCCGGCAGCTCGACCCCGTTGTCGCGATAAGCCAGCGGTGTAACGACGATGTCGTCTTTCATCAGCAGCGGCCCGAACATTTCCGTGCCCCAGTGCAGCGTTTCCAGCGTCGACCAGGCATGCAGAGACGCCGCGGTGCCGATGGTGCCCTCGAGCATGGTGCCGCCGTAGAGGCCAATGCCCGCCGCCGACGCCACCGACGCCATCTCCAGAACCCGCGTCGGGCCGCCGGCCTTGGCAATCTTCAGGGCGTAGGCGCCGCTGAATCCGGCCGCCGCCAGGTTAAAGCCGTCGGTCGCGTCCGCCACGGCCTCATCCGCCAGGATGGGCAAGTGAAACTTGCTGGAAAGGCGCGCCAGCGTATCCAGTTGCTTCATCGGTGTGGGTTGCTCGACCAGATCAATGCCGGCGGCCTGCAGTTCAGCCATGCCTTTGGCGGCCGTGGCCTCATCCCAGGCCTGATTGACGTCCACCCGGACACTGGCGCTGTCGCCGACCGCTTCCTTGATGGCCGCGACGTGGCGCACATCGTCCATCAGCGGGCGGGAACCGATCTTGAGTTTGAAGTCGCAATGGCGCTTGGCCCCGATCAGGTTCATGGCCTCATCGATGTCCTTGCCGGTATCGCCACTGGCCAGGGTCCAGAGCACCGGCATGTGCGTGTGCACGGCGCCGCCCAGCAGTTCGGCAAGCGGCCGCTGCAGACGTTTGCCCTGCAGGTCCAGTAACGCCGTTTCAATCGCCGACTTGGCCAGGGTGTTGCCACGGATGACACGCCCCAGCCTTACCTTTAAGGTATTAATATTGTCCGCCGGTTGATTTATGAGCAGCGGCGCCACGTAGTGATCAATGGTCAGTTTCACGCTTTCCGGACTTTCCGGACCGTAAGCCAGGCCGCCGATGGTGGTCGCCTCGCCCAGGCCTTCGATGCCATCGGAATCCGTCACGCGAACGATGACCATGGTCTGAACCCCCATGGTTGTCATCGAAAGCTTGTGGGGACGGATGGTCGGGATGTCGACCAGAATGGCTTCGATGGACTGAATGGTGGCGCTCATGGGGTCTCCGGATCGCGAACTGTTTAGCCGTGTTCAGTTCACGGTACGAAGTTTCACGGACTCGCACCAATATTGATTAAATAGCGAGCAATACCCTGGAGGTATGGATGGAGTTGAGACATCTGAGGTACTTCTGCGTGGTTGCCGAAGAGCTCAACCTGACCCGGGCAGCAGAGCGGCTGTTTATCGCTCAGCCGCCGCTGACCCGTCAGGTCAAACAACTGGAGGAGGAAATCGGTGCGGTGCTGTTCAACCGCAAGCCGAGGGGGCTGGAGCTGACGGAAGCCGGCCAGTACTTTCTGGACCAGGCGCGCCAGATCCTCGACAAGGTCGACGCCACCGTCGCGGACACGCGGCGCATCAGCCAGCATGGCAAAACCGTCTTTGCGATCGGCTTTGTGCCCTCCATCTTCTACGGCCAGTTGCCGCTGATGGTGCGCCGGCTGCGCAGGAACAAGAACCTGGAAATCGTGCTGCACGAGCTGAAGACCCGCGAACAGATCGATGCCCTCAAGAGCGGCAAGATCGATCTGGGGTTCGGTCGCCTGCGGATCGACGACCCGGACGTGGAGCAGGAACTGCTGTTCAACGAGCCGATGATCGCCGCCTTACCCGCCTCCCATCCGTTGGCGAAGAAGATGCCATCCATGAAGGAGTTGGCGGACATTCCGCTGATCACGTTTCCGTCCGGCTCCGGTCCCAACTTCGCGGATATTACCCAGGGTCTTTTCCACCGGCGCGGTTTGAGGGTGAACGTGATTCAACAGGTGAACGACGTGCAGACGGCGCTATCGCTGGTCGCTTCGGATATGGGTTTTACGCTGGTGCCGGAACAGGTCCGCCGGCTGGGCCGGGAAGGCGTGGAATACGTGCCGCTGGATGACGACAGCATCACCAGCCCCGTTCTCGCCTCGCGGCGCAAGGGCGAGGACCCCAACGCGGTCATGCGCCTGGCGAACACCATTCTCCACGAACTGGTCGAGAACCGCCTGACCGGGCGCTATCCATAAGCCTGTTCGGTTAACGGGTGGTTTCGCGCACCCGTTCGGCCACCTGCTGCAGGCGGGGCAGATAGCTGTTGGTCAGCGTGTCCATGTCCACCCGGGCGGCGTTGGTACTGATGTTGATGGCGCCCAACAATTCTCCATCGCCGGCAAAAACGGGCACGGCGGCCGAACGCAGCCCCAGGTCCAGCTCCTGATCCACGATGCAGTAGCCCTGCTCCCGGCCTTGGAGAATGGCTTTTCTCAGGCCATCCACCGAATCGACCGAGGCCGGCGTGTGGCGATGCACCTCGACCTGGGCCAGGAACTGCTCCAGCTCGTCATCCGGCAACTGCGCCAGCAGGATCCGTCCCATGGACGTGTAAGCGGCCGGCAGGCGGGTCCCCACGGACAGACTGATCGCCATTAACCGGTGACGGGCGGCAGACCGCACCACATAGACCACCTCCTGCCCGTCCAGCACCGCCAGCGACGATGACTCCCCCAGATCAGCCGTAATGTCCTCCAGGTATTGCTGGATGACGGCCCGATAGCGGTTCGACGCCTGATAGGCATAGCCCAGTTGCAACACCCGCGGCGTCAGCTCGAAATACCGGCCATTGCGCCGCACATAGCCCAGCGCGTGCAGGGTGAGCAGGAACCGGCGCGCCTTGGCCCGATCCATATCCGCCCGGGCGGCGACTTCGCTCAGGGTCATGCGCTGATGCTCGGCATCGAACGACTGCAGCACGGTCAGCCCGGAGGCCAGAGCTCCGACGTAATCCCGGTCGCCGGGCTTCAGTGTCTTGTCTTCCATTCCTACTCCTATGGGGAGCCGTCGTGTGGTTATCGGCGCTCGCATGGTAACAGCCTGTTCGTTCTGCGAACACTCGTTCTCAACGGCAACCGATCAAAAGATGTACTTGACGCGGGTAAAAACTTCGAGTCATGATGTTCGCATATTAAACATATATTCGCATTACGAACAAACAACGCAAAGTGCCAGAGGAGAATTGCCATGGCCGAATTTCTCTCTCTTAAAGAGGCGGTCAGCCGCCACATCAACGATGGCGATACCGTCGCCATGGAAGGGTTTACCCACCTGATTCCCTTTGCCGCGGGACACGAGATCATCCGCCAGGAAAAGCGTGACCTGACGCTGATCCGCATGACGCCGGACCTGGTGTACGACCAGATGATCGGCGCCGGCTGCGCGAAGAAGCTGATTTTCTCCTGGGGCGGCAACCCGGGTGTCGGCTCCCTCCACCGGCTGCGGGACGCCGTCGAACGCGGCTGGCCGAACCCGCTTGAGATCCTCGAACACAGCCACGCCGCCATGGCCTGCGCCTATGAGGCCGGCGCTGCGGGCCTGCCGTTGGCCGTCCTGCGCGGCTATATCGGCAGCGACCTGCCCAAGGTCAACGACCAGATCAAGTTCATCGAGTGCCCGTTTACCGGTGAGAAACTGGCGGCCGTCCCGTCCGTGCGTCCGGACGTGTCCGTGATTCACGCCCAGCGCGCCGACCGTAAAGGCAACGTCCTGGTGGAAGGCATCATCGGCATCCAGAAGGAGGCCGTACTGGCCGCCAAGCGCAGCATTGTGACCGTCGAGGAAGTGGTGGATGACCTGGGCGCGTCCGTGAACGCCTGCGTGCTGCCGTCCTGGGCGATCACGGCCATTGCCGAAGCGCCGAAAGGGGCCAAGCCGTCCTACGCGCTAGGCTACTACGACCGCGATAACGCCTTCTATAAGGAATGGGACGGAATCGCCCGCGACCGCGACGCCTTCCAGGCGTGGCTGAACGAGAATGTCTTCGAGAACGGAGGTGCCTGAGATGAGCCTGGAATTTACCTCTTCAGAAATGATGAGCGTGACCGCTGCGCGGGCGCTGAACAATGACATGACCTGCTTCGTCGGCATCGGTCTGCCCAGCGAGGCCGCCAACCTGGCGCGCCTGACCCACGCACCGGACGTCACCCTCATCTACGAATCCGGTACCCTGCAGACCAAACCGGACGTCTTGCCGCTGTCCATCGGTGATGGCGAGCTGTGCGAATCCGCCCTGACCACCGTGTCCGTGCCGGAAATGTTCCGCTACTGGCTGCAGGGCGGCAAGGTCAGCGTCGGTTTCCTGGGCACCGCCCAGATCGACCGCTATGCCAATATCAACACCACCCTGATTGGCGACTACCGCGAGCCGAAAGTCCGCCTGCCCGGCGGTGGCGGTGCCCCGGAAATCGGCACCAACGCCCATGAAGTGTTCATCACCGTGAAGCACTCCAAGCGCACCTTCGTGAAGGATGTGGACTTCATCACCACCGTCGGCTTTGGCCGGGACGGCAAGGCGCGGGACAATGTGCCCAACATTGGTCGTGGCCCGACCGTGGTGATCACGGACCTGTGCATTCTCAAGCCGGATCCGGACACGAAGGAACTGGTGGTCACTTCCCTGCACCCGGGCGTCACCCGCGAGCAGGTGATCGAGGCCACCGGCTGGGAGATCCGTTTTGCCGACCAGGTGGACACCACGCCGGAGCCATCTGCGAAGGAACTGGACGTGCTGCGCGATCTCAAGGCCCGCACCAACGCCCATCACGCCGGCCAACAGTGAGGTGAATCATGACTGACGTCTATCTCTGCCATCCCCGCCGTTCGGCCGTCGGCCGCTTCGGCGGCACCCTCGCCAGCGTGCGCCCCGACGACCTGGCGGCTCACATTTTCAAGGCCGTACTGGCCGAAGCGCCGGAGCTGGATCCGGCCGCCATCGACGAAGTGATGATGGGATGCGCCAACCAGGCCGGTGAAGACAACCGCAACGTGGCGCGCATGTCCGCCCTGCTGGCGGGCCTGCCCACGTCCGTGCCCGGCACCACCCTGAACCGCCTGTGCGGCTCGGGCATGGACGCCGTCGGCACCGCGTTCCGCGCCATCCGCGCCGGCGAGATGGACCTGGTGCTGGCCGGCGGTGTGGAATCCATGTCCCGCGCGCCCTACGTGCTGGGCAAGGCGGACAGCGCCTTTGCCCGTGGCCAGACCATCGAGGACACCACCATCGGCTGGCGTTTCGTGAACCCGCTGATGAAGCAGCAGTATGGCATCGACTCCATGCCGGAAACCGCCGAGAACGTGGCGGAACAGTACAACGTCTCCCGCGAGGATCAGGATCTGTTTGCCGTGCGCTCCCAGGAGAAAGCGGAAGCCGCCCGGGAAGCCGGTCGCCTGGCCGAGGAAATCGTTCCGGTCAGCATCCCGCGCCGCAAGCAGGAGCCGCTGGTTTTCGATACCGACGAGCATCCCCGCGCCGGCACCACCGTGGAAAAGCTGGCGAAGCTGCCCACACCGTTCCGTGAAAATGGTTCGGTGACCGCCGGTAACGCCTCCGGCGTGAACGACGGCGCCGCCGCCATGCTGGTGGCCAGCGAGGCCGCCGTGAAAGCCCACGGCCTCAAGCCGATGGCCCGCATCCTGGGCATGGGCACCGCCGGTGTGGAACCGCGCGTGATGGGCATTGGCCCGGTCCCGGCGACCCGGAAGCTGCTCAAGCGCCTGGGCATGACCGTCGACCAGCTCGACGTGATCGAACTGAACGAGGCGTTCGCGGCCCAGGGTCTCGCGGTCCTGCGTGAACTGGGCATCGCCGATGACGACGCCCGCGTGAACCCGAACGGCGGCGCCATCGCCCTGGGCCATCCGCTGGGCATGTCCGGTGCGCGCATCCTGCAATCCGCCGCCCACGAACTGCAGCGCAGCGGTGGCCGCTACGCCCTGTGCACCATGTGCGTCGGCGTCGGCCAGGGCATCGCCACGCTGATCGAACGGGTCTGATCGACAGGAGGAACCATGGCCTTTCTGGAACACGATGGACGGACGATTCACTACCGGTTGCTGGGTGAGTCCGATAAGCCGCTACTGGTGCTGGCCCACCCGCTGGGCATGACCCAGGCGGTCTGGGACGACCTGTTGCCCGGCCTGTTACCGCGCTTCCGGGTACTGACCTGGGACCTGCCGGGCCATGGCGGCAGCGCTGCCGCGAGCCCGGAGTGTGAAGCCATCACGCCCGAGGATCTGGCACAGGAAACGCTCGCCCTGGTGGGTGCCGCCGACGCGGAACCGTTTCATTTCGTGGGAACGTCCATCGGCGGCGTCATCGGCCAGCAATTGCTGAGTCGCTACCCGGAAGTGCTGCTGTCTGCGATGCTGACCAATACCGGCCCAGTCATCGGCACCCCCGATGCCTGGAATACCCGTGCATCGGATGTCCGCAGCAAAGGCCTGCCGGCCATGGCCGAGGGCATCGTGCCGCGCTGGTTCGGCCCGCTGGCCGCGGCCGAACAGCCGGCCCTGCTGGATGGCTGGAAAGTCGTGATGGGCCGGGGCGACGCGCACAGCTATGCCCTGCTGTGCGAGATGCTTGGCTTGGCCGATTTCCGCGGTGCCTTTGGGGATCGCAACGTGCCGGTCACCCTGGTGGGCGGCAGTGACGACATGGCCACACCGCCTGCGGCGCTGGAAGCCCTGGCCGACGCCATCGGCGGTCCGCCACCGCACATCCTCGACCGGGTCGGCCATGTGCCGTCCGTCGAAAGCCCGCAGCAACTGCTGCCGTTGATCGAGCAACACCTTCCTTCCTGATTGTGCCCCTGGCCCGTCGACACCTCGACGGGCCCTTTTTTTGTTTCCCTGCCCGCCCGCCATTCGCACCCCTGATTCCCCGGAGACTTTTCGCTAGACTCAGCATGCAGTGGTCTTGGCGCTCACCGCGCCGAACTCGCCCGCCAATAATAAAAAGGACGCTCACGCCATGCCCTCATCCGCCGTCACGATCGAAGAAAACGGCCCGGTCTGCACCATCATCCTGAATCGGCCCGGGAAAAAGAACGCGGTCGACCGCCCCACCGCGGATGCCCTGCGTGAGGCTTTCACCTATTTCGAGGCAAGTGAAGCGCTGCGGGTTGCCGTGCTCTGGGGCGATGGCGGGACTTTCTGCGCGGGTGCCGATCTTTCCGCAATGGGCGATCCCGCGACCCGCAACGAGATCGAACCGGAAGGTGCGGGACCGGGGCCGATGGGACCGACTCGCATGAATTTGAGCAAACCGGTGATTGCCGCGATCTCAGGGCACGCTGTGGCCGGCGGGCTGGAACTGGCCCTGATGTGCGACATGCGGGTGGCGGAGGAATCCGCGGTGTTCGGCGTGTTCTGCCGGCGCTGGGGCGTGCCGCTGATCGACGGCGGGACGGTGCGCTTGCCGAGACTGATCGGCCAGTCCCGCGCGCTCGACATGATCCTGACCGGTCGTCCTGTCGGCGCGGATGAAGCGCTGGAAATGGGTTTGGCCAACCGCGTTGTGCCGGACGGCGACAGCCGGCAGGCGGCGGAGCAACTGGCCGCCGACATCGCCCAATTCCCGCAGCGCTGCCTGCGAGCGGATCGAGCGTCCGCCTACGCGCAATGGGATCTGACGATAGAGGATGCGCTGAAACAGGAAGGGGCCGGGGGCTACCCGGTGGTGTTCGAGGAAGCAATCAAGGGCGCCGACCGGTTTGCCAAAGGGGCCGGCCGGCACGGGCGATTCGACGACTGACCCGGGGTTTACTCGGGCTCGCCCTCACTCAACACCCAGTCCCGGAACAGGCAGACCGCCTCGTTATCGCGCCGGTGATCCGGCAGCACAAAATGGTAACCGCCCTGACTCTGGAAGCTGTGGGACACCGGCACAATCAGCTGCCCGGCCTCCAGCTCCCGCTCGATCAGGAAGGGCGGAATGAGCGCGATGCCCATGCCATGGGCAGCCGCTTCCGCCAGCATCGTGAACAGCTCATAGCGCTGCCCGGACATATCCCGCTCGACCCGCATGTCCAGTGACCGGAACCAGTGCCGCCAGGCATAGGGACGCGTGGTCTGCTGCAACAACGGGTAATCCAGGATTTCCTCGTAGGCGAGCGTCGTCTTGGGTCCGATCAGGTCCGGACTGCACACCGGCACTGGCCGTTCCCGCATGAACACGGTGGTTTCCGTACCGGACCACTCGCCATCCCCGAAATAGATCGCCGCATCGAAGGGCGTATCCGAGAACAGGAACGGCCGCGTCTTGTTGGTCATGTTAACCGTAATATTCGGATGCAGCGCCTTGAATCGCCGCAACCGGGGAATCAGCCAGCGCGTGCCGAAGGTCGGCACCACCGCCAACTCCAGGGCGTTTTCCGTGCCATGATTCCCCATGACGGACAGGGTGTCGCGCTCGATTTCGTTGAGGCGCTGGGCAACCAGACGATGGTAGTTGTGGCCCGCCTCGGTGAGCCGAACCCCCTGCCGGCCGCGCCGGAACAACTTGACGCCCAGGAACTCCTCGAGCGAAGCGATCTGGCGGCAGATAGCACTCTGGGTCAGCGACAGTTCCTCGGCCGCCTCGGTAAAGCTGACGTGGCGCGCCGCGGCTTCGAAGCCCATCAGGACGGTGGTACTGGGGACCTTGCGACGCATGGCGCTCTCCGGATAGGGTCAGGGCAGCAACTTATGAAGTGAGTTTTATGCACAACGAAATGAAATATTATCGTTTGAGCCCAACGTTGTCGATTCACTAGTATGGCCTCACATCAATAATATCGCGCGCTCCCGCATCACAAGAGATACCGCCAACTACACAACATGTGAGGTAAATGAACAATGAGCCGCCCCAACGCTGAATTTGACTGGTTGAGCCCTCTCCTGCTGGACAGCCAGCTTGAGGAAGAAGAACGCATGGTGCGGGACACCGCCCACAATTACGCGCAGGACAAACTGGCCCCGCGCGTCCTGGAAGCCTTCCGCCACGAAAAAACCGATCCGGCGATTTTCCGTGAAATGGGCGAACTGGGCCTGCTGGGCGCCACCATTCCGGAGCAGTACGGCGGCGCCGGCCTGAACTACGTGTCCTACGGCCTGATCGCACGGGAAGTGGAACGGGTCGATTCCGGCTACCGCTCCATGATGAGCGTGCAGTCGTCCCTGGTGATGGTGCCAATCAACGAATTCGGCTCCGAAGAGCAGAAGCAGAAGTACCTGCCCAAGCTGGCCAGCGGCGAATGGATCGGCTGCTTCGGCCTGACCGAGCCGAACCACGGCTCCGACCCCGGCAGCATGGAAACCCGCGCCAAGAAAGTGGACGGCGGCTACAAGCTGAGCGGCAGCAAGATCTGGATCACCAACAGCCCGATTGCTGACGTGTTCGTGGTCTGGGGCAAGACCGAAGACGGCAAGATCCGCGGCTTTATCCTGGAAAAAGGCATGAAAGGCCTGAGCGCGCCGGCCATCCACGGCAAGGTCAGCCTGCGCGCCTCCATCACCGGCGAGATCGTGATGGACGAGGTGTTCGTGCCGGAAGAGAACATGTTCCCGGAAGTGACCGGCCTGCGCGGTCCGTTCACCTGCCTGAACTCCGCACGCTACGGCATCGCCTGGGGCGCACTGGGCGCGGCTGAATTCTGCTGGACCGCAGCACGCCAGTACGTGCTGGACCGCAAGCAATTTGGTCGCCCGCTGGCCGCCAACCAGTTGATCCAGAAGAAGCTGGCCGACATGCAGACCGAAATCACCCTCGGCCTGCAGGGCTGCCTGCGCCTGGGTCGCATGAAGGACGATGACAACGCCGCCGTGGAAATCACCTCGCTGATGAAGCGCAATTCCTGCGGCAAGGCGCTGGACATCGCCCGCACCGCCCGCGACATGCTGGGTGGCAACGGGGTCTCCGACGAGTACGGCGTGATCCGCCACATGGTGAACCTGGAAGCGGTCAACACCTACGAAGGCACGCACGATGTGCACGCCCTGATCCTGGGCCGTGCCCAGACCGGCATCCAGGCCTTCACCGGCTGATCTGTCCCGGCCCGCTCTACGGAGCGGGCCACCCCTTCATATGACGAAGGACGCTGTCATGTCCGAAAAGTCTTCTTCCGGGCCACTGAGTCACCTGACGGTCCTCGACCTGAGCCGGATCCTGGCCGGCCCCTGGACCACGCAGATCCTGGCCGATCTCGGCGCCCGGGTGATCAAGGTGGAAAGCCCGGCCGGTGACGATACCCGTCGCTGGGGCCCACCGTTCCTCACTCGCGAAACAGACGACGGTCAGACCGAAAACGCTGACGCCGCCTACTTCACCTGCTGCAACCGCAACAAGGAATCGGTGTGCGTCGATTTCTCCAGACCGGAAGGCGCCGAGCTGATCCGCAAACTGGCCCAATCCGCGGATATTTTGGTGGAGAACTTCAAGGTCGGCGGCCTGAAAAAATACGGCCTCGACTACGACAGCTTGCGAGCCATCAACCCGCGCCTGGTCTACTGCTCCATTACAGGCTTCGGCCAGACCGGCCCCTACGCCAATCGCGCCGGCTATGATTTCCTGATCCAGGGCATGGGCGGGCTGATGAGCATGACCGGCCTCCCGGAAACCGATGAGCAACCCGCACAACCGGTGAAGACCGGTGTTGCCATTGCCGACGAGTTCACCGGCATGTACGCCGCCACGTCGATCCTCGCCGCAATCGCCAGCCGCGACCAGACCGGCGAAGGCCAGCACATCGACTGCTCGCTGCTGGACTGCCAGGTCGCCATGCTCGCCAATCAGGGGGCCAACTGGCTCGTCGGCCAACGCACACCGAAGCCGATGGGCAACAACCACCCCAACCTGGTGCCCTACCGCGCCTACCCGGTGAAGGATGGCCACGTCATCATCGCCTGCGGTAACGATCGTCAGTTCCGCTCCCTGTGTCAGGTGCTCGGCCTTGAGGCTCTGGCGGACGACGAACGCTTCGCCACCAATGCCGGTCGCGTCGAGCACCGGGATCGGTTGGAACCCGCCCTGGAAGTGCGTTTGACCGCTTTTACCCGTGACGAGATCATCGCTCGCCTGGAACAGGAAGCTGTTCCCTGCGGCCCCATCAACACCGTGCCGGAAGTGTTCGACGATCCACAGGTGAAAGCCCGTGAGATGGTGGTACCGCTCACCCGGGCCGACGGTGCGACCATTCAGACAGTGGCTTTCCCCGCGAAATTCAGCACCACGCCGGCGCGCTATCATGCGGCACCGCCAGAACTGGGCGCCAACACACAAGCTTTGCTTCGTGACGATCTTCAACTCGACGACCAGGCAATCGAAGCCCTCCGCCAGTCTGGCGTAGTAGCCTAGACCGTCACCCGCCGCCGCCACTCAATACCTCAACGACGGCCCTCTATTTATATTCCCGAACCTGTTCACCTTTATCGGGTAGTGCGGCGGGCCTCCGTACATAAGACCACGACCAAAATATAGGCACCTACTCTTGACGCTCTTCAGCGCATCGGCGATCATGTTCGTATAATTAACTTATGTTCGCATTACGAACTCACATAAAAAAAATAAGCATGGATGCCAGGCCCGCGCGGGTCCCAATCGCCGATCCTCCCTAACCGAAAGAGAGACGCCAGAAGGCGCCAGGGAACCTCTTTGGCCAGGGAGTTGGTACTCCAAAAGCTGACGGCGCTGATGACCCGTCAACTCGCGAAACCAAACCGAGAACTTAATAACCATGCAAGCCGTGACCAACTTCTCCGTCCGTATCGTGCAACGCTACCTCCCCAGCGCCTTTGTGCTGGCGATCCTGCTGACCGCCATCGTCTTCCTGCTGGGCGTCACCCTCACCGACCACTCCCCCATGGACATGGCCAACTACTGGGGAGGGGGCTTCTCGAAGCTGTTCAAGTTCGGGATGCAGATGACCCTGGTGCTACTGACGGGCTACGTGCTGGCGCTGACGCCAGTGGTACAGACCCTGCTGACCGGCATGACCAAACACGCCAGCACCCCCAAACAGGCGATGGTGCTGACCATTGTGGTCAGCTTTGTCTGCTACTACCTGAACTGGGGCTTCGGCATGGTGACCGGCGCTATCCTGGCTCGTGAAATGGGAGCCCGTATCAAGGGGCTGCACTTCCCGCTGATCGTGGCCGCGGCCTACGGCGGCGAGCTGGTGCGCGGTCCGTCGTCGTCCATCCCGCTGGTCATCGCCACGCCGGGGCACTTCATGGAAGACAGCATCGGCATCGTGCCGGTCACGGAAACCCTGTACTCATCGTGGAATATTGCGCTGACGCTGGCCCTGCTGGTCTTGCTCATCATCTTCTTCTTGCTGCAAAAACAGCCGGAGAAAATCGTGACGCTGCGTGTCGGCGACGAACGCCAAGACGAAGAAGTTCTCGACAAGGCGTCCATGAGCCCGTCCGACCGGCTGGAAAACAGCCGCTGGCCGACGCTGCTCCTGGGACTGATCGCCGCGGCCTTCCTGGTCGGTCAAGTGATCGACAAGGGCTTCAGCATCAACCTGAACACCATCATCGTGATCTTCCTGGCGCTGGGACTGCTCTTGCACAAGAGCCCGGCGGCCTACTTACACGCGGCTGAAAAGGCGGTCAACGCGGCTCGCGGCATCATCGTGCAGTTCCCGCTCTACGCCGGGATCGCGGGCATGATGACCAGCGCGGGACTGGTGACCCAGTTCAGTGAAGCGATTATTTCCATCGCTACACCCACCAGCTTCCCGCTGCTGACGTTCCTGTCCGCCGGCATTGTGAATTTCTTCATCCCGTCTGGCGGCGGCCAGTGGGCCATCCAGGGCCCGATCATGATGCAGGCGGCCGCCGCCATCGGTGCCGACCCGGCCCAGACCATCATGGCCTTCGCCTGGGGCGATGGCTGGACCAACCAGATCCAGCCGTTCTGGGCGCTGCCGCTGCTGGGCGTTGCTGGCCTATCCGCCCGGGACATCATGGGCTACCTGTTGATCTGGCTGGTGATCGCCGGTGTGGCGATTTCAGGCACCTTTGTTGCCTTGTCGGTCTTTGGCTAGTCTCCCCTTCTTCCTCCGGTCAGGCCATTGGTCTGACCGGCTTTTCGCTCTATTCCCTATTGGCACCTGCTGGTCAAACTGACCGCGATCATGCCTCGCATTTGCACCCATCGGCGCGTTTGATTACCGTGCCGTGACGCCTGCCAGATCACGGATCCGGTCTACACAGCAGGCGAGATTTCGCGCAACGGATTTGCGCAGTCCCCGAAACGCAAGGAACGCACATGCAGATCAAACACCCTCGAGATCTCACACTTCGGGATCTCCCCCGCATTGAATCCCCCGAATTCGCTCCAAGTAGCCTCCCGCTCAGTACGTCAATCGCCAGCCCCAGTCTCAGCGAAGCACTCAGACTCGCCGATGATTTTATTGGCAGCCCCTACCGGTCAGACAGCGAACGCATGGACCGTCTCAGGACAAAATTGCGGGATGGCTCGCTCGTCATGGTTAAAGGCATCACCGACACGCCCCCGTTCAGCCCGCTGATCGCCTGGCAGAATGGCGGCGCCCTGCCTGGTCGCTGGACCGTTTTGAAAGACGTCCACGGCCTGGACATGGCCTCCCGTGTCACCCGACTGAACGACTGGCAAATTACCCCGGAGCAGGTTGAACATCTCGGGCCGGGAGGCGTGGGGCATCTGTCAGCCAGTTCTTTTGACAGTGATCTTCGGGAGCAACGAGCGGCGGAGCGTGAGCAGGTCAGGCGGGATTCGCAGAAGAATTTGTCGTTGCCGGTTGGGGCTGCTGCTGGGGTGGCGCCGTTGGAAGCCCAATCAGAGGAGGCATATCAGGAAAAGCCCGAAAAGAAGCTCATTGTTGAGTTGGGACTGTTCTTAGATGGCACTCTCAACAACGCTGGCAATATCGAAATCTTCAGAAAAAATGTCAAAGAGACCTGCCTCACTCCGCACCAACGAGGTGAAATCAGTGATCAGGAGTGCAGGCACCGGCTGGCACTCATTATGGGTGATAGCTACGCAAACGGGGAGACCAACGTCTCCAAGCTTTACAGCCTGTACAGAGAAGCGGAAAGCGAAACAGCCAAAGCAAACATCAAAAGAGGAAGCATATATGGCCCCGGCGTCGGTACATCGACAGGCTCGGATGACTCGCTGATTAGCTCTGCAACGGGTTTGTGGCACTCAGGAATAATTCACCAAGTAACGGACGCACTTGAACAGACTGCATCACGCTTGCGCGCTTTGGCAGGCCAACAAACCGTTGACCAACTGACAATCGATATATTCGGGTTTAGTCGTGGCTCTGCTGCAGTACGACACGCTGTCTCTGAGATTGCAAAAGGTAAAGATGGGCAATTGGGCAGCATGGTCGGGCAACAAAATATGCCCTGGCCAGAACAAGTCGAGATTCGATTTGTTGGACTATTTGATACCGTGGCAGGCATCGTAAATCTTGCAACTGGCGATTTATCTGCCTCAAACGATATAACTGATCCGGTAAATATCTATCTGGATCCAGAGAATGTGAAAGCGGCGGTGCATCTAACTGCAGCCGACGAATGCAGGGAGACTTTTGCGCTCAACAGCTTATACAACAGCAAGGGCGATCTACCCGGTAACTTTTTCGAGATATCTCTACCCGGTGCACATTCCGATGTTGGTGGTGGTTATCATGATGAGTCTACAGAGTCCGTTCGGCTCGCCAGGCAGCTCACACTCGCCGACCGTCATACCCAATGGCCCGAAGAATCTCTCGAGTGGGATAACTTGAATTCCATCTTGGAGAAAACGAAATCCGAAGGATGGGTAGGCAAAGACAGCATTGAGATTCCGACAGATAACGCTCCCTATCTCGGAATCAAGAAGCATATGCGAACCGACCCGCCACCATACGGGAGGGTTAAGCTGAGTCTTGAAATGAACCGTCACTTGCGAGGCGAACTCTCTCGAATCCCTTTGCATCTAATGCATGAATTTGCGCTGAAAGCAGACGTACCTTTCGAACCACTGGACTCAATGGAGGACAAGTCCAAGTTGCCGAAAGAACTGGATGCCGTTTACCAATCGCTATCAGATCAGGTGGTGCGTCAGGGGAAGTCCAGCCCCGAACTCCAACAAGAAATGAGCCAGCTACTCAGACAGCGCTATATTCACCACTCCGATAACTTCAACACTATCGAATTTATGCTTGGCGACATGATCACAGAGTTCGAACTTCCTTTTGAACCGCTGATGCCATTTACGCCAGCCTCAAACAGAGATCGTATTATTCACCCCAACGAGCCAGAGAACTCATGAAACATTTCGTTTTCCTCGCGGCCTTGGCTGCCACCACTTTGTCAATTCAAGGCTGCTCAAGCCTGGAAGCCAACGACAAGCACTGGTCCTATTCCGTAGCTGCACCGGAACACTACCGGGTGTGGGTTGAGCATCTGGAGTTCGAGAAATCAGGAGAAAGACATTGGCGCATGCCAGTTGGGGGCGTCGAATGCTGCTGGAAAGGTGATAACGGGCCGATCGGCCCTGGCGGATCAATGCGCCCTTTCCCAAATTACATTGGCATTCAGTGGTTCTCCTTTGCAGATCAAAAATATTACCAGCGGCTTATATCGATACCTGAAAAAATCAAAGAAAAGATGAGCGAACCTGCTGAATATACAACCAGCCTTGGTTCCTTTGAGGGCCCCAGAGACATGCTTGTCATTGGGTTAGCTCCAGGAGGAGAGATTGTCCTCTGGATCATGAACCAAATCGGCAACGAGGTCGAAGTCGCCCGAATGCAAGCCAACGAAATTGGCGGCGATCCCAATGACTATCGGGCGGCCACCAAGCGTTATCTCAAAGAAAACGGCGACTACCTCAAGCAACACGGTGTCCCAACCAGCGGCTGGTAATCTCCATACACCCGCCCAATCATCACCATAGATTTCTTCATCGTCAGCCGTCGTTTCACGGCTGACCTCCCCGCCAGACGGCGTCCCGTCTGGCGACCCCCTGATTTTATTTAGCCTCGCTCAATATATGCACGTTAAATCATAAGACTTTTGGCTAGTTGCAGGCCTAACCACTTTTAACTGCAATCCATCATTGGTGATTACATGTTCACGACCTGTAACACCTATGAAATACCATGCATATAAAACAACAACAATGAGAGCCGCTATGAGAGGAATCATCGCGCGCCAGGATTGTCGGACAGGGGATCTCGGCTTACCACCATCCCTTACAACCGCCCTGCTTGATCTCACCAAGGCTGTGCACGCTGTAGGTATTCGACCCTCGCCTCTCGATTTCATCAGGCGATATCGCCGAAGGCTGACCAGCGAACGGTAACGATCCCAATGGACCCCAACCTCGCCACGGCAAGCGCTGTGACGCATAAGCAATAAAAAGAGAGAGGATTGTATATGGACGGCATTACTGAAGACGGCGCGCTCGCGTCGAACGGCCGGGGCTCGGCCGGCTTCTTCTCTCGTGAACGGACCATCGCCGGTCCGCAATTCAACCGATGGCTGGTGCCGACTGCCGCGCTGGCAATCCACCTGTGTATCGGGATGGCCTACGGCTTCTCGGTGTTTTGGCTGCCGATGACTCACATCGTCACCAATGCTGATCCAGCCATGTGCTCGAACCTGAGCTTCTTCCAGGCGCTGACCACCACCTCCTGTAACTGGACGGTGCCGCAGGTCACCCACATCTTCGAAACCTTTATCGCCATGCTCGGTGTGTCGGCAGCCCTCTGGGGCGGCTGGCTTGAACACGCCGGTCCGCGCAAGGCCGGCTGTATCGCAGCACTGTGCTGGGGTGGCGGCCTGATCGTTGGCGGCATCGGTGTGATGGTGCACCAGCTGTGGTTGGTCTACCTGGGCTGCGGCATCCTCGGCGGTATCGGCCAGGGGCTGGGTTACATCACTCCCGTTTCGACCTTGATCAAATGGTTCCCGGACCGTCGCGGCATGGCCACCGGTTTCGCCATCATGGGCTACGGCGGTGGCGCAATGATCGGCGCGCCGCTGGCCGTCCTGCTGATGGGCCACTTCACCGGCTCCGGTGGTACCGGCGTTGCCATGACCCTGGTGGTGATGGGTGCGATCTACATCGTGGTGATGGCCTCCGGCGCCATCGGCTTCCGCGTGCCGCCCAACGGCTGGAAGCCTGAAGGCTGGACACCACCGAAGGAAGCACACGGCAGCGGCATGATTACCCGTCGCCACGTGCATCTCGATACGGCCTGGAAGACACGCCAGTTCTGGCTGATCTGGGGCGTGCTGTTCCTGAACGTGACCGCCGGCATTGCGGTGATCTCCATGGCCAGCCCGATGCTGCAGGATGTATTCGGCGGGGAGCTGGTCGGCATCGATAACGGTGGCGCAGCGCTGACAGCCGCGCAATCAGCGGCGGTGGCGGCAGCGGCCGCGGGCCTGGTCGGCCTGATCAGTCTGTTCAACAGCGTGGGCCGCCTGTTCTGGGCCTCACTGTCCGACAAGATCGGCCGCAAGAACACCTACTACACCTTCTTCATCCTCGGGATGATCGTCTACTGCCTGCTGCCCACCTGGGGCCATCTGGGCATGCCGCTGATGTTCGTCATCTCCATCTGCATCATCCTCAGTATGTATGGCGGTGGCTTTGCCACAGTGCCGGCGTACCTGGCGGACATCTTCGGGACGCAGATGGTCGGTGCGATCCACGGTCGCCTGCTGACGGCCTGGTCCGCGGCCGGGATTGTCGGTCCGCTGGTGATTGCGGCGCTGCGCGAAGCCCAGCTTAATGCCGGCCTTGAACCCAGCCAGGTGTACGACCGCACGCTGTACATCATGGCCGGCCTCCTGTTCGCGGGCCTGATCTGCAACCTGCTGGTCAAACCGGTGAAGGAAGAGCACCACATGACCGACGAGGAAGTGGAGAAGGAACGCTCCCTGCAGCACGACGACAGCATCTCGGCCAACGCAGAGACGGCGGCGCGAGGCAGCTTCGGCATCGGCGGCGTACTGGCCTGGCTCGGGGTGGGCGTGCCCTTCCTGATCGGCCTGTACATCGCGCTGGCCAAGGCGGCCGCCCTGTTCTGACATGAGTCTCAGGTGAGTTTGCCGGGCGTCGTCACGGCGCCCGGCGATTCAGGCGCGATCGCTTTCCAGCAACTGCGCGAAGGTACAGATCTCGCCACAACGATCCGGGGCATAGCCGGCCAGTTTGTCGATCTCGGCCAGGAACGGCTCCGAACTCATCACCGCGAGCAGCTGCTGCATATTCTCCTGCTGCAGTCGCTCTTCGGGACAGATCAGCAGGTAGTGTTCGGTGGAGAGGTGGATAAAGTCGAGGCCGAACTGGGCCGCAGCCGCCTCCACCCCGAAACCGACATCCGCCATGCCGGCGGCCACATAGGCCGCCACGGCCGTGTGGGTGAACTCTTCCCGCTCGGCGCCGTTGATCTGGTTTTCGGTAATGCCCTGCTCGGCCAACAGCATGTTGAAGAGGATACGGGTACCGGAATGTTCATCGCGATTGATAAAGCGGATGTCCGGACGCGTGAGGTCAGCAAGACCGGTCACGTCCTTCCGGGTGTCGCTGCGAATGATGAGCCCCTGCTCCCGGGTGACAAACCGGATGATCCGCAGGCTCTTCAGGTCGAGCTGATCCCGGTAGGCCCGCATCACCTGATCCGCCAGCCGCGAGCAGGACGGAAAATGGAAACTGGCGATGTCGCAGTCCCCGCGACCCAGCGCATTCAGCGCCTCGGCCGGATTGCAGTACTGCAGGTCCAGCTCCACCTGATCGGCAAAGTCGGGCAGCAGCGCCACCGCATAACCATGACTGGCGTGCAGCCTGAGAATCGGATGCGCACCGGCCAGCAACTGCTGCAGCTGGTTGTTCAATTCCGACGCCATGCTGTCCATTTGCGGCCCCAGTCGCGCCTTCACACGCTGCTCGGACCAGAGCAGTTTCTCGCCCAACGGCGAGAGTTTCGTGCCCTGCCCCTTGCGCATATTGACCAACGGGAGCCCGAAGAAATCGGCTCCCCGGTTAAGCAAGTTCCAGGCGTGACGATAGGAAATCCGGGCCTCCTCGGCCGCCAGGGTGAGTTTACCGGAGTCCCTCAGGCTCTTGATCAGCCGGAACAGGACCGGGTCGAAAAGCTCGCCGTCGTCGCTGCGAAACACCCAGGCCGGCGAGATACTCAGCTTTTTTCTATGCATTGTTATTCATATTTATGGGGCGATAGGGGAGTGCTATTTTGGCCCCATAACGTCTCAAAAGCCAAAACAATTAAGAACGATCGTTCCTATAAAAGCGATCCACTAACAACCTGATGAGATAACTGCCATGCCACACGCCGGTCCCCAACCCGTACAGGACTGGACGCCCGAGCTGATCCAGCAGGCGGTCGACGCGCATAAAGACATGCCCGGCGCCATGTTGCCGATCCTCCACGCGATCCAGGACCGCTTCGGTTATATTCCGGAAGCAGCCGTCCCGATCATTGCCGAATCCCTGCGCCACACCCGCGCAGAAGTACACGGCATCATCAGCTTCTACCACCACTTCCGGACCCAGCCCTCCGGGAGCCATGTCGTCCAGGTTTGCCGGGCCGAAGCCTGCCAGGCCGTTGGCGCCCGCCAGCTGGAGGCGCACGTCAAGGAGCGCCTGGGCGTCGACTACCACCACACCAGCCGCGACAACGAATTCACGCTGGAGCCGGTGTACTGCCTCGGCAATTGTGCCTGCGGCCCGTCCATCCGGGTGGATGACGACATCCACGGCCGCATGGACGCCGACAAGTTTGACCGACTGGTGGACAACCTGACCACGACCGCCGTGGAGGTAAAGTGATGACTGTGACCGTCTATGTGCCTTGCGACACGACGGCCCTGGCCCTGGGTGCCAACGCCGTGGCCGACGCGCTGCAGCAGGCCGCCAAAGCCAAAGGCGTCGATATCAAACTCGTGCGCAACGGGTCCCGCGGCCTGTTCTGGCTGGAGCCACTGGTCGAGGTGGAGACATCGGAGGGCCGCGTTGCCTATGGCCCTGTGGAAGCGTCAGACGTGAGTGGTCTTGTCGAAGCCGGCTTGTTCGAGGGCAAAGCGGAACATCCGCTGGCCCACGGCCTGACCGACGAGATTCCATACCTTAAGAAACAGCAGCGTCTGACCTTCTCCCGGATTGGCGTGACCGACCCGCTGTCCATCGAGGACTACCGCGCCCATCGCGGCTTCGCCGGCCTGGAAAACGCCCTCAACATGGACGGCCAGGCAATCGTCGATGCGGTGAAAGACTCGGGCCTGCGCGGTCGCGGCGGCGCCGCCTTCCCCACCGGCATCAAATGGCAGACCGTACACGACGAGCCGGAAGGCCAGAAGTACATCGTCTGCAATGCGGACGAGGGCGACTCCGGCACCTTCGCCGACCGGCTGGTGATGGAATGCGACCCGTACATGCTGATCGAGGGCATGACCATCGCCGGGCTCGCCGTCGGCGCCAGTCAGGGCTACATCTACCTGCGCTCGGAATACCCGGTAGCGCATCGCATTTTCAACGAAGCCCTGGACCGGGCCTACAAGGCCGGCTATCTGGGCCAGAACATCCGCGGCAGCGGCAAACACTTCGACCTGGAAGTCCGCCTCGGCGCCGGTGCCTACATCTGCGGCGAGGAAACGTCCCTGCTGGACAGCCTGGAAGGCAAACGGGGCATGGTGCGCGCCAAGCCGCCGCTGCCCGCCATCAAAGGCCTGTTTGGCCGACCGACTGTGGTTAACAACGTACTGTCCCTGGCAGCCGTGCCCTACATCCTCGATCAGGGCGCACAAGCCTACGCCGATTACGGCATGGGCAAATCCCGCGGCACGCTCCCCATGCAACTGGCTGGCAACGTTAAACGCGGCGGCCTGGTGGAGCTGGCGTTCGGCATCACCCTGCGGGCACTGATGGAAGACTTCGGTGGCGGCACCCTGAGTGGCCGTTCGCTCAAAGCCGTGCAGGTCGGCGGACCGCTCGGCGCCTACCTGCCGGAAAGCCAGTGGGATACGCCCATCGATTACGAAGCCTTCGCCGAGTTCGGCGGTGTGGTCGGCCACGGCGGCGTAGTGATGTTCGATGACACCGTGGACATGGGCGAACAGGCCCGCTTCGCCATGGAATTCTGCAGCGTCGAATCCTGCGGCAAGTGCACCCCCTGCCGGATTGGCGCGGTGCGCGGCGTCGAAGTCATTGACCGCATCCGCGCCGGCGAAAATGCCGACGCCAACCTCACGCTGCTGACCGACCTCTGCGAAACCATGGTGGACGGCTCGCTCTGCGCCATGGGCGGAATGACGCCCTTTCCCGTGCAGAGTGTGATGAAGCATTTCCCGAATGACCTGACCCGGCAGAAAGCCTGACGGAGGGGAGACACCTCATGCTGAACTATTTCGACCCCAGCCAATACCGCATCGATCCCGACCGGGATTACGGCACTCCGGCCCAGCTCTCCGAAAAAGCCGTGGCCCTGACCATCGATGGCGTCGAGATCAGCGTCCCGGAAGGTACCTCCGTGATGCGTGCTGCCGCGCTGGCCGGCATCACCGTGCCCAAACTCTGCGCCTCGGACAACCTGGAGGCCTTTGGCTCCTGCCGGCTTTGCGCGGTGGAAATCGAAGGCAAGCGCGGCTATCCCGCGTCCTGCACCACGCCGGTGGCGGAGGGCATGGAAGTCCATACCCAGACCGGCAAGCTCGCCAAGCTGCGGCGCAACATTATGGAGCTGTACATCTCCGACCACCCGCTGGACTGCCTGACCTGCCCCGCCAACGGCGACTGCGAGCTGCAGGACATGGCCGGGGCCGTCGGCCTTCGGGACGTACGCTACGGGTTTGACGGTGCGAACCACCTGGACGCGGAAACCGACGCCTCCAACCCCTACTTCAGCTTCGATCCCAGCAAGTGCATCGTCTGCTCCCGCTGCGTGCGGGCCTGCGAGGAAGTCCAGGGCACCTTCGCCCTCACCATCGACGGCCGCGGTTTTGACTCCAAGGTGGCCGCCAGCCAGGACGAAGACTTCATGGATTCCGAGTGCGTGTCCTGCGGCGCCTGCGTGCAGGCCTGCCCGACGTCGACGCTGATGGAAAAGAGTGTGATCGAGGAAGGTGTGCCGGAGCACAGCGTCGTCACCACCTGCGCTTACTGCGGCGTGGGCTGCTCGTTCAAGGCGGAGATGAAAGGCGACCAGCTGGTGCGCATGGTGCCCTACAAGGGCGGCGACGCGAACCACGGCCACTCCTGCGTGAAAGGCCGCTTTGCCTTCGGCTACGCCACCCACAAGGATCGCATCACCGAACCGATGATCCGCGATTCCATCGACCAGCCCTGGCGCACCGTGTCCTGGGAAGAAGCCATCAACTTCTCCGCCAAACGCCTCAAGGATATCCAGGCCGAATACGGCCGTGAAAGTATCGGCGGCATCACCTCCTCCCGCTGCACCAACGAGGAAACCTACCTGGTGCAGAAGCTGGTGCGCGCCGGCTTCGGCAACAACAACACCGACACCTGCGCCCGGGTCTGCCATTCCCCGACCGGCTATGGTCTGAAGACCACCATCGGCGAATCCGCCGGCACCCAGACTTTTGACTCCGTGATGAAGGCCGACACCATCCTGGTCATCGGCGCCAACCCGACCGATGCCCACCCGGTGTTCGCCTCGCAGATGCGCCGCCGCCTGCGCCAGGGTGCCACCCTGATCGTCGCCGACCCGCGTCGGATCGACCTGCTGAAGACGCCCCATGGCAGCACCAGCATGCACCTGCCGCTGCGGCCCGGCACCAACGTGGCGCTGATCAACTCATTGGCCCATGTGGTCGTCACTGAAGGGCTGGAAGACACGGATTTCATCAACAAACGCTGTGAAGGCGACGCGTACAAAGCTTGGCGCGACTTCATCAGCGAGGAACGAAACTCTCCTGAAGCACTGGAAGCGGAGACGGGTGTCCCCGCCGAACAGGTTCGCAAGGCGGCCCGCGCTTACGCCAACGCCGGTAACGGCGCCATCTACTACGGCCTGGGTGTGACCGAACACAGCCAGGGCTCCACCATGGTGATGGGCATTGCCAACCTGGCGATGGCCACCGGCAACCTCGGCCGTGAAGGCGTGGGCGTGAACCCGCTGCGGGGCCAGAACAACGTGCAGGGCTCCTGCGACATGGGCTCCTTCCCGCACGAGCTGCCGGGCTACCAGCATGTGGGCGATCCCGCCGTGCGCGAGCGCTTCGAAAACCTGTGGCACGTGAAGATCGACGACGAGCCGGGCCTGCGCATTCCCAACATGTTCGACGCCGCCATCGCGGGCCATTTCAAGGCGCTGTACGTGCAGGGCGAAGACATCGCCCAGTCCGATCCCAACACCCAGCACGTGGAGCAGGCGCTGACGTCCCTGGATTGCCTGATCGTGCAGGACATCTTCCTGAACGAGACCGCCAAGTACGCCCACGTGCTGCTGCCGGGCTCCACCTTCCTGGAGAAGAACGGCACCTTCACCAACGCCGAACGCCGCATCAACCGGGTGCGCAAGGTGATGGCGCCAGTGGCCGGCAAGGAAGATTGGGAGGTCACCCAGGATCTGGCCAACGCCCTGGGCTACCCGATGAACTACAGCCACCCGTCCGAAATCATGGACGAGATCGCCCAGCTCACGCCGACCTTTACCGGGGTCAGCTACGCGAAGCTGGACGAGCTGGGCAGCATCCAGTGGCCGTGTAACGCCGAACACCCGGACGGCACGCCCACCATGCACGAGCTGGACTTCCCCATCGGCAAGGGGCATTTCGCGATCACCGAATACGTCGCCACGCCGGAACGCAGCACCCGGCGCTACCCGCTGCTGCTGACCACCGGCCGGATTCTCAGCCAATATAACGTCGGCGCCCAGACCCGGCGCACCGAGAACAGCCGCTGGCACGAAGAGGACGTGCTGGAAATCCATCCCAGCGATGCGGAATTGCGGGGCATCAGCGACGGCGACTGGCTGGGCGTGAGCAGTCGGGTCGGCCAGACCGTGCTACGCTGCCGTATCAGCGATCGCATGCAGCCCGGGGTGGTGTATACCACCTTCCACCATCCGGGCAGCGGGGCCAACGTGATCACCACCGACAGCTCGGACTGGGCCACCAACTGCCCGGAATACAAGGTCACAGCGGTGCAGGTGGAAAAAGTGTCGCAGCCGTCGGAATGGCAGAAGCATTTCCGGTCCTTCGACGAGAAGCAACACGAATATCTCGAAAAATCGAAAGATGAGTCCAACTTTGTCCTTAAATGACGGAGAAGACCCGGCCACACCGCCGGACGGCCTCTCGCCCCTGTTCCGGACCCGCGTCGACGAACGCGGGACGGAACACAGCGGGGAAGCCGAGGACGTCGTGGCCGAGGAAATGCCGGTGGCGATGGTCTACAACGGCATTTCCCACGCCGTGATGATGGCGACGCCGGTGGACCTGGAGGACTTTGCGACCGGTTTCAGCCTGACCGAATCCATCCTGGACCGTCCGGATGAACTCTACGACATCGAGGTGCATTTCAGTCCGGCGGGAGCGACAGTCGAGATGACCATCGCCAGCGAACGGATGTTTGCTTTGAAAGCCCAGCGCCGCAACATGACCGGCCGGACCGGTTGCGGGCTGTGCGGCACCGAATCACTGGAGCACGCCATCCGGGACATCCCGGGGGTGGGGGCTCACCCGGCCATCACCGACGAGGCCGTGCAGAAAGCGGTACGCGAGCTGAAACAGCACCAGCCACTGCAAGCCGAAACCGGTGCCACCCACGCCGCAGCCTGGTGCGACGTAGACGGCTCGATTCTCGCCGTGCGAGAGGACGTGGGCCGGCACAACGCGCTCGACAAGCTGGTGGGCCACTGGCTGCGGCAGGGCCATGATTTCGGGACCGGGTTCGCGCTGGTCTCCAGCCGGGGCAGTTTCGAGATGGTGCAGAAAAGCGCCATGGTCGGCATCGGCTGCCTGGTCGCGGTTTCAGCGCCGACCGGCCTGGCGATCCGCGAGGCGCGCAAGGCCAACCTGACCCTGATCGGTTTCGCCCGTCCGGGTCGCCACGTGATATACCATTGCGGAGAGACGTCGGCCCAACCGGCCGGCGCCATGCAGGAGAACAAGACGTGAACAACGAACTGCATCACCTGATCGAGATGATCAACCAGATCAGCGACAACAACCTGCATCACGGTGAGGCCAAGCACGCCGCGGACATGGTCGCCACCCATCTAAAGAAGTTCTGGGCCCGCAGTATGAAAGACCAGATCATCGCCTACGCCGAGAGCGACGGCAGCGAGCTCAACGCCGTGTCGAAACTGGCAGTGGCAGAACTCAAGGCATGGCGTCAGGCCAAGGCAAGTTAAAATCCTCTGGTTCCCTGGTCCTTATTTTATTTTTTCAGTGAAATTAAAATAACGGGCAGCGTTGATTTAACTTCGCGACGGCCAAGTACCAATGGTCTGTACTATCTGGCCGTCTCTTCCCTGGCTTCGTACTCCTGAACCAGTTGCTGCAGGAAGTGCATCCCCGCGGAACTCAGGAAGTAGCGCTTGGGCCCGGTCCTGAACAGGAGCTGGCGCTTGCCCAGGTAGTCCAGCGCTTCGCTGGTACCCTTCTCGAAGCGGGCGGCTCGCAGGATGTCGCGGTACTCCTCGTCCGCCTCCAGGGCATCCACGTCCTCGTCGCGCAGGCCGGCGTCCGGCCGGCCCAGATACTCCAGATCCCGACCTGACCGCGCAAAATAACGCCCGATCAACAGCAGACAGACCTGCACCCGGAAGGCGTTTTCGTCGTGCTCCTCGCTGTCCTCGTCGGTGTTCTCGCGCAGGTAGAAGAACGCACCGTTTTCGTTGAAGACCAACTCGCTGCCCAGATGCTCGTAGAACACCCGAAAATGGGACAGGTTGTTGTACAGCAGGTTGTAGAGCGGGTTGGCTTCCAGTTCCGCGCGGTTGGCGTTGTAAACGTCCCGCACGATGACCTTGCCGGCGGCCAGTTCGCGGAACAACGCCGCGCTCTGTGCCGGGGCAATGTGATCGAAGCCGTTTGTCGAAGCGGTCGGTTCCGCCGGCCTCGCGGTGTCGACGGACAGAGCGTGTTCAGGATCCGGCATGGTTCGCTGCTTCCTGTTCGGTGATTGAATTCGGGCGCGGCTCCAGGCGGCGCCGGCGATAGACGAAGACATCGGCAATGTCGTCGGTCCGGGCGTCCGCTTCCAGGGTCTGGAAACGGTTGGTGGTGACCACCCGGAAACCCTCCGGATGCTTGTGGTTCAGGCGGTTGACCGCCGCCAGCAGATCCGGGAACCGATACCCTTCCACCACGCCGTCCAGGCGGCCGTGCAGCTCGCGCACCAGATCGCCGGTAGGCCGCAGTTGCAGGGTTTCCAGCCACTGGTACAGGGTCTGTATGCGCTCGGCGTCGACTTTCGGGTCCTTGCCGGCCGCACCCGTCTTGCCCAGATCGGGCACCTGTGCCTTGCGTCCCAGGTCCGCCAGCCGCAGATCCAGCTCGGAGAACAGCAATTGGTAGTAGCTGGACGATTGTCCGAATGCATACTGCTTCGGCCGGCTCTGGGCCTTGAGCCCCACCAGGAAACCGGTGGTGCGGGAGAAGTCGCTGCCGTCCAGCCACTTCTTCTTGAGGTTAAGGGTTTCGGTCTCTTCCTTCAGCTCACGCAACTGACCGAAGAAATGCTCCATGGCGTTGTACTGGATCATGCTGCGGCGGGTCTTGCGCAGGAAGTGATCCACCTCGGCCGCCAGGCTCTGGATGGGCTTGTGCAGCGCGTTGAGACTCAGGGACGAGCGGAACATCTGGTCGGCGATGTCCTGCTGCCGGTTCTGCTCCAGCAGCCGGATGATCCCTTCCAGCGTCGCGAACAGGTTGGCGCCGTCTGGCAGGCGCGTGTCCGGGTTGAGGAACACCAGCGTCGGCTGGATGTGCCGCTCGTACAGGGTGGCGATGCGCTCCAGCAGATCCTGGCGGAAGGCAGTGAACTGCTCCGGCTCCCGACTCGCATCGCCGGACATGTCGGCCAGGTCGGCGCTCAGGGTCTGCATGCGCAGGATGTTCTGGCGCAGCAGGCCGATCAGCAGGCTGACCCGCTCGTTCAGGTCGTCCCGCAGCTCGGTGAAATCCGGATCGGCGTCGTTGAAGGTACTCAGGGTGAGCCGGTCGTGGATGTCCCGCAGGGTGACCAGATGGCCCCGCAGGCGGGCGTCGGTCAGCTCCTGGTAGAGCGAGGCGTTGCAGGCCCGGATCAGGTTGAGCAGCGCCTCCTGGAACACCAGCCGGCGCTCGCCTTCGGCCTTGACGATGTCGATCACCAGCCCGGTACGGAACAGATTGTCGGTACTGAACCCGGTGCGGATGCGCTCCTGCTCCGTGCGCTTGAGATCGCGCACGTAGTCGAGCACGTCCATCGCCAGCTCGCTCTCGCGCACGTAGCGCACCGACTCCCGGTCCATACGCTCGATCACCCGGAACAGGACCCGCGGGTGTTCGAACAGCAGCCGCGTGGTGTCGAGGGTGCTGAACCGCTTACTGCTCATGGCTCACATCCAGCAGGTGATGCTGCGTCTGGTCGAACCATTCGGCGAGGCCATCCCGGTTACTGAAGCCTTCCGGGCCGCCCCAGAACACCAGGTTGCGACTGGCGCTGTAGGGCCGGTCGGTGCGCATCTGCCCCACTTCCAGATGACGGCCGACCTGGAAAATCAGCTCCGGACTGGCGCTGTGGGTGGCCGCCGAAAACAGGTTGAAGCCCTGGTGCTGCAGGCGCTCCAGCAGCGCCGGCACCTGACTGACGTCGACGCTGGCCAGCTCGTCCAGCACCATCGGGAAGGACAGGCTGATCTGCGGATACAGCACCCGCCGCAGCAGGCGGTGGACCAACTCCAGGTTGATCAGGGCCGTGGTCGAGGTGGACTGGCCCTTGGTGTCCAGCGAGGTGGCGGACTGCTTGCGGGTGCGATAAGAGACGCCGGTGACCACCTTGTCCATGGTCAGGCGGTTGCCACTCTTCTGATCCCCGAAGAACTCGGCGACGAAGACCCGCAGGCGATCGTAGAAGGCGTCGGACTGGAGCTTGCCCGAGGCGTACGGGTCGATCGCGGCGGATTCCTCCACCAGGTTGTGGAACTTGGGATCGGTGTGGATATCGACGCGGATCTCCACCAGATCGTTGATGGTGACGCCGTCCAGTTCCCGGTTCAGGGCCGTTTCGAAGCGCCGGATGTGCTCGCTGTTGGCTTTCAGCGCCTGGCGATAGCTCGCCACCGTCTCGTTGTGCCAATCGATCTGCTCCCGCAGGACCCGGCCGCTCTCGGCCAGCCCGTTAAACAGATCCGACAGCGACTTGAAGGTATCGCGGATCGTCTGCCAGCTCGGGCTGTCGCTTTCCAGCGCGCCCTCGCGGTCCTCGCCAATGCCTTTGTTGACCAGCCGGCGCAGGCTTTCCAGGATGCTGAAGCGCAGGCGCTCCATCTCCTCCAGACCGCTGCGGATGTCGTCCTGGCGCGCGACGGTCAGCGCATCGGCCGCCAGCGGCTCGTCCGCTTCCACGGATTGCAGCGATGGGAACCGGCGCTGATCGGCGGTCACGTTGTTTTGCAGGTGGAGCAGTTCGGTCTGGCGTTCCTGGGCGCGTTTGGCTGCCGTCTGGGCCTTGTCCAGCTTGGCGCCGACGGCTTCGACGCGCTCCCGCTCGATGGCCATTTTCTCTTCCAGTTCGGCCAGCGTGCGATTGGCCTCATCGATGGCCTGCCCGGCGTCCTCGATGTTGGTGGCGGCGCTGGGCAGGCGCTTGAGGATGTCCAGATCCTTGCGGGTGGCGACGATGTCCTTCTCCGCCTGCTGGATGCGCTGCGCGCGATCCGGACCACCGCTGGCATTGTCGTCCAGTTCCGCCAGCTGGCGGCGGGCGGCGTTGAGTTCGCCGTCCAGCTTGCGGCGCTGGGCCGGGAAGTCGTCCGCCTGCGCGGCCCTCGCCGGCAAGGCGGTATCGAACCAGTCGTAGCCCTGCTCGGTCTTTTCGAACAATGCAGCCATCCGGCTCAGCGTGGCTTTGGTCTCGTCATCCAGCGCCTGCCCCGGGCTGGCCGACACCAGACGCGGGTTCACCGCCCGCAGCGGAGCCACGACGTCATCGTCCAACTGGTTCTGGAGCTGCCACTGGGCGCGCTGCTCGCGCTCGGTCACCGACTTCAGGTCCGCTTCCAGCTTCTCGATGTTCTTGTTCAACTGGATCTTGCGCTGTTCCGCCTGGGCCGCGCTGTTCAGCGCGTTGAGCTGGGCCTGGCTGTCCTCCAGCGCCTCGTCCAGGGCGGCCTGGATTTCCTCGGAGGACATATCGCCATAGCGCGACACCAGGATCTCGCCATCGCTCTGGGTCTTCTCGGCTTTGGTCAGGACCGACTTCTGCGCCTTGATCTCCCCTTCCAGCCGGTTCTGATCCGTCTTCAGGGTATTGAGCTGTTTTTGGGACTGCTTGAGCGTGCCCTGCAGGTCATCCCGCTCGCGATCCGCATCCTGCCGTTGTTGGCCGATGTCTTTCAGGGCCTGGGCCAGCCCGTCGCGGAAGGCGGCAAAGTCATGCTGGGTGCGGGTCAGGGTCTGGTAGCGCTCGAACGCCGCCTGCAGCTTGTCGAACTGCGGGCGGGCGGATTCGATCCGGGTCAGGTGTTCCTGCCGGCGTTTGAGCTGGTCGTGGCGCTCGAGAAACTGGTCGATATCCAGCTCGAAGGCGTCGTCGGCGAATTTCTTGTCGGCTTCGATGATGCTGGCCACCGCGTGGGCCATGGCCTTGTCGTCGGCCTTCATCTCGAACAGCAGCAGGATCAGCGTGCGCAGGGACTGGATCTTGCGCTCGTCGGGATCCGCCAGGGGCAGCACGGAGTAGCGTACCGCGTCCGGCGACATCAGGTCGGAACTGTAGAGCATCGACTTGAGCTTGCCGGGATCGCTGGTCACCACCGTCTCCCGGGACCGCTTCTTCAGCGCCTCGGTCACCTTACCCACGGACAGCCCGGACACCGCCTCACCGATGCCGTCGGCGTCATCTTCTGCGCAGTGCCAGAACAGGCCACGCAGCTGGTCGTAGGCCACCGGCACGAAGATCCGGCCGTAGCTCAACTGGCTGCTGTGCTCCCGGTAAAGCACCTGGCAATGGGTGCCGGACGGGCTTTCCACTTCCATGATCAGGAAACTGGACTGGCTGGGGAAGTAGTGCTGGTAACTTTCCTCGTTGGTGTAGAAGCTGCCGGCGCTGGCGTTACGGAAGGCAAACTTGTTCTTGCTGTTGCGGAAGTTGCTCTCCGGCAGCAGGAACAGCCGCAGCGAGTTCAGCAGGCTCGACTTGCCGAGGTTGCCGCTGCCGAGCAGCAGGGCGTGCTGGTTCAGGGGAATCTCGACGTAACAGAAGCCCGCCGAATCCACCAGCACCAGGCGGCGAATCCCGAAGCGGAAATAGGCCTGCGCTTCGCTTTGGGGCATCCCCTCAGTGCTCATCCAGAATGATCTCCTGTTCCATAAATTTCCGGGTCTCGCTGAACAGCGAGGCCAGCCCGGCAAAGCCCAGCGTCGACGCCCGGTTGATGGCGTCCATGAGTCGCTGCGGTGTCTGCGGTGTTTTCCGGAAGCCGTCGCGATACGGCGTCCAGTCCGGCGGCTGCAGGAACTGCACCCGATCGCCCAGCCGTACCTGCAACGCCTGATACATTTTCAGGCCGCCCAGGTCGTAATCGAAGGCGCAGAGGATGCGGTCATAGCCGGCCAGCCAGTCGGTCACCGGCTCACGCAGCACGCGATGGCCTCCGCCCAGGATGACGTCACAGGTCGCCAGCGACAGCGTCTCGCCCAGGCAGTTGCCGGCGAAAGCCAGCATCTGGGGGTAGTGGGCGAAATTATCCTCGTTTTCGATCACCAGCGCCGTCGATTTGGGCGTAAAGCCAATATGGCTGGCATCGGCATGCAGGCACGCCACATCCGGTCGCGGGTCCGCAAGGACGTCATGGTAAACCAGAACGAAGGCGGTTGCCGTCACCCGGCGGTGGGAATCCCCCTGCAGTGCGGCGTCGCGACGGGATGACGGCGCCTGGGCCAAACGCTCCAGCTCCGTCATCACGGCCTCATCCCGACAGGTCACCCGCCAGCGTTGCTGCGACACCCGGTCCAGCTCAAAACATTCGCGGTGCCGGGCGGCAAGATCCGGCGGCAGTTGTTTGAGGAACGCAGGATAGTTGATCGGCTTGCCCTCACGCATCGCCGCGAGGTATTTCGCCAGGGTCAGACTCATGCCGGTGACTCACATCCAAAAGAGAACGATCCAGAATACGAAATCGGCCGGGCCGACACCAATGCCGGACACTCAGTCGCGGACATACACCCAGTTCGTCGTCACATTGTCGCACACGATCACCCGGGCGCCGGAGGGGGCGCAGTTGTCGAGAGTCTTCGGCAGCTCGTCCGGCGGTTTGCGATTCACTCCAAGGGTGCGCTTGTCCTGCTTGAGGTAGTCGAACGTCTCGTCCATCCGCCGGGCAAAGTCGATGCCCTTCGCCTCGTGACGGCGGAAGCTGTTGTAGAAGCGGGTAAAGCTCATGGTAGTTCCGCCCAGACCGATCTCCAGCATCTTGGCGATGTAACGGTCGTAGGCGTCGGAGAGGTAGGCGCGAACCGCCGTTTCGTCCGACAAGTCTCCGCGATAGGCGTTCAAATCCAGGCGATTATCGTCATCCAGCACGCCGGCACGGAGGGCCGAATTCGCCTGATTGGTTGCCAGTTCGTATCGGGCCGACGGACAGCGAATAACCGCCCCACTCAGCCGGCAACCGTCGAATGCCGAGTCGGCAGCCGGTGGAGGCGTCGGTTCGGTTTCGGTGTCGGGTTTTGGACGTTCTGAAGTGACCGGAGGGGCAGGCTTTGACGGTTGAGATGTCGCCGCCTCGGCTTCGGGCACCGACAACCCCAGCCGGGAAGCCGGTCGCTTGAGCAACAGGGCCTGAACCTGGGGGGTATTTCTGCGGAAATCCTCGAACGTGGGCAACGTCGACCCGCCGCCTCTGGCCTGGATATCGCAGTACAACTGTTCATACGTTGTCGCGGGATCTTTCGGGCAGGCCGCATGGGCCACGAATGGAAACATCGAAAATATCCAGACACACCAAATACTCTGGTAGATGCCCGATTTCATCATTCGTGCGCCCTACCAATGCGGAGGTCTTGATGCAGCGCCTGCCAGTGAGTCCGCAGCATCGATTTGTGCGACTCAACCATGGGCAAGCTTTCCAGGAGATCGGGCCATTCCCGCCGCGCAAGCGCCATAACATCGGTTAAATGCACCCGGATCGCTGGCCACGGCGCCCCAATCTTCTCAGCCCAGGTTTTGAAGTGTTCCAGCGAATAACGATACCAGTTTTTGGTTCCGGCCATATTGAGGGCCACATCGGTTTCTCCCTGCATATAGGCCCGCGTCATCAGAATATCGTAGGCTGGCGAGAGCTGAGCATTGCGGCGATCCGGGTAAATCAGGGACCAATTTTTCAGGTGGGCGTCCCCATTAGCCAAAAGCACGTTCACCAACAGACGCCTCGCCATCTGCTGGAGTTGTGACAGGCCATCGGCGCCATAGCGATACAGCGCCCGACCAATCTGCTCGTAATTAGCTGCTCTATATTTGTCATGAGCAAACAAGCCGAACACCTGCGCAAAGTCCTCACCATGCACTCGCCCCTCAAGACTGCGATCAAACCGCTTAATCGCGTAGGCGTATTCCTCTTCGATCGATATATCAGGAAGATTCTGCAGATTCCCGACAGGAATCAGCTCAATGTCTGGAATGTCGACACCCACAGCTTCGGCCAACCGCATAGCGGTGTATTCATTGGCAGGCACGTGCCGATGAACCGTCGATGGCGTTTTGATAATCCAGTCGTCGCCGCCAGCCTCAGAGGTAATGTTGAACCGCTGGTCGTGACGTCTGGCTGAAAATTTCATTTGCACACCGGCCAGAGAAAAGCGCTGACCGACGCGATTCACATCAATTTGAACCGGCTCTACCCGTTCTCGTGATGACAGTGCCCAGGATGGAATCTGCCCCTTCGGTAAAGGTCGCACGACAAAGGCACCCGGCAGGTTATCTCCTGTAATCGCCAGCAAAGGGAATTCATTGTCCGGGTGGGTTTTCTGTGACGCCGCCATCCATTCACGTAGCGCGCCTTCAGGCAGAAGATTCGACAGAAGTGGGGGTATCCGCTGCGACGCCATCGCGGGCGCCTTAAGATAGCGATCATTCACCCACTGACTGAGTGTCACTGTCGGTCGTAACCTAGGATCGCTTTCGACATATGCCGGGTCGAAGGTCAAAATATTCTTGCCGCCGGCATAATGAGCCAGCACCCCCACACGCTCACCATGTAGTTCAATGGCCAGCGCCTCGACCGCCTCCTGCCGCTCCATTTGAGATGCCCCCATCACGAACGATCCTTCAGATCATCCAGTTCAGACGACCAAACCGACGTCTGTTCCGGTTCATCGCTCTCCTGTCCATCCGGAACAGTGGGCAAAGTGCGCGCTTGCTCCTGAGGCAGGATCGTCAGCTCCAACCCCATCCCCTCGAGAACCCGCAACAAAGTGGATAACCGCATATCGCTGCCGGACTCGATCTTCTGATACTGCTGCTGCGACATACCAATACGCATCAGCATATCCTTTTGACTCAGGCCGAGCTTCTTGCGTTGCGCCTGAAGAACATCGCTGACGTCAGTGATTGATTTCATGAGTACACCACCGATCAAACACACCAACAAACAACACATTTGCTGTTAAGCAATCATATTACAACTAAAAATATGTTAAAACCAATGAATACAACTTTTTTGATGTAAAATAAAAACAGTACAACATATTAGTTGTTAAAGATCAGAGTAGCAGACAAACGAAGAGCAACGAGGAAGGCAGAAACAGAAACGCCGCCAGAACCGGGTCCTGGCGGCGTTTCTGTCATTCAGGCGCGCGATTGAGTGCCAGTTTCATCAACCGGCAAACGCCGCATAGATGGCAATCACCAGAATCACCAGCACGATGCCCGCCGGAATCGCGCCACCCCAGGGCGTCAGGTCGACCTGGCCGCTGTCCTGCTGCACCCAGGCGGTGGCCCGTGGGGCGATCTTGCCGATCAGCAGCATGCCGACCACCAGGAGTACGAAGACCAGCGCGACGAAGTGGAAGTCGTTGATCGCATCGAGGATGCCGGTGAACGGCGGCACGAAGTAGACCAGACCGATGATCGCGCAGCCGCCGATCAGGGCGATCTTGGCGGCAATGGACGGCACGCGCTTGCTCAGCAGGCCCACCAGCACCACGGACAGGATCGGGATGAAGTACATGGCGTTCATCTTCTGCAGGTAGCCGAACAGGCTTTCCTGACCCGCCAGCATCGGGGCGATCAGCATGGCGGCAATGGCCATGACCCAGCCGAAGATCTTACCGGCGTTGACCACCTGCTCGTCGGTGGCGTCCTTGTTGATGACGCCCTTGTACAGGTCGAGACTGAACAGCGTGGTGGTACTGTTCAGCGCCGAGTTGAACGAGGACAGGATCGCACCCACCATCACCGCGGCGAAGAAGCCGGTCAGGTAAGGCGGCAGCACGTTGTAGACCAGGTGACCGTAGGCGGCGTCCGCGCGGATGCCGTCACCGGCATACAGGTGATAGGCGATGATGCCCGGGATAACCAGGTACAGCGGGCCCAGCAGCTTGAACAGACCGGTCAGCAGCACGCCCTTCTGGCCTTCGGCGAGGTTCTTGGCGGCAAAGGTCCGCTGGATGATCTGCTGGTTGGTGGTCCAGTAGAACACGTTGATCAGGAAGACGCCGGTAAACAGCGTGGCAAACGGCACCTGTTGGTCCGCACCGCCGATGGAGTTCAGTTTGTCCGGGTTGGTCTGCTTGAGGATGTCCCAGCCGGCCATCACGCCGGTGCCGTCACTCACGGCCTGCAGGCCGAAGTAGACGATCACGAAACCGCCGATCAGCAGGCCCACGCCGTTCAGCGTATCGGAAACCGCAACGGTGCGCAGACCGCCGAACAGGGCGTAGACGGAGCCGATCAGGCCCACCACCCAGACCGTACCCCACAGCAGCGTGGTGTCGGACTGGATACCGGTCAGCCCCGGCAGGTCCAGCATGCCCTGAAGCCCCACCGCGCCGGAATACAGGATGATGGGCAGCAGGATGACCGCGTAGGCCAGCAGGAAGATGATGTTACAGATCAGCTGGGTGCCCGGGTCGAACCGCTCGCGCAGCAGCTGCGGCACGGTGGCAATCCCACTGCGCAGGAAGCGCGGCAGGAAGAACAGCGCCAGCAGCACCAGCGCAATGACCGCGACCACTTCCCAGGCCATCACACTGAGGCCGTCCGTGAACGCGGAGCCGTTCAGGCCCACCATCTGCTCGGTGGACAGGTTGGTCATCAGCAGCGAGCCGGCGATGAACGGGAAGGTCAGGCTACGACCGGCCAGGAAATAGCCGCGCGTGCTGTCGTGGTCGTCGCGGCGCGTGACCACCCAGGTGATCAGTGCGACCAGCCCTGTAAAAAACAGGAACGAGATCAGGGTAAGTGCATGCATAGCTTGTCCTTGTTTTTGGAAAACATCAGTTCGGTGAATTCAATGCGCGACGCTGCACTACCAGAGCAGCAAGAGTCCGTCCCGTCGCACGCTCGGAAACATCAGCCCTTAAAGGCCGTACACGCCTGGCCCACCACATCGGTCTCGGCCACCAGCAGCGCGCCGTCCAGCGGCCCGCGTTCCGATGGTGTCAATTCCGCGTGGGCGGTGGTGACGTAAAGCGTTTTGCGATCCGGACCGCCGAACACGCAGCTGCTGGGGCAGCGCGCGGGAACCTCGACGATCCGGTCGATCTCGCCGTCCGGCCGATAGCGGATCAGGCAGCCCGCGCCCCATCGGGCGTTCCACAGGTAGCCTTCCTCATCCATGGCCGAGCCGTCCGGATTACCGTAACCCTCGGTCGCCGCAAACACGCGGCGGTTGCAGGCGGCGCCGGTGTCGGCATCCCAGTCGTATTGCCAGATCACACCTTTAAGCGTGTCGGCGAAGTACATGCGGGTTTCGTCCGGGCTCCACACCAGGCTGTTGCTGATGCCAACGCCGGATTCCACCTGCCGGACGCTGCCGTCCGTGTCGATGCACCACAGCAGGCCGCTGCTCTGGCGCACCGGGATGTCCTCCCCGTCGGGGCCGATGTTCTGCTGCATGGAGGCCATCCAGAAGCGGCCACGGGGATCCACGCGGGCTTCGTTGGTGCGGTTTTCGGGCGGTTCCGCTGCCGGCTCGGCCACGGCCGTCAGGTGGCCATCCGCGGGATCCAGGTCATAGACGCCGCGCCCGGCGGCGACCAGATAGTGACCGTTGGTGCGAGGGACGATGGCGCTCACCGTCGCCTCAAAGGACCAGCTGCGAGGCGCCGTTTCTTCGGTGCCATAGGCAAACGCCTTCCGCCCGACGATATCCACCCAGAGCAGCTCGTTGTTCTCGACATCCCAGTGGGGGCCTTCGCCGAGGGCGAAGCGATCGTTCAACAGGGGTTCAAAGTTCATGCGGTCTCCTGCGAGCCAAGCGGATTGCGGTCGGCGGACTCCAGATAGCCCAGCTCACGGGAGATCCCCCGGGCCACTTCCAGCAGCAGCGCCTGGAGATCCTGTAGCCGCGTGGTGCTCATGCGGGACGCCAGGGACGTCACGCTGATACCGGCCACCACCTCACCCCGGAAATTGAAGATGGGCGCCGCCACGCAGCGCACGCCTTCCTCGTGTTCTTCCATGTCCAGCGCACAGCCACGCACCCGGATGTCCGCCAGCGCCTGGCGCAGGGCCCGGGCGTCGGGAATGGTGTGGGCGGTGTGTCGGACAAACTCGGTGTGAGCGATGACGTCTTCCTGCTGTTGTTCGGGCAGGTAGGCGAGGATGGCCTTGCCCACGCCGGTGCAGTACATGGGCCCCCGTTTGCCGATCGCCGAATACAGCCGGATCGTCTTGGGACTTTCCAGCTTGTCGATGTAGATGATCTCGTGACCGTCCACCGCCGCCAGATGGACCGTCTCCCCTGCCTCGTGCAGCAGCCGCTGCATGTGATCCCGCGCCACCTTGGGAATATCCAGCCGCTCCCAGGTCCGCTGGGCCATGCTCAGCAGGCGGTAGCCGGGGGAATAACGCTGATCTTCCCGGTCATAACGGACCAGACCGTGGTCCAGCAGCGTGGTGAGCAGGCGATGGGCGGTGGACTTGGGCAGCCCGAGACGGGCGACCAGATCGGTAAACCGGATGGCTTCCGGGTTGTCGCAGACGGTCTCCAGGACCTGGATCGCCTTATCGATCGACGACATGAATGAGGGACCTCTTTTGTTGTTGTGGCGCTATTGTGTCGCGTTTATACCACTCAGTTCCATATCTGGAAATGACGGTTCCGCAATATGGACCTTCGGCATTGTGCCGGTCAAGGCGTAGCCATTGGCGTCAAATGACCTGAATAAAGCCACCCCGTATTGACACGGAACGGGTCGGAAGATAACACTAAACCATAAATGGAACACTCGTTCCATATATTGGAACTTAAAGGCCTATGCCTGCCTTTCTTCTACCCTTAAGGGATATCAAGCCTTCTTGCGCCCAACCGGCTATCCGGACCGCCCGGATGGCCGTGCCGTCGCTTCGGACAGCCATGGCGGGGCACGACCGCATTACGGGAGAGACCAGAGTGAGTAACAAAGACCGCAAGCTCCGCAGCCAGCAGTGGTATGGCAAGCACGACCGCGACGGTTTTATCCACCGCAGCTGGATGAAGAGCCAGGGCCTACCGGATCACGCCTTCGACGGCCGGCCGATCATCGGCATCTGCAACACCTGGTCGGAAATCACCCCCTGCAACGCGCACCTGCGGGACATCGCCGAACACGTCAAGAAAGGCGTCTGGGAGGCCGGCGGCGTGCCGCTGGAATTTCCCGCCATGTCCCTGGGCGAAACCCAGATGCGCCCCACCGCCATGCTGTTCCGCAACCTGCTGAGCATGGACGTGGAGGAATCCATCCGCGCCAACCCGTTGGACGGCGTGGTGCTCCTGGGCGGTTGTGACAAGACCACACCGGGCCAGGTCATGGGCGCCGCCAGCGTCGACCTGCCCACCACCGTCATCTCCTCCGGTCCCATGCTGAGCGGCAAGTACCGCGGCCAGGACATCGGCTCTGGCACCGACGTGTGGAAGTTCAGCGAGCAGGTCCGCGCCGGCACCATGAGCCTGCCGGAATTCCTCAACGCCGAGGGCTGTATGTCCCGCAGCCCGGGCACCTGCATGACCATGGGCACCGCCTCCACCATGGCCTCGCTGATGGAAGCCATGGGCATGGCCCTGCCCCTGAACGCCTCGATCCCCGCCGTGGACGCCCGCCGCAAGGTGCTGGCCCACCTCACCGGCATGCGCATGGTGGAGATGGTTCACGAAGATCTCACCATCTCCAAGGTCCTCACCCGCAAGGCCTTCGAGAACGCCATCAAGGTGAACGCGGCGATCGGCGGCTCCACCAACGCGGTGGTCCACCTGCTGGCGATTGCGGGCCGGCTGGGTGTGGAGCTGGACCTGGAAGACTTCGACCGCCTCGGTCGCGAGGTGCCCTTGCTGGTCAACCTGATGCCGTCCGGTCAGTACCTGATGGAAGACTTCCACTACAACGGCGGCCTGCCCGTCGTGCTCCAGCGCCTGCAGGATCAGCTGCATCTGGACGCCCCGAGCATCACCGGCAAGCACATCGGCGAAGCGCTGGATCAGGTGGAATGCTTCAACGACGACGTCATCCGACCGATGGACAACCCGGTCCGCCCGGCCGCCGGCATCGCCGTACTGAAAGGCAACCTGTGCCCGAAAGGCGCCATCATCAAACCGTCCGCCGCCAGCGAAGGCCTGCTCAAGCATCGGGGCCAGGCGGTGGTGTTCGAGACCATCGAGGACTTCAAGGCGCGCATCGACGACCCGAAACTGGAGGTGGACGAAAACTCCATCCTCGTCCTCAAGGGCTGCGGTCCGAAGGGATATCCGGGTATGCCGGAAGTGGGCAACATGCCTTTGCCGCCGAAAGTGCTGGAGAAAGGCGTCACCGACATGGTGCGCCTGTCCGACGCCCGCATGAGCGGCACGGCCTTCGGCACCGTGGTCCTGCACATCTCGCCGGAAGCCAATGAAGGCGGCCCGCTGGCGCTGGTGGAAAACGGCGACTGGATCGAGATGGACGTGGAAGCCCGCAAGCTGCACCTGGACATCTCCGACGAGGAACTGGCCCGCCGCCAGCAGGCGTGGGAAGCGCCCGAATCGCCCCACAAGCGCGGCTACTACCGCCTCTACATCGACCACGTCATGCAGGCGGACGAAGGCGCGGACCTGGACTTCCTCAAGGGCAGCAGCGGCCACGTCGTGACGCGGGAGTCCCACTGATATGGCCGACTACGCCACCTACCCGAGCCTGGCTGGCCGCGTCGCCCTGATCATCGGCGGCGCCACCGGCATCGGCGCCGCCCTGGTGGAAGCCTTTGCCGACCAGGGCGCCAAAGTCGCCTTTCTCGACATCAACGAGAACGCCGGCCACGCATTGAGCGAGACACTGGCCGACCGCGCCAGCCAACCGCTGTTCGTCCCCTGCGACATCCGCGACGTCGAAGCCCTGCGGTTTGCGATCCGCACCGTAGCGGACCAGCTGGGCCCGATCCGTGTGTTGATCAACAACGCCGCCTGGGACGACCGCCACAAGCTGGAAGACGTCTCGCCGGAATACTGGGACCAGGGCATGGCGGTGAACCTGCGCCCGCACTTCTTCTCCACCCAGGCGGTGCGCGACGCCATGCGCGAAGCCGGTGGCGGCAGCATCATCAACATGAGTTCCAACAGCTACCTGCTGGGCCTGGACGGCTACCCCGGCTACGTCACCGCCAAGGCGGGCATCGTCGGCCTGACCAAGGGACTGGCCCGGGAGCTGGGGCCGGAGAACATCCGCGTCAACGCCGTGCTGCCCGGCTGGGTGATGACCCAGCGCCAGAAGGACCTGTGGCTGACCGATGAGGCCGAGCAGGAACTGATGCAGCAACAGGCCCTCAAGACCAAGATCGATCCGGCGGACGTCGCCCGCCTGACCCTGTTCCTGGCCGCCGAAGACAGCGCGCTGATCACCGGCCAGAGCCACATCATCGACGGAGGGCGGGTATGACGGCGGCCGATCTCAAGGCCGGTGCCCTGATCGCCGTCGACTGGGGCACCAGTAACTTCCGCGCCACCCTGCTCGCCGCCGACGGCGCCGTTATCGACCGCCTGCAGGCGCCGAAAGGCATCCTGCACGTGGAGCGGGACGGGTTTCCGGCGGTGCTGACCGAACAGCTCTCGCCCTGGCTGCCTCACCTGCCGGGCGTGCCGGTGCTGATGGCGGGCATGATCGGCAGCGCCGACGGTCTGGTGGAAGTGCCCTATCTCGCCTGCCCCGCCAGCCTCGACGACATCGCCGACGGCCTGGTCCGGGTCACGCCACTGGGCGAGGCCAATCCGGCTTACATTGTGCCCGGCCTGCGCGGCCAGTCGGTGGCCGACAGCCCGGACGTCATGCGCGGCGAGGAAATCCAGATTCTCGGCGCCCTCGACCCCGACGCCCGCGGCGAGCAAATCCTCTGCCTGCCCGGCACCCACGCCAAGTGGGTTCGCCTGAACGGCCGCACCGTGCAGTCGTTCAGCACCTGCATGACCGGGGACGCCTACTCGGCCCTGCGCCAGCACACCATCCTGCGGCGCTTTGCTGCCGGCGGCGAACACGATGCCAAAGCCTTTCGCCGAGGCCTGGAACGCGTCCGTCGCCCCGGCGGCCTGATGCACCACCTGTTCAGCGCCCGCACCGAAGTGCTGCTGGGTGACATGCTCCCGGAAACCGCCAGCGCCTACCTCTCCGGCCTGCTGATCGGCGACGAAGTGCGCGCCATGGTCGAAGCACTACAGCCGCAAAGCGACGTCACCCTGATCGGCGATCCGCGCCTGACGGCACTGTATGCCGAAGCCCTGGAACGCCATGGCCAGAGCAGCCGCAGCATCGACGGCGACCAGGCGGTCACCCACGGCCTCCACCAACTGGCAACCCGCGCCGGGCTGCCCCAATCCAACTGACGGAGTGGCCCATGCCCAGCCAAGCCTTTGAAACCTATCGCGCCGAGTTGCCCCTGATCGCCATCCTGCGCGGCATCCAACCGGACGAAGCGGTGCCCCTGGTGGAACAACTGATTGAGGCCGGCTTCCGGCTGATCGAAGTGCCGCTCAACTCGCCCTCGCCGTTCGAGAGCATTGCCGCGCTGGCCGACCGTTTTGGCGACCAGGCCCTGATCGGCGCCGGCACCGTCACCAGCGTGGAGGACGTCGAACGGCTCAAGCAGGCCGGCGGCCGCCTGCAGGTAATGCCCCACGGTGACCCTGAAGTGATCCGCGCCGGTGTGGCCGCCGGCATGGACGTGCTGCCCGGTGTCATGACGCCGACCGAAGCCTTCGCGGCGTTGAAAGCCGGTGCCGAAGCGCTGAAGATTTTCCCGGCGGAACTGGTGGGCGCGACGGGCATCAAGGCCCTGCTGTCGGTGCTGCCGAAAGGCACGCTGGTGGCGCCGACCGGCGGCGTGACGCCGGAGAACCTGGCGGAGCTGGCTGCGGCCGGCGCCGGCGGATTCGGCCTAGGCTCGGGCCTCTACAAGCCGGGCTTCGATGCCGCCACCCTACGCGAGCGTGCCGACGCCTACGTCTCCGCCTGGCGGCAGATTGGAGGCTGAAGAACGATGGCGGGCTACCACATCACGGAAGGCCAGTTCGGCGATGACCCCACGCGGATTCTGTCCAGCGACGACGGATCGGCCCGGGCCGAGATCGCCCTGCGTGGCGCCACGCTACTGAGCCTGACGCTGCCCACCGCGCAAGGGCCGGAGTCCGTGCTCGGCGGCTACAACGATCCGGCCGATTTCACGGCCCTGACCGGTGCCCGCTCCGCCATCCTCGCGCCCTACAGCAACCGACTGGCGGGCGGGCAATACACCTTTGATGGTGCGACCCACGCCTTTGCCGGGCGCGACAACGACGGCAACAGCCTGCACGGGCTGGTCATGGATGCGGCCTGGTACCCGGTTCGGGAAACCGCCGATGACAACAGTTCGATTCTGGAACTGGGCACCGACCAGCTGCTGGCCGGCGACGCTCCGGGCTACCCCTTCAAGCTCGCCCTGAAAGCCCGCTTCACCCTATCCCGGGAGGGTTTGCAACTGGACCTGATCGCCACCAACCAGGGCACCGTTTCCGCACCGGTCGGCCTGGGCTGGCACCCTTACCTGGAAACCCGCGGGCACGACATTCGCGACGCCCACCTGACCCTGCCCTATCACCAGGGCGTCGTCACCGATGAGCGACTGATTCCCTTAGCGGGCGCGGCCAGCGTGACCGATCTGAGCGGCACCGAATCGGATTTCAGCGGCGAGGGTCGAACGATAGACGGGCAGGCGATCGACCGCTGCTTTGTGGGTTCAGCGCAGCCGGGTTGGATCAGCAGCCGCCTGCACGATCCGGCCACCCACCTGACCCTGGAACTCGCCCAGTCCCATGGCGTGGTACAGGTCTATACCGGCCACAGCCTGCCTCACCGCCAGTACGACGGCCTGGCCATCGAGCCCAACGAATTCATGCCCGACGCCTTCAACCGGCCCGAGCTGGCCAACGCCATCCGGCTGGGTCCGGGCCGCGAGCGCACGCTGTCCGCGCGAATCCGCATCCTTCCGGACCCAACCTGAACAGGCCGTCATCCCCGATGCCTCCCCAAGGTGGGCCGGTTGAGCTAAGGTATTCGGCATGATACGCCAATCCCGATTCCGCAAAGCCCTCCAGCAACAGATGGCCAACGCGACCTGTTATGACGACTGGTACGCGGCGGCCGCCGAACTCGACGATGTGGACGGATTGCTGGACTGGCGGGCCGAAGACGACACGCCGATGCTCCACAGCGTGTTGATCCGCGAGCATATGGAGGCGCTGAAAGCCCATCGCCTGGACGGCGACACCCGCGCCCTGACCCGCGTGTTGCAGGAAAGCCTGTACCGCCACCTGGGCGAACTCTCGAACCCGGACCTGTACGCCGTCGCCCGCACCGGCACCAAGCATCTGGTCACGGAATTCCTGAAGGAAGTCGAGCGCGGCATGCAGTACGTGTGCGACAACCCGCTGCCGGGGGTGACGGACTCCGAGAAGCTGCAGCTGTTCCGCAACGCCGAGCGCGTTTTCGGCAACACCGCGTTGATGCTCAGCGGCGGCGCGGCGTTCGGCATCTACCATTTCGGGGTGACACGAGCCCTGTGGTCGCAGGACCTGCTGCCACCGGTGATCGCCGGCTCCAGCATGGGCGCCATCCTCGCCGCCGCCATCTGCACCCGGGACGATTCGGAACTGGCCACCTTCTTCAGCCACCCGGAACAGGTCAACCGGGACGCCCTGCACTGGCTGCGGCCGGACCGCATCTGGCAACAGGGCCACGCCATGGATCCCGAGCGGCTGCTGGCGCACATCCGCGCCAACGTCGGGCGGTACAGCTTCCGGGAAGCGTACCTGCACAGCGGCCGCACCCTGAACATCTCCGTCTCGCCCACCCGCACCCGGCAAAAGCCCCGGCTGCTGAACGAACTGGCCTCGCCGGAAGTCATGGTGGATTCCGCCGTGCTGGCCTCCTGCGCGGTGCCGGGCATCTACCCGCCGGTCACCCTGCGCGGGCGCGATAAACAGGCGGCGGACGGCGAAACCGACTACATGCCGACCGAAACCTGGATCGACGGCAGCGTCCACGGCGACCTGCCCATGATGCGCATGGCCCGCCTGCACAACGTGAACAAGACCATCGTCAGCCAGGCCAACCCACACGTCTTACCGTTCATCAGCCACCACCACGATCGCGGCGTGCCGGCCACTATGCGCCAGGCCGCCGGTACACTCGTGCATGCCCAGGTGGCCTCAATACTGGAGCTGACCCGCAACGTAGGCACCCCCTCGATGCTCCGCCCCTACGTGGAACAGGCCCACGCGCTCGCCACCCAGTCTTACTTGGGGGACATCAACATCCAGTTCCCGTTCAAGCCCTGGTTGTACCGAAAGGTGCTCTCCAACCCCAGCGAAAAGGACCTGGCGATGTACATTCAACTGGGGGAACAGGCCACCTGGCCGCAGATGGCGATGGTGCGGGATCAGACGGTGGTGAGCCGGGCGTTCCGGGATTGCATTGCGCGGCTCAAGCAGCGGGCAGGGACTGAGCGGCGGCGGGTGACGGACTGACGCTCACCCGCTCCTCCCCGGCTCTGCATAGACAGAGTTCGGCATCGACGTTTATACCGACACGGCAAACGCGGACGTCAGAACGCGCGCTTCCACTGCTCCGTATCGATAAACCAGCGCTCTTCGTAGATCTTGTCGTCCCGGAACCGGAACAGAACGGACAGCTGGGAACCGCCGATCTTAGACGACTTCCATCCGACGATCGACACCATCTCGTCCGCGCCTTCCAGATGCTGAAGCCCGGTAATCTCGAAACCCGGCGGGAGAATCCCGCCCAGTCCGTCCAGGGCCGACCGAAACGCCTGCCGCCCTTCCAGGACATCCTCCTGCCCCGGCATCACAAAGACCATGTTCTCGACATAGTCCTTCACCAGACCATCGAAATCCCCGGCGCCCACAGCGTCCCAACCGCGTTGTACGATTGACGTTAAGCTCATCGCCTTCCCCTCCACCGACTGTTTTCGGACGGATGGTTGCCACTCACACGCGAGCGAACCAGAAGTCTCAACGAAGGGGCTTCTGTATTGAAATTATAGTCTTTGGGTGGGGCTTGAGAGGGGATGTTGGAGGTAAATCCAGGCGCACTAGGCAAAAGCGAACTGTAGCCGCTTATCACGGTGACTATGCCCATTACCCATGTTTAACAAGGATTCGGGGCAGGTCAGAGGGGGGCTTGGGCCTCTGACCTGCTGCCGACTATATCTTCTTGATCTCGCCAGTGTCAGAGTCAACCCGGACCTCACCGGAATTGGCTCCGGAGAGATGAACCAGGATTTGATCCTTTTTTGCCTCAAACTTTACTCCGCGTAAGCGCAGCTCCATAAACTGTCGCTCCACGCCGCTTGGCATTGATTGCCAAGTGTCTCCATTATCAATGCTGGAATACACATCAAATTCTTCATCAACTACAACGATCAGGTCACTGCTCCAAAACAAAGATCTAGCGGCGGTATTGAACGGCAATGTCTTCACGTTAAAGGTCGTGCCTGACGCTGCGTCGACCCACACCAGATTTCTTGTAGATTCACCGTCCTTAGGGAACCCATCCCTGTCTAACAGAGCTGTGTCCGAAGCAACGCATAGCAGTCGACTAGTACTACCCGTGCAGGATTCGTAGTAATAGTTTGTATTGTCAGTGAATACGATATGGACCAGATCCGTTTCCGTCTCTCCTCGTTTTTGAAACGAAGCGTAGATGCCGATAGTTCCCAATATGTCGCCATGAAAACTGAAGGAAGCACCTCTAGGCACATTTTGCGGCATGATCACATTGAATGAAGGTACTATCCGCGGCAGCAGGATCTGTTTAAGGCCTTTCTCCCCCAGGTAAGGACCTGATGCAATGGCGTAATTGTGATTTTCCAGATCGTTCGCCAGCCATGCGGGCGCCTCCTGCGAAAGGACTTTTGCGGTGTCTTTATGGTTGGCTATCCAGCCATAGACAAATTCTTTATTGGACGGCTTGTGCCGGGTAATGATGGTTCCAAGATTCAGTATTCCGCCCGGCCGCGTCGTAAACTTGCGATCTATTGGGTAACGGTAGTAATAGTCCCCGCCATCCATCGTAATGGTGTTGAGTGTATGGTCCCCAGGAGGAAGCTCTATCGCAAAAGGGAGGGTTCCACGAAACCGAGTTCCGGATTCGATCCGATAACGCTTGTCGTCAATGTAAACGTTCGTTATTGAGCCCACCTTAGCGCCGATGACCAGAGAATGCTGATCATCAATGGGTACGTCTTCGTTTTCGATATGAATGGTCCCAGTAGCACAGCCTTGAAGCAGCACGAGCACTATCCATAGTGTTATTTGTTTCATTGGTCTTTTTCTCGTCCTCATGAGTGTTAAAGATGAGACTTCTGGTCACTGCATTCGTTTTGGATAGGCACCGGATGCCCATTGCCGCCAAAGTGTTTCAGAATGTAGAAAGCAGCTATAAAACAAATACATGCGAGAGAGCCTTGAGCTTCCATGAGTATAGGGAGCCTGTCCTTTATAGCAACATAAGATCCCACACCCGAAGAACAGGGCTGGCAAACCTCGCCCTTGCCATGCAACCGTTTGGACTCTTCTTGTGGTGATCTCAATATAATTGTATGGGTACGGCACAGTAGCGCAGGTGAATACAGCGCAGGATTCGCCTCCCTCGGGCACGGGGTAGTGACCGGGTGCGCTTTTTGCGGGTAGGAGTAGCGTTGTCCATGTCTCGCTCCTGAGAGTGGCAACTTATTTCAGGAGGGGGCATATTCCATTAAAAAAGGGGCACTAAGCCCCTTTTCCGGATGGTCTCGGTGATCTCATGAATCACCGGTATCCTCGATACTCAGCATATTGGAAAACTCATGTCTCAAACCTTCTTCAAGTCGCTGCTGAGTCGCCGACTTGATCAGCGCAAGGTTATCGTCCTCCAGCTCTCTTACTGACTCATCGTAATCCGCGTAAAACACAGGAAGGAAAGAGCCATTGTAATCCTCGCCATTGCTAACCAGGTCGATGATGGTAATCGTAGACGGCAGTTTCAAAGTGGCCGAGGAGGTAATCGAGGTTGCGTCGACCATGATAAAGCTGGTTCGAAACAGAACCAGATATTGATACCCCTCATCCAGCAGCCGGGATCGCGTGGTTTCGTTCAGCTCAAAGGGGGTTGCTGGGTCCTCTTGCGGGTTGTCCGTGTAGGAATTTTCCAGCCTCTCGTAAAGATCGTTATATTCCGATTCCGGTAGCGCCTGCGACACGGAGTCCACGTTCACATGCAATGCCTGAAGCGCCGAGGTCAAAAGCTTCGTATGGTCCTTGTCGACATCCCAGAAGCCGCCAAAGACCGCCTCCTGAGTTCGAGTTTCGTTGTACAGAACCTTGTAAACCATTTCGTTGTATTGGATTTTTTTATCCAACATCACCGCCGCCGATACCACTTTCCCTTGCTTAATACCTGTCGAGGTCTCCTGGGGAAGCGTGCTGGCACACCCTGCAAAGGCAACTGAACAAATGACGATTAATAGGGATCGAAACAAAACTTAATTTCCTTCTTTGCGTTTATCCATAACCCGACGAAGAACTCCCTCCTCATCGAACCCATACACGAGGCTAGCGTCACGGAAGGCTTTCTTGTCGTAGAACAGGCTAATGTCATAAGTGCTTACGACATTGCTGCCCGTGGGGAATGCGAAGAAAACTCCGGAGAGCTGTGGCGATTCGGGGTAGCCCCAGAGCAGCAACTCATCAGTTTGCTGAACCTCTGCAGGTAAACCAAGCACCGCAGCCACTTCATTCTTTTGAGTTTGCCCAACCACAAACCTGGTGTTTTCGAACGAGGACCGATTGCCAACTGACGAGGCACAACCGGCTAACGTCAACACCAAGCTGGAGGCAATAACACACAGCACAGATCTCAATTCCATATGTCTTGTCTCTCGCTTTCCATTGATCGCCGCTTAGTATAGGTCAGCCTATTTGAGCGACTCAGAGAAAAATGTAATTTTTTGAATTAGTTATGTTTCATCGAGGGCGCAAAATAAGTCTTTCGCTTTGCTTCGGATGCGATTGCGTGAAATTTGGTAAGAGCAAAAGGCAAGACCTGACCCTAGGCTTTTGACCGGGAAACTTCAGTTTGACGACAGGACATACAGAGCCGGGAGGTTTGCTAAGGATCGGGTTACAAGCCAGAGCCTCAGGTTTTGCAATCAAGCTTTGTTGAGGCAAAAGGCAAGACTTGACCCCGACCATGCTCATCTCCCGCAGCATGCGCGGCTTTGGAATGGAGGCGAAGCCGCAATGGAAAAGACGTCGCCGTGCCTGCGATGGTTATGCTTTTTACTCATACTGAGCGGCCTCATCTCTTAGGCATTGCGCCAAGTCAGCCGGTTCCATAACCCAGAACACCCACTCTTTGTTTGGAAATACCGCGACCTTAACATTGTCAGCCTCAAAGGCTGGCAGCCAATGGGATAGAAATTCTTCAAGTGGTATTTCTACCGCATGATGGCCAGGGAAATGCTCATCCACGATCTTTTGAGCATACTCGGGGTGCGGCCAAACGGGGAAATACTCTAAATCTTCGGGAGTGATCGGAACCAGCCAGCCGAGATCGTTTTTGACACCCCACAACTGCTCCCAATCGGCAACCTTTCCAACAAAATGAGAGCTTCGGTCAGCACTGCTAAGTGCTAACACAGCATCAAATTGTTGGGGATTCATTTTGTAAGGCACCCGAAATCCTTGTGAGCATAATCGGGATAGGGAGGCACCTCACGATGCCCCTCCTCCCACATCACCGGGCATACGGATCACGTACCACGGCGATTCAGTGATTTGATTCAACCCGTTACCGTACTGCCAACTCCGGCAATCCATA
>NZ_RHGZ01000027.1:0-72173 GCF_003789045.1 Marinobacter sp. R17 | reverse complement strand
ACCAGCGTGCTGGAGGGGATGAACAATAAAATCAAGGTGATCAAGCGGATGGCGTACGGCTACCGGGATAACGACTACTTCTTCCTGAAAATCAAAGCCGCTTTTCCCGGTAAAGTGCGATGAACCTAAAAAAGGCGCCCTCATCGGGCGCCTTTTTTGGTTCTGCCGGCTGACAACTCAGGCCAGTGAAGAAGCCTCCCGCTGCTGCACGTAGGTGGCAAATTCGGTGAAGCCACCGACGTGCTTGTCGCCGACAAAGATCTGCGGCACGGTATAGACCGGCTCGTTGATCATTTTTTCGATGTCCGCTTTGCTCATCCCTTCGGCAATCATATCCACAAACTGATAATCAAAACCTTTGATTTCACACAGTTGGCGGGCACGGACGCAAAAACCGCAACTCATGCGGCCATAGATGGTCACGCGATCCATCTTCGACCTCCTCGGATTCAATGGGGCTCAGCTTGCCAGACGGCCGCGTCTTTTCCCATTTGGTGCTTTGAATGATCGTCATAGGCTCTGCGTATGCGGCCAGGTGGGCGGTATCAGGGCCGACAACGCACTGTCGGCTTCTGGCACCGCCCTACCCGGTCCGGTTCAGGTCCGCAGGCGGTTAAGCTGTTCTTCCAGCGATATCACCTGCTCACCCAACTCTTCGCCGTTACCGCGAACCCGCTGAGACAGTTCGCGCAGGTCGCTGGCGGCATCGCCGATGTTGGTCAGGTTGCGGTTGATCTCCTCGCTGACCGAACTTTGCTCTTCGGCCGCCGTGGCCACCTGGGTGACGTGCTCGACGATGGTGGCGATACGCTGCACCACCTCGGCCAGTGACTGATCCGCCTCGCGGGTCCGTTCAACCGCGTTGGTGGCCCGGTCGACGCCGCCGCGGATGACCGTCACCGTCTGCTGGACCTCGCCCTGCAGCCCTTCAATCATCTCGCTGATCTCGTCGGTGGACTCCCGGGTCCGCGACGCCAGTGTGCGCACCTCATCGGCGACTACCGCAAAGCCCCGCCCCTGTTCGCCGGCCCGTGCCGCTTCAATCGCCGCGTTCAGAGCCAGCAGGTTAGTCTGCTCGGCAATGCCGCGGATGACTTCCAGGATGCGGTTGATGTCGTCACTGCGGTTGGCGACCTGACCGATGGCCCCGCTGGCCTCTTCCATATCGGCGGCCAGTTCCTGCACGCCTTTGACGGCGGTGGTCAGGGTCGACTGGGTGCTCACGACCCCGTCGCTGGCTTCCCGGGCATTGCCCGCAGCGTCGCTGGCAAACGTGGCGACTTCACTGGCAGCGGCCGACATCTCGTTCATGGCGGTCACGACGCTGTCAATCTCGCTGTGCTGACGCGAGGTGTTTTCCTCGGTTTCCTGGGCAATGCGGCGAACGCTGTCCGACTGCTCGCTGACGCGGCCATTGATCGACTTGAGGTCGTTGATCATGTCCCGCAGTTTCGCCAGGAACGCGTTGAAGCCGTCCGCCAGTGCAATCAGCTCGGCGTGGGTATCAATCTCCAGCTCCTGGGTCAGGTCGCCTTCGGCGCTGGCCAGATTGGCCATGCGGTCACGGATGCGATCCAGCGGCCGGGTCACGCTGCGAACCAGCACCACCAGCAGCAACAGGGAAACGATCGACACGATGATGCCCGCCGTCAACTGGCGCCCTGCCGTGGCGTCGACTTCCTCGCCCAGGACATCCTCAACCTTGCTCAAGTCGGCCAGCGCGACATCCCGCGGCAGTTCGATGATCATCGACCAGGTCGTGTCGGAAGCCTTGATGTGGATCGGATACGCCACCGCGATGTCTTCGCCGTTATCAAAGACGTCGTTGTCACCGTCCTTGTCCAGCTTGCGATAAGCCGCCGCCCGATCCGGCAGGGCTTCCTTGAGCGGCCGCCCAAGGAACTTGTCGTAATGGCTGGTGCCGGCAATCAGGCCCATCTCGCTGACCAGGGTCACGCGGCCGGCGCCGTCGTACAGGTTCTGACTGACCTGCTTGAGCGTCTTCTGGATGGTGGACAGATTGATGTCGGCACCGACGACCCCGCCGAACTTGCCATCCTTGAATATCGGCATCACCAGGCTGGTCATCAGCTCGGAATAACCGTCACTGATCTCGTAGTTGTAGGGCTCCATGGTGCAGGGCTTGAGGGTTTCCTTGGAGCACAGGTACCACTCGGCTTCGCGGATGCCGAATTCGTTCTTGGTGGTATCGTACTTGGTCGACGGATCCGCTGTGCGACTGAAGTGGATCTTGCCGTCCTGGTCCCGGTAGTAGTAGATCTCCAGCGTGCCTTCATCACTGCTGTGATCTTCCACACCCCCGGTGAAGTAGCGGTCCTGGCCGTCGTAGGCATCAGGCTCGAACTGCGCGTAGATGGAGCTGAGTTCCGGCTGGCCCTTGAGGATCGCGCCGGCGGTTTCCATCAGGTCGCGGCGGCTCATGCGCGCGGAATCGGAGCCTTCGACGTTGCGGTGAATCACCTCGCGGAACGTTTCCGGGATCTTGTAGGCCCGGTTGAAGATACTGGCCACCAGCTCACCGTACTGGCCGGCCGTGGCACGCAGGCGCTCGACGACAATGTTCTGCACCAGTTCGCCGGTGTCATCGGAAATGCGCGACTCCATGCTGGAGAGCGATACCTGGGCGGTTATGATCATGCTCAGGCCCATAATGAGCAGCAGCACAATGACCAGCGCGTAGAGTTTGACTTTCAGAGACAGCTTTTTCATGACACTCCCGGGTCACAGAGTGAGGCAGCACCACCCGGTCCGGTAGGGGCACCGCAGATCTTCGTATACGTCGTACGCCATCACGCCCAGCTCCCTTGTCTCAGACTTTGTGCGACTGACAAGATAAGCTATCGGCCTGACGGACGATTTCTTGATAACGATAGTGATCGACCGGTAAACCCACCACTACACTGTGTAATCAGACGGGAGTCGATTTGGCATACCTGTCCCTGTTTTTTACGGCCTTTGCCGCAGCCACCCTGTTGCCGGCCTACTCCGAGGTTCTGCTCGGCGGGTTGGTAACGCAGGGCTACTCGCTGTGGGGCTTGTGGCTGTTCGCCACACTGGGCAACACCCTGGGGTCGGTGTTGAACGGCTGGATCGGACGGCAGGTGGAGCGTTTTCGCCACAAACGCTGGTTTCCGGTCAGTGAAAAACAGTTGCAACAGGCCCAGAACCGGTTTAACCGGTTCGGCCAGTGGTCGCTGCTGATGGCGTGGCTGCCCATCGGCGGTGACGCGCTGACGCTGATCGGCGGCATCATGCGCGTCCCCTGGCTCAATTTCATCGTGCTGGTTGCCATCGGCAAGGGCCTTCGCTACGCCCTGGTGCTGTGGCTGGTGCTGGAAGCGACCTGACTTCCGGGGTCAGTCGCCGGCGTCCCGGGCGGCCGCCTCTTCGCTGTCGTACAGATAGTCCTGCAACAGATCCTCGCCGTTAAACTCCGACCGCAGCACCGCAATGAAGGTGTAGACACCGATCAGCTTGCGGTTGAGGAAGACGAATTCCTTGGGCGGAATCCGGAAATAGCGGCTGATGGCGGAACGCGCCGCCTGACGGGCCACCCGCGACGGCAGGTCGCTCTGCTTCCAGCGGTACTGGCCCTGCTCGTTGACCGCGAATTCGGGCCACTCGCCGTTGGCCGGGGCCAGCGGTTCCAGCACCGACATGCAGACTTCGCCGAATCGCCGCAGCACGTCCTCGGGCCAGCTCTCGCTCATGAAATGAAGCTTGGTCCCGCCTTCGATGACCCGCTCCAGATCCTGCTCATAGGACGCCCGGATCATGTCCCGAACCGGCTCGAGGAAGCTGTCCGGGTATTGTTGCACGGCGCCAAAGTCCAGCAGTACGATCTGGTCGCTTTCGGTGCCGGCTTCCTCGGCAATGCGGATGCGGTAGTTGCCGAAGTTGGGGTCGGTCTGGATCTCGCCCCATTCAAACAGCTCACGGAAGAACAGTTCCAGCGCGGCACGGCCCAGCGCACTCCGACGCTCGAGCGACAGCGAAGCCACCTTGTCCGAGCTGACCGGCCAGCCGGGCTCGAAAGTGGACGCCATCACATGGCGGGTGGAATACTCCGGCAGGACCCGGGGCACCACGAAACGGTCGTCGCCCTCCAGCATCTTGCGGAAATGCTCGGTGGTCCGGGCTTCCAGCGCGTAGTCCACTTCCCGGTGCATCATGGTGCGGACTTCTTCGAGCCATTCGTTGAATTCGGGGCCCATGGACACAAAGCGCCCGACTTTCAGAATCTGCGCGACCGCATTGAGGTCGCTGTCCACCGCCGTGTCGACGCCCGGATACTGGACCTTGAGCACAATCTCAAGACCGTCACTGCGGCGTACGGCGCGATGAACCTGCCCCAGCGAGGCCGATCCAATCGGTTCGGGATCCACGTCCAGCTGGGCCAGGCGCTCACTGCCCAGCTCCTTGGCCAGCACCTTCTCGACAGAAGGCCAGGCCAGTGAGGTGGTCTGATCTTCCAGGGTGTGCAGCGCCTCGGTCACTTCGGCCGGCAGGAAATGCTCGCCGTAGAGCGCCATGACCTGACCGATCTTCACCACGCTGCCCTTGAGTTTGCCGAGTTCATCCACCAGGAACCGGGCCTGGCTTGAGAGCATCTGGCGGTGGCGTTCTTCACGCTTTTCGCGGCTGCTGAACAGGTTGGTGGCCATGTGCGTGGCCATGCGGGTACCGGCGAACAGACCGGCCCGGGTCAGACTGAGCCGGCGCTCGAAGCTGCCGGTCTTGATGCGGGAAACGGATTTGCGCGTTTTTTTGGAAGTCATCAAGGGATCCAGAAGCTGATGAATGCTGCAGCCCGACGGCCGAATGGTCGGCTTCCGGGCGCTCTTCGAAAGTGGGTCCTACCGATTATACGTGAGCCCGACCCGTCTCTGGTCACCGACCTGCCGCGCCAGCCCGGTTTCCGGAGCCAATGGATTCCCTGCAGCTTTGCCGTGTAGTGATCACTGATTAACCAGCACAGGCGACTATGCGACGCCGCAAACGTCATGTTTACGTTTTAAAACAGAGCGCTACTGCATTTGGCGCTATGCTCGTATCGATTAAACAATAAATATAACGCTAACAATGATGCCCGATTCATCCAAGTCTTATTGGCCGTCAGCCCCTGTGCCCGACCACACTCGGGGCGAAATACCGCTTCCCCGGCTGATCAACTGGCTCAGCGTGGGGGCCCTGCCGGTCCTGGTTTTCTTTGCCTACCGGGCTGCTGGCCGAGGCGACACCCTGGTGATGGCCACGCTGGCCACGGTGGGCGTGATGCTGATGCTTAATGCCCTGGTGTACCTGACGCTGCGGCATCAGACCCTGCACCGGCGGACGTTCATCGTCATCATTGCCGCCCTGTTCATTTATGTAGCGACCGCCGCCTTGGAAGACGGCTCCGCGATCATCTGGCTGTTCGCCTATCCGCCGATCATTTTCTACATCAGCACGCCCCGGGTCGGCGTCCTGACCTGCGCTTTTGGCCTGACGGCTCTGGTCGGCCTGTTTTCGCCGCTGGGAGACCTTCTTTTCAACACGCCATACAGTGACAGCTTCCGGCTGATGATGATCAACGTGCTCGCGTTCGAAATGGTCTCCTGCTACGTCCTCGACCTGAGCCGGCGGCGCAGCAAGGCCAGTCTCCTCACCCTGGCCGGCGAGTACGAGTACGCGGCCAAGCACGACACCATGACCGGCCTGACCAACCGTCGCGAAGGCCTGATCCGCCTGGAAGGCGAGTACCAGCGCTACCTTCGCAACCGCCAGTCGTTTTCGGTGATCCTGCTGGATATCGACCTGTTCAAGGGAGTTAACGACCACTACGGCCACCAGACGGGCGACGAGCTGATCATCAAGGTGGCGGACAAACTGAAGGAAGGGTGCCGCCGGATCGACATTGTGTCGCGCTGGGGCGGTGAGGAATTTCTGGCGATCCTGCCGGAGACCGGAGTGGAGGAAGCCATCCGGATTGCCGAGCGGATCCGCCAGTCAATTGCAGCGGCTCCTGCCACCTATGACGGCCGGATTGTTCGGACGACGATCAGCGCGGGCGTAGCCAGCATTCACGGCGCCGAATCCCCCAGCCGACTGTTGCAGCGGGCGGACGAAGCCCTCTACACCGCCAAGGCGACGGGGCGCAATCGGGTCTGTAGCGGGGAAGTCCCCAATCAGGATACGGCCTGAACGACGGGCAACCCGGTCTCGAACCGGACCCGGCCCAGATCCAGTCGTTCTACCAGGCGAGCCACCAACGCGTCCTGGACGCCATCAAACGTCGCCTGGGGGGCGTGATCGACCACCTGGGTCATGGCCATGCCCGTCAGGCCACAGGGATTGATGCGACGGAACGGCTCCAGGTCCATATCGACATTCAGCGCCAGGCCGTGGAAAGAGCAGCCGCGCCGAATGCGCAGGCCCAGTGAGGCGATCTTGGTGCCCTGGGTGTAGACACCCGGCGCATCGGCGCGCGGGGCCGCATCGACGCCCAGGTCCGCCAGGATCGCAACGATGCTGTCTTCGATACCACTGACCAACTCACGCACACCGAAATGGGCCCGGTGCAGGTCGATCATCAGGTACACTACCAGCTGGCCGGGACCGTGATAGGTCACCTGGCCGCCCCGGTCCACCTGGACCACCGGAATGTCTCCCGGCGCCAACACATGCTCGGCCTTGCCGGCTTGCCCCTGGGTGAAGACCTTGGGATGTTGCAGGCACCAGAGCTCGTCCGCGGTCTCGGGCGTGCGCGCGGCGGTGAAGCTCTTCATCGCCTCCCAGGTCTCCAGGTATGGCTGAAGACCCAGGTGGCGAACGATGACGGAACGGTCAGATGTTTCGGACACGACAGGCTACCGGTTAGAGGACCATGTGAACGCGACCGCTGGCTTTGAGCTCCTCGAACAGGGCCTTGAGCTGCGGTTCGCCGGTCGCCACGATCTTGATCTGCACGGAGCTGAAACGCCCCTGGCGGCTGTCGTTGATCGTGATGTCGGTTTCATCGATGCCCGGCGCATGGCGCTCCACCACTTCCACGACAAATTCGCGAAAGTCCGGCGCGGCCGTGCCGATCACCTTGATGACGTAATCACACGGGAATTCAATTTTGGGCGGCTGCGGTTCACTCATGCTGCTTTCCTCACTGTCGCCAATCAGCTGAACAACTGCACGAAGAACAGTTTGATCGCATCCCAGATGCGTTTAAAGAACCCGCCTTCGTCCACCGCTTCCAGTGCCACCACCGGGCGCTTGACCACTTCCTGGCCGTTCAGCGTCACCCGCACCTGACCCAGTTCCTGGCCAGCCTTCACCGGCGCCTTGATCACGCTGTCGATGTCCATGACCGACTCCAGCGAATCCTTGGTGCCGCGAGGAATGGTGACGATCGCATCGTTGGCCAGTCCCACCTGCACCGATTCCTTCTGTCCGCCCCAGACGGTGGCATCCTTCAGCGGCTGGCCGGCCTTGAACAGGGAGTGGGTTTCGTAATAGCGGAAACCGTAGCTCAGGAGTTTCTGCACTTCCTGGGCCCGGGCTCTCTCGCTATTGGTGCCCATCACGACACCGATCAGTCGCATATCGTCGCGCTTGGCCGACGCCACGAGACAGTAGCCGGCGGCGTCCGTGTGACCGGTCTTCAGGCCGTCGACGGACGGGTCACGCCACAGCAGCGAATTGCGGTTGGGTTGACGGATATCGTTGTAGGTGAAGTATTTCTGGGAATAGATCGGGTAGTTGTCCGGGTAATCGTTGATGATTGCCCGGGCCAGCAGCGCCAGGTCGTGCGCCGTTGAATAGTGTTCTTCGTGGGGCAGGCCGGTGGCGTTCATGAAGTGGGTGTTCTTCATGCCCAGGATCTGCGCCTGCTGGTTCATGATGTCGGCAAACGCGCCCTCACTGCCGGCCACGTACTCGGCCAGCGCCACACTGGCGTCGTTACCGGACTGGATGATCATACCGTGCAGCAGATTCTCGACGGTCACGTTGGACCCTTCCTTGACGAACATCCGCGAACCGCCGGTGCGCCAGGCATGCACGCTGATGGGCACCTCGTCGGACATGGCAATCCGGTCCTCGGACAGTTCACGCTCGACGATATAGGCCGTCATCATCTTGGTCAGACTGGCCGGCGGCAGGCGTTCGTCGCTGTTGCCCTGCACGATGATGTGGCCGCTGGCCGCGTCCATCAGCACGTAGGAGCTGGCCGCAATCTGCGGCGGCGACGGGATCAGGGACGGCTGGGACTGGGCAGCCGCCACCGAGACCCAGGTGAACAGGACGATCAGCGCGCGGAAAAATGTTTGAAATACCGTATTCTTAGCCATGGAACCATTCAGCAGTTACATCAGTTGACGATACCCGACGGGTATCACGGGATTCGGAAGAACCATCCGCCTTTACAGCAACAACCGGCCTCGAACCGGTGAATCAGGCGTCTGCTTCCGGGTCATACGCAGCGCTGACGATGACAATGCCACCGCCAGCCACCGGCACGGGCCCACTATAGAGGATCGGTCACCACAATCGGGCGCCCCAATCCCCCCTGTTCGATCAGTTTACTTTCCTGTTCGGCCTGTCCGCGCTGCGCGAACGGGCCAACCTGCACCCGGTGATAGCTGCCGGCGGCATACACCCGAACCGGCGCCTGGGTCACGTTTCGCAGGCGCTGCGAGAGCTGTTCGGCCGATTCCACCTGCGTAAACGAGGCCACCTGGACGAAGATTCCCTCTTTCGCGCTGGAGGTCGCCGGTGCAGATTCCCGCGACGGCGCGGCCTCTCCGGCCACCGACATACTACCATCACGCGACACCGTAATCGCGGCCACCTCTACATGAGCGGTGCCGCGCTTCTGGTAGCCCAGTTTCTTGGCCGCGGCGTAGGACAGATCGATGATCCGGGAGCTGTGGAACGGCCCCCGGTCGTTCACCCGCACGATCACACTGCGGCCATTGTCCAGGTTGGTCACCCGGGCATAGCTGGGCAGCGGCAGGCTCTTGTGGGCCGCCGTCATCTTGTACATGTCAAACGTCTCGCCGTTGGACGTCTTGTGACCGTGAAACTTCTCGCCGTACCAGCTCGCCGTGCCCCGCTCGACATAGTCGCTGGCATCCGCCAGCACCGTATAGCGTTTGCCCCAGACCGTGTAAGGCGATTTATTGCCGTAGCGGCTGGGCGGCTCGTAGCGAGGCGTGGCACTCTTCAGATCGCTGACGTCGTAATCCTCGGACGGCGCCCGATCCTGGCTGATACTGTACCGCGATGACGATGTACCGGCTGACGACGAGGTCTCAGGACTCGACGCACACCCGGCCAGCAGCCCGGCAGCCACGGTCATCACCAGAGCCAGCCCTGGCTTTACACTAATCGGATTCATGCGCCGTTCCGCCATCGTCCAGCAAGACACGCCTAACCTCTCGCCTTATCCGGGTTCCGCGCCAACGCCTGCGACAGCGCCAGAACGGCCATCGCATACAATTGACTGTGATTGTAACGGGTGATGACGTAAAAGTTGGGATACGTCAGCCAATTTTCTTGACCTTCCTCAGCCTGCAACCGCATCAGGCGTGCCCGGGTTTCCGCCGACACGCCGGCTTTTGGCACGATACCCGCGGCCTGATAGTCCGCCACCGTCAGTTTCGGGGCCAGCCCGTCAGTGAACAACGCCTGCGGATAATCCGCCCCTGCCACCGGTTCCGCCACCGGAGCGCCAGCCTGCCACCCGTGGCGGGCAAAATAGTTGGCCACGCTGCCGATGGCGTCGACCGGGTTATTGACGATGTCGGCGCGTCCATCGTGATCGAAATCGATGGCAAAATCCCGGTAGCTGCTGGGAATGAACTGGCCAAACCCCATGGCTCCGGCATACGAACCCTTTAGGACTGTCGGATCCAGCTCTTGTTCCCGGGCCATCAGAAAAAATTCGCCCAGTTGCTTGCGGAAGAACGCCGAGCGAGGCGGATAATCGAACGCCAGCGTCGTCAGTGCATCCAGCACCCGGTAATTACCGGCGTATTCACCGTATTGGGTTTCCACACCGATAATGGCCGCCACGATGTAGCGTGACACGCCCAATTCCTGTTCCGCACGCGCAAACGTGTCTGCGTGGGTCTGCAGGAACGCCTGCCCCTTCTCGATACGCGTCGGCTTTATGAAGATGTGCCGATATTCATACCATGCCAGGGTGTGTTCCGCCGGGTGACTGATCGCTTCAAGAATGGATGACTGGCGCTGGGCGCTGGCGAGCCAGATTTCCAGCGTACTCCGATCAAATCCGTGCTGACGGACCATCTCGTCGACAAACGCCTGCCCGGCAGGCGTTTCCACATAACCGGCATGAGTCAGGGACGCCACCAACATCGCCCACAGCCCCAGTACGACACTCATGATATGTGAAGGCATGATCGTCCCCGACGTTCTTTTTATGTTGGCCGCCCCGGCGCTTACTCCGCCGGGGCGGCCAAAGACTAGCATGATGCCCAGAGCCGCCACCACTGCGCGCCCCCGTTATGAATAAAAGGTAACGTCACCTAAGCCGAGATCATTCGCCGGTGCGTGTGGATCGACATCATCACCCCGAACGCCGCCATCAACGTGACCATCGAGGTTCCACCGTAACTCACCATGGGCAACGGCACTCCCACGATCGGCAATATGCCGCTGACCATACCGATGTTGACAAAGACGTAAATAAAGAAGGTCATCGTCAGCGCCCCGGCCACCAGGCGCCCAAAAGAGTCCTGAGCATTGACCGCAATATAGAGGCAACGCGCGATAATCAGGAAGTACAGTGTGATCAGTAGTGTGACGCCAATAAAACCAAACTCCTCGGCCAGTACCGCAACGATGAAGTCCGTATGGCTCTCCGGCAGAAAATCCAGATGCGACTGAGTGCCGTGCAGCCATCCCTTGCCCATCAGCCCGCCAGAACCGATCGCCGTCTTCGACTGGATGATGTTCCAGCCGGCGCCGAGCGGGTCGCTCTCTGGATCCAGCAATGTCAGCACCCGCTGCTTTTGGTAATCGCGCATGATAAAGAACCACAGCACGGGCGCCGACACGCCTGCCATGGCAAAGAACGCCGCTAACAGCTTCCAGCTCAAGCCCGCAAAAAATATGACGAACAACCCGGCCATCCCGACGAGCAGGGCCGTGCCCAAATCGGGTTGCTCGACAATCAGACCCATCGGCAGAAACACAATGACCAGCGCAATGGCGACCCGCGAAATGCGTGGCGGCAGGTAGTGTCGGGATAGATACCAGGCGGTCATGATCGGCACCGCCAGCTTCATGAACTCCGAAGGCTGGAATCGCGGCAGCCCCGGCAGCGCCAGCCAGCGCTGCGCCCCTTTGGCCCCGATCCCGACCAGCAGCACGGCGATCAGCGCGATCACTCCCAGCCCGTAAAGCCAGGGCGCCCAGCGCCGGTATACGGAAGGGTCCAACTGGGCGAATACGAACATCACGACCAGCGCCACACCGATCCGGGCGATCTGGGCTTCAACGATGGCAATGCTGCTGTCGCCGCCGCTATACAGCACAAACAGACCGCCGACCAGCAGGATCAACAGAAGCACGAGCAGTATTGGATCCAGATGAATCTTGGCCAGAAAGCCCTGCGGGGCGTGGAGGCTCGGACCGGACATATGCCGGACGATATCGCGATCAGCCATCGTTGGAGCCCCCTGCCTTGGCTTTGTCGGCAACGACCGGTTTCTCTGGCTCTCCAGCATTCATATCCAGTAACCAGGCATCAATCAATTTGCGGGCCAGAGGCGCCGCCGTACTGCTGCCGCCGCCGCCATTCTCGACGATCACTGCGACCGCTATCTTGGGATCCTTCAGCGGTGCAAATGAAATGAACAAGGCATGGTCGCGCAGTCGCTCTCGAATTTCGTCGGCATCATAGTGCTCGTTTTCCGCGAGACTGAAGACCTGCGCGGTACCGGTTTTGCCAGCAAACGAGTAGGGGGCGCCGCGACCGGATCCACGAGCTGTCCCATGCGGCCCCTGAACCACAGAATGCATGGCATTCCTGACGTATTCCCAATCTTCCTGTCGCTGAAGGACGATGTCAGGATGGCCATCCTCAGGCAAAACCTGCTCGGTGCTCTCGGCACCAGAAGCTTTCATCAGCATTCGCGGCGCATGCCAGTTGCCACGGTTTGCCAAAACTGCCGTCGCCGTTGCCAGTTGCAAGGGTGTGGCCAACAAAAACCCCTGGCCAATACTCATATTGACCGAGTCTCCGGGATACCAGGGTTGGTGCTTGACGCCCCGTTTCCATTCCCGGGTTGGCAGCAGGCCTGGCTGGGCACCGCTGACATCCAATGCAGTGACCTTGCCGAAACCGAACTGGTCGAGGTACTTGCTCATTGTATCCACGCCCATGCGCTCGCCCAGGTCGTAGAAGTAGGTGTCGCAGGACTGAGCGATCGCCTCATCAAGATTGACCCAGCCGTGACCGCCCCACTTCCAGTCCCGGTACCGGCGGCCCTTGCCGTCGATCTGGTAGTAGCCGGGATCCCAGATCGTGCGATCGCGCGTGGTGTTGTCGCTGTCCAGTCCCGCCACGGCCATCATCGGCTTGATGGTGGAGCCCGGCGGGTACTGGCCGCGCAGGGCGCGGTTGAAGAGCGGCTTGTCCGGCGATTCACTGAGCGCCTTGTAGGCGTCGACACTGATGCCGGTCACAAAGAGGTTGGCGTCAAAGCCCGGGACGCTGGCCAGCGCCAGGATGCCGCCGGTCTTGGGTTCAATGGCGACAATGGCCCCGCGCCGACCATTGAGAAGATCGTAGGCTTTCTGCTGTAGGCGAATATCCAACTGCAGATGCAAATCGTCACCGGGAACCGGATTTTCCTGCTCCAGTACGCGCAGCGTCCGGCCGCGGGCATTGGTCTCGACGTGTTGGTAGCCCACCTTGCCGTGCAAAGCGTTCTCGTAGAACCGCTCCACACCGGACTTACCGACGTAATTCGTACCCGCATACTCGATGGGATCAAGGCGGCGTAACTCGTCCTGATTGATACGCCCGACATAACCCAGGGCGTGGGAGGTAATTTCACTATAGGGGTAGTAGCGGACCAGCTCGGCCTCGACTTCCACGCCCGGCAGCTCGTAGCGGTGCACGGCCATGCGGGCAATCTGTTTCTCGCTCAGGTCTGAACTGAGGGAGATCGGCGAATAGGGCCGGCGGTATTCGTCCAAGCGTCGTCGAAAGCGCTCCAGCTCCTCATCGCTGATGTTCAGTATCTGGCGAAGCTGGGCCAGCGTCTGGTCCATGTCCGGCACCCGTTCGGGGACCACGGTCACACTGAACACCGGCCGATTTTCCGCCAACAGAACGTCGTTACGGTCGTAGATCAGGCCCCGCGGCGGCGCAATGGGCTGCACCTGGACCCGGTTTTTTTCCGACAGCGTGGTGAAGTTCTCGTGATTGAGAATCTGCAGGTAGTACAACCGCGTCACCAGAATGCCGATCAGGCCGAGCATGATCACCAGGGCAACCAGCACACGACGCTGGAACAGGCGACGTTCGGCTGCGGTATCCTTGAATTCCCCCCAGGGCATTAAACCGTCCTATGCGCGGTGATATGGATGATTGCGGGTAATGGACCAGGCGCGATACAGCTGCTCGGCCACCAGGATGCGAACCAGCGGATGGGGCAGCGTCAGTGGCGACAGGGACCAGAGCTGGTCCGCCCGGGCCCGGCATTCCGGCGACAGGCCATCAGGCCCGCCAACCAGGAAGCTGACGTCCCGGCCGTCCATTTGCCAGGCTTCCAACTGACTCGCCAGCTTTTCCGTGGACCAGGCCTTGCCACCCACCTCCAGCGCAATGACCCGATCACTGCGGCCGATGGCCGCCAGCTGGGCCTCGCCTTCCTTTTGCATCAACCGGGGGATATCGGGATTCTTGCCGCGCTGGGCGAGTGGCGTTTCCGCCAGCTCCAGGGGCAGGTCGGGCGGGAAGCGCCGCGCGTACTCCTGGTAGCCGTCCTCAACCCAGCCGGGCATCTTCTGGCCAACACAGACCAGTTTCAACCGCATGATTATTCGCTACCAGCCGCACCCAGGTTGGGCGCATCGCGCCAGAGGCGTTCCAGATCGTAGAATTCGCGGGTGGCCGGCATCATGACATGCACGACGACATCGCCCATGTCCACCAGCAGCCAGTCGCTGTTCTCACCACCTTCCACATTGGCCGAACGAACACCCTGGGACTTGACCTCGGTAATCACCGACTCGGCCAGCGAGCGGACATGCCGGCTGGACGTCCCCGATGCGATGACCATGTAATCCGTGACGCTGGTTCTGTCCCGGACATCAATCACACTGATGTCCTGCGCCTTAACCTCCTCAAGTGCGTTTACGACCGTATCTCTCAGTTGCTCAGCCTGCATAATTACCCTGTTCGACGGTGTCTCCACCTGGCGTGCCGGAGCCGGTCCGGCCCCAACGGTTGATGCGCTGCCCCGGGCAGCGACAATGAAGCGGGCATTGTACCACCAAAATCCCGGGACAGGTCACGATTCGACCAGTTCCGGTCAAGCCCGGAATGACGGCCCGGACTCATCACGATAAAGGCCGGATTCCGCGATGATGTCGCACACCGGATCCGGCGCCAGATAGCGGATCGAGCGCCCGTCCCGCACCGCCTGGCGCACGCCAGTGGCGGAAATGTCCAGCAGCGGCAGCGACACGGACCAGACCCGGCCCGACGGCGCCTGCTTCAGTGAGGTCACATCGGTATCGGCGTTGTCCGCCAGCAGTTGCCCGGCCGCGCTTTCGGCCGGGATGGTATAGCCCGGCCGCTCCACCACGATGATGTGGGCCAGTTCCAGCAGGCGCTGCCAGCGGTCCCAGCGATCGATCGATGCGAAGCTGTCGGTACCAACGACCATCGCCAGAGGCTCTTGCGGCCCTCGCTCCTGGCGCAATTCTTCGAGAGTATCGACGGTGTAGGACGGCGTGTTACGGGTCAGTTCCCGCTCATCCACCGCCAGCCCCGCCTCACCGGCAATGGCGCTGTAGAGCATCCGCAGACGCAACTCGGGTGACGCACCCGGCTCATCCCGATGCGGCGGCAGATGGCACGGCACCAGCGTCACGGTGTCGATACCGAGGACCTCCCTCAGTTCGACGGCCGTGCGCAGGTGAGCGTGATGGATGGGGTCAAAGGTTCCGCCAAGAATGACTTTCATAGACTGCTCAGGCCCCACCCGTTCAGGAACGGATGTGACCGTCGCCGAACACCACGTATTTCTGCGAGGTCAGCCCTTCCAGACCGACCGGGCCGCGGGCGTGCAGCTTGTCGGTGGAGATTCCGATCTCTGCGCCCAGGCCGTACTCGAAGCCGTCGGCAAACCGCGTGGAGGCGTTCACCATCACCGAGCTGGAATCCACTTCGGTCAGGAAGCGGCGGGCACGGCTGTAGTTTTCGGTCACGATGGCGTCGGTGTGCTGGGAGCTGTAGCGATTGATGTGGGCAATCGCCGCGTCCAGTCCGTCCACCACGCGAATCGCCAGCACCGGCGCCAGGTATTCGGCGTGCCAGTCGTCTTCTGTGGCGCTGATGACGTGGGCCAGGACGTCCCGGGTCCGCTCGCAGCCGCGCAGTTCCACGCCCTTCTCCTCAAAGGCGCTGGCCAGCAGCGGCAGGATGTCGGCCGCGATCTCCGCATCCACCAGCAGGGTTTCCATGGTGTTGCAGGTGCCATAGCGCTGGGTCTTGGCGTTGACGGCGATGGCCAGGGCCTTCTCCGGATCGGCATGACTGTCGATATAGACGTGGCAGACGCCGTCCAGGTGCTTGATCACGGGCACCCTGGCATCCCGGCTGATGCGTTCGATCAGCCCCTTGCCGCCCCGGGGGACGATCACGTCCACGTATTCAGGCATGGTAATCAACTTACCCACAGCCTCGCGATCCCGGGTCTTGATGACCTGGACAGCCTCTTCCGGCAGCCCGACCTGGCGCAGCCCCTCGGCGATGCAGGCGGCAATCGCCTGGTTGGAATGCAGCGATTCGGACCCGCCGCGCAGAACCGTCGCGTTGCCGGACTTCAGGCACAGGCTGGCCGCTTCCACGGTCACATTGGGGCGGGATTCATAGATGATGCCGATCACACCCAGCGGCACCCGCATCTTGCCCACCTGGATGCCGGACGGCCGGTAGCTCATGCCGGTGATCTCCCCGATCGGATCCGGCAAGGACGCCACCTGACGCAGACCCTCGATCATGGTATCGATGCGTGCCGGCGTCAGCTCCAGGCGATCGAGCATGGCTGGCTCCAGTCCATTCTCACGGCCGGCGTCCAGGTCCTGACGGTTTGCGTCCGTCAGGGCGTCACGGGAGGCATCGAGTGCGTCCGCCATAGCCAGCAGCGCGTCATTACGTTCCGCTGTGCTGGAGCGCGCCACGGCGGTTGCCGCTTCACGCGCCTTCTGGCCAACGTCTGCCATGTAAGCCGAAATATCCATCAAGGGTCCTACCATCTGCTGAATTGCTTTCAGGCGTCTCAGATTCTGGCGTGAATCGGAGGCACGTTTGCTAATTTATAAGGTATCGACACGACGATCTGCATTCGTGGGAGCCAATCGACGGCTCTCCGGATGTCAGGATACACGCATAGACGTTATTATACGCGGGCGATCGATTCGGTTTAAGTCACCGGTGGCCTTCCAGTCCCATGATGACAGGCCGGATCCAAGGAATTACGGTACATTTCCGCCTGTCTGCCGCAGTCAGGAATGCTCCCTGCGGGAAATGTCGTCATGGAGACCTCGAATGCCTAATGTGGCAGAGACTTTTTTGTTGAGCCGCTTTGCCCGGTTCGCCGCCGCTGCCTTGTTGCTGCTTGCCGCGTTCACCCTGTGGCAGGCCGCCTATGCGGCCGCCGTGACCAGCGCCATTTGCGCGGTCATGGTCTGGACCCGCTATCACGCCGGCATCGCCAAAGACAGCACGCTGCCCCTGGCCATCGCCCGCGTCTCCAACCTGCTGTTCCTCACGGCACTGACGCCGGCCATTCTCGCCAACGCGCCCGGCCTGTCCCAGTGGAGTTATGTGTATCCACTGGCCACCTTTGCACTCTGGTCCCTCGGCTGGGCCGTTTTGCTGGTAATGCCCTATCTGGCGCTGGTGATCATAGCCGGCCTGGACCCGGCCCTTGGCCCCGACCGTCACCAGTTTGTTGCCTGCGCCCTGCTCGCCATCCTGTTGTCGGCCGTGTTCGTGTTCCTGCGGGAATACAAGAGCCGGCAGCTGGCGCCGCTTCGGCGTACCGATGAACTGACCCAGGCCGCCAGCCGCGACTACCTGTCCGCCGACCTGCACAAGGAAATCCAGCGCAGTGAACGGGAAGGGATCGAAATGGCCGTCCTGCTGATTGGCCTGGACATCCATCGGGGCGAGCCCCTGCCGGAAGACGACATTCGCGCCATCCTGCCGCGCATCGGTCGCTACCTGCATTCACAGCTGCGGGATTTCGACAGCTATTATCGGGTGGCGGACCTCCAGTTCCTGGCCATCCTGCCGGGCATCAACACCACCGAAGCCACCCGCCGCGCCGAAGTCATCCGCCAGGGGCTGGGCAGCCTGCTGGCGTCCCATGACCTGACCCTGACCGTCAGCGCCGGTGTCGCCGGACTCAACATCGGTGACGATGCTGACAGCCTGCAGCAAAGCGCAGGCCGGGCCCTGCAGCGGGCTCAACAACAGGGCGGTAACCGCACCCAGTCGTTCAGCGCCTGGTCCGGTGCCGACGGTACGGGCGCATCCGGGACGGAGGCCACCTCCCATGACTGAGACCCGGCTGCGCACCCTCACCCACGGCCTGGCTTACAGCCTGACGCTGCTGTTCATGATCGCCCTGGCCGCACAGAACCTGCGCTACGGTTTCTACGATCTGTTCTACCTCGCCGTGGCACTGGGTCTTGGCGCTGCGGCCGGCGTCGCCTACACGTGGGTCATGCGCCGACGTCAGCTGATGGCGCCGGGCCATACCCTCCTGCTGGCCGTCATGAATCTGCTCGCGGTGCTGGCCGTCTTCGCCAGCTCCCAGCCCGATGTGTCCCACTGGACCCTGGCGCTGGTTCTGCTCAACCTGCTGATCCTGCCGCTGCGCACGGCGCTGGCCATGACGCTGGCGCTGATTGCCTGCGTGGCCATCTGGCTGTTCATGGCGACCGACCCCACCCAGGCCATTGTGACGCTGGGCGGTCTGTTGCTGCTGTTCGGCACCGGCGTGTTCTACAGTTGGCATTACTCCAACATGGCCCAGTCGGCCGAGGATCTGGCCATTACCGACACACAGACCGGCGCGCACAACGCACGCTTCCTGGACGAAACCCTGCAGAAGGAAATCAGCCGGGCCCGGGCCACGGGTAATCCGCTGTCGGTGATCCGGCTGCACATGGATCATCTGGACGAGGTCAACGACCTGCACGGCCAGGACCGTATGGCCCTGCTCATGCGGGAAGTGACCCAGACCCTGTTCGGCGTCATCCGGGCCGGCGATACGCTGTACGCACTGGGCGATGGCGACTTCTTCCTGGTGTTGCCTTTCACGCCGGAAGAAGGCGTCCGGGTGATGGCGGAACGGGTTCGCCGTACATTGGGTGAGGCCGAATGGCCCGTGGTGGGACGCCTGACCGTCAGCCTGGGCTGCACCGCCTGGGCCGCCAGCGACACCACCAGCGACCACCTGCGGGATCGCGCCGGTGAAGCCCTGCAACAGGCCCAGCAACGGGGCACGGACCGGGCCTGGTTCCTGGCGGGGCACCCCAACGCCGCATGATGGACACCCTCCACCACCTGATTGCCTGGCTCGGTGAGCACCCGGGCTGGCTCTCCGGCGCCATCTTTGCCACCGCCTTCGTGGAATCACTGGCCATCGCCGGCGTCGTGGTACCTGGTGTGGCTATTCTGTTTGCGGTGTCCACCCTCGCCGGCCAGGTGAACATGCCGCTGATCGAGGCCCTGGCCTGGGCCGCCGCCGGTGCGGTGGCCGGCGATGGCGCCAGTTTCTGGCTGGGCCGGCAGTTCCAGGGTCGGCTGGACCGACTGTGGCCGTTTTCCCGTTATCCGAACATGATTGAGCGGGGTGCCCGCTTCTTTCATCAGCACGGCGGCAAAAGCATCGTGATCGGCCGTTTCGTCGGCCCCCTGCGACCGATCCTGCCGCTGATCGCCGGGGCCTTTCATATGCCCGCACAGCGTTTCGTGGCCTTCAATGTGGTGTCGGCACTGGGCTGGGCGCCGGTCTATGTCATTCCCGGCTACCTGGTGGGCAGCGCCATGGCCCTGGACCTCACGCTACCGCCACACTTCTACCCGGTCATGGCCCTGAGTCTGGGGCTGCTGGCGCTCATCTATCTGTTCATCTTCCGCCTGCAGATAGGGCTGGGCAGCGACGGCTACCTGTACCGGCGTACGCAGACACTGGCCCGGAACCATCCCGTCGCCGACCGCATCTGGCAGGCACTCTCCAGCGACCGGCCTCAAGGCCCCGAGTTTCCGCTGGCCTCGATCATGCTGACCGTTGGCAGCCTTTCGCTGTTCGCCCTCTGGTCGCTGCTGTGCCTGGAAACCCACATGCTGTCGCCACTGGACCAGGCAACGGCGGCCTTTTTTGCGCCCTTGCGCAATCCGCTGTTCGATCCGGTGGCGGTGACGCTGACCCTGTTGGGGGATCCCGCGCTGCTCACCCTGCTGAGCCTGATCGCCATCACCTTCTTCCTGCTACGCGGCATGCCAGCCGCCGCCCTGCACCTGATTGCAGCCGGCGTCATGGTCACGCTGGCCACCACCTTGCTGAAAGCCGGCTTCGCCGTGCCCAGACCTGACGAAGTCAGCGTGCCACCGGCCTCCTTTGCCTACCCCAGTGGCCATGCGGCCGGCGTCGCCACCATGATCGGCCTGGCCGCCAGCTTTGTCGCCCACGAGTGGCCACGCCGGCAACGCTGGGTGGTGTACGGTGTCTTTGGTCTGCCAATGCTGTTGATCGCGGTCAGCCGCCTGTATCTCGGCGTGCACTGGTTTACGGATGTGGTGGGCGGTCTGTTGCTGGGACTCAGCATCTGCGGGCTGACGCGGGTGAGCTACAGCCGCTACGATCGCCACCGCCTGAGCCAGAATGCGCTGACGTTGAGCACCCTGGCGGCGATGGCCGTGACGGCCGCGTGTTATGTCTGGCTGGCGCTGCCGGCGGGGATCTGGCGTTACACGCCGATAAACTGAAGCGCCTCCGGCTACTCCATGGCCTGGAGCAGGCTGTAGAGGCGGTCGAGCCGGTCCAGCGGATCCTGCATCTCCAACAGGCGCTGCTTATCGGTCTTTTCGATGGGCAGCAGCTCGGCCAGGCGCCAGCCCACCTCGCGGGCACTGTCGAAGTCCACGGTCATGCCCAGGTCCCGCACCACGGGATGCCGCAACAGCGCCTTGAGCACCACCGCCAGCTCGGCCTGGTCGTCCGGCACGGCCAGATCGCTCTCTTCCTCCAGCAATTCCACCTGCCCCATATGCAGGCCATCCGGCGCCTGCCAGTGATCGAGCACGGCCACCTTGGCGTCGCCTTCCACGGTGATCCCCAGCAGACCGTTTTCCAGCTGCTGGAAATCGACAATCCGCACCCGGGTGCCGAAATCGTAGAACCTGGCCAGGGTGTCGGTTTCCTCGCCCTCCCGCAGCAGGACGATCACAAAGCCGCCGTCGTCCTTGAGACAACGGGTCAGCATATCGATGTAACGCGGCTCGAACAGCTGCAGGGGGATCCGCCCCCCGGGCAGGATGATGGAATTAAGTGGAAACAGCGGGATGTGCATGAACCGGTCGGCCTCGGTTGGTCGTCGACAGTCAGTGAATCGACAGCAGCTTCTGCACTTCGTCGATGCGCGCCTGCGCCATATTGAGAATTTCCAGGCTGCGGGAGGCGCTCAACTTGAGCTCGCCGAGCCGCGTATAGGCAGGCACCGTCTCGAATCGGGGAAGCGTCTTGCCCTGACGTTCACGGATCATGGCATGGAGTTTAGCCAGTATCACCACATCGACAAGTTGAGGCTCTTCCTGCGCCGGCTGGTAGGCCCAGTCTTCCGCATGGCGAGCGGCCGTAACAAAGCTCTCCGGAAATTCCCAGCGCTCCAGCACCGCGGCTCCGGTGTCGGCCTTGAGTTCGCCGACGACCTGCTCCAGTAGTTTGGGATCGGCGAATACATTGACGTGGTGCTCAGCGTGGACGATGACGGGAATTGCGCCGATGTCGTGCAGCAGTCCCGCCAGCAGGGCTTCTTCCGGATCCAGACTGGTGACCGCATCCGCCAGCACCCAGCACAGCGCGGCGACCTCCCGGGAGTGCCGCCAAAGCTGCTCCATCGCTGCCTGCAGTTCTTTGCGCTGGGTTTTGAACACTTCCCGCATGGAGAACACCGTCACCAGTTGACGGGTAGTCCGGGTCCCCAGGCGAACCACTGCCTCGCGTACCGTGCGGACATCGTTGAAGCCCCGATACAGCGGGCTGTTGCAGGCGCGTACCAGTTTGGCGGAAATCGAGGGATCCACCGTAATCACGCGGGCGATGTCTTCGGCGGTGGACTCGTCCCGCTCCGTGGCGCGTCGAACCTTCCAGGCCACATCCGGCACGCTGGGCAATGTCAGCTTGTTGGCACGGAGATCGGCGTAGAACTCCATCAGCAGGTCATGCGCCTCATCGTCCCCGCTATCATCGGCCATCTCGGAAACGCCGTCATCGCTGACCGGTGCTGCCCGCAGCAACTGGTTGAGCGTGTCCTGCTCCACCACCAGGAATTGGCTGGGCACCGAGGCCGTCACGGTGTACATGCGCGGCTGCAACCGGGCAATGGGATTTTTTCCGGTCGGGCTGCCGGCCGCGATGGCCGTCGTGCGGCCGTCCACAGCCTCCAATTCGACCTCGCCATCGATCAGGAAATACTCCTGACCGTCCCGGGAGCCCCGCTCCAGTAACCGCTGCCCCGGGCCGAGACGCCGGGTTTCAGCCCGGGTGGCCAACAGGATCAGCTGTTCATCGGTCAGTCGATCAAGCGGCTGGAACTCGCGCAGCCGGCGAATGGGTAAAGGTTCCCGAGCAGACATCCACTATCTCTCCCCAACATTTGGAGACTGCGCCACCGGTAAAGTGACGAGCCTGTCACAGGTCATTGTGACCAATTGTAACCAGATGGGCCAGCACGACCATCGTCAAGCATCATCCCCGTAGCGACCTAACTTCTGTTATTCTCTGTTTTTTCCGAAAACAGAGGGTCCCTCCGCGACCGGATGACCCTCCCGCCACAACGAGAGAAAACCATGCCCCAGTACCGCTCCAAGACCTCCACCGCAGGTCGCAACATGGCCGGTGCCCGCGCCCTCTGGCGTGCCACCGGGATGAAGAACGATGACTTCGGCAAGCCGATCATTGCGGTCGCCAACTCCTTCACCCAGTTCGTGCCCGGCCACGTCCACCTCAAGGACCTGGGGCAACTGGTCTGTCGCGAAATCGAGGCGGCCGGCGGCGTTGCCAAGGAATTCAATACGATTGCGGTGGACGACGGGATCGCCATGGGGCACGACGGCATGCTGTACTCCCTGCCGTCCCGGGAAATCATCGCCGATTCGGTGGAATACATGGTGAACGCCCACTGCGCCGACGCGCTGGTGTGCATCTCCAACTGCGACAAGATCACGCCGGGCATGCTGATGGCCGCCATGCGCCTGAACATCCCGACCATCTTCGTCTCCGGCGGCCCGATGGAGGCCGGCAAGACCAAGCTGTCCGAGCACAAGCTGGACCTGGTGGACGCCATGGTCATTGCCGCCGACCCCAACGCCACCGACGAGCAGGTCGAGGAATACGAGCGCAGCGCCTGCCCTACCTGTGGTTCCTGCTCCGGGATGTTCACCGCCAACTCCATGAACTGCCTGACCGAGGCCATTGGCCTGTCGCTGCCGGGGAACGGCTCCATGCTGGCCACCCACGCCGATCGGGAGCAGCTGTTCCTCAAGGCCGGCCGCCAGATCGTCGAGAACGCCCGTCGTTACTACGAGCAGGACGACGCCAGCGTGTTGCCGCTGAGCATCGCCTCCATGGACGCGTTCTACAACGCCATGACCCTGGACATCGCCATGGGCGGCTCCACCAACACGATCCTTCACCTGCTGGCCGCGGCCCAGGAAGGTCAGGTGCCGTTCACCCTGGCGGAAATCGACCAGCTGTCGCGCAAGGTGCCGCAGCTGTGCAAGGTCGCCCCGAACTCGCCCAAGTACCATATGGAAGACGTGCATCGGGCCGGCGGCATCATGGGCATCCTCGGTGAACTGGACCGGGCCGGCCTGATCAAGACGGACATTCCGACCGTACATAGCCCGACCCTCGCCGATGCCCTGAACGACTGGGACATCATGCGCCAGCCCTCCGAGGCCGTGGTGGAATTCTTCAAGGCCGGACCGGCCGGCATTCCCACCCAGCAGGCCTTCAGCCAGAGCACCCGCTGGCCGTCACTGGACGGTGACCGGGAAAACGGCTGCATCCGTTCGCTGGAAAATGCCTACTCCACCGAAGGCGGCCTGGCCATCCTCTACGGCAACATTGCCCTGGACGGTTGCGTGGTGAAAACCGCCGGTGTGGACGAGAGCATCTACGTGTTCGAGGGCCGGGCCCGCGTCTTCGAAAGCCAGGACAGCGCTGTCGCCGGCATCCTCAACGACGAAGTCAAAGCGGGCGATGTGGTCATCATTCGCTACGAAGGCCCCAAGGGTGGCCCGGGCATGCAGGAAATGCTTTACCCGACCAGCTACCTGAAATCCAAGGGGCTGGGCAAAGAGTGCGCGCTGCTCACCGATGGCCGCTTCTCCGGCGGCACCTCCGGCCTGTCCATCGGCCACGCTTCGCCGGAAGCGGCGGCGGGTGGCGCCATCGGGCTGATCGAGAACGGCGATACCATCCTGATCAATATCCCCGAGCGCAGCATCAATGTGATGGTGGATCAGGCGGAACTGGACCAGCGGCGGGCTGCCCGCGACGAGATGGGCTGGAAACCGGAAGCGCCGCGCACCCGCAAGGTGTCCGCAGCCCTGAAAGCCTACGCCCTGCTGGCCACCAGCGCTGATAAGGGTGGCGTCCGGGATCTGGAAAAACTGGACTGATCCGGCCTGCGCGACTCAACCGAGTGAGCGCAGGTAGGTCTCTGCGTCCTCCAGCTCATGCTGGTTGAACACCGGAATACCGGCGGCCGTCAACGCTGCGGCCGCCGTTCCCTGCCCGGCTACAAGCCGACCCGAAAAGCTCCCGTCGTAGATGTTCCGGTTGCCGCAGCTGGGGCTTTTTGCCGCCAATATGGCCATCACACAGTGCCGTTCCTGTGCGGTTTTCAAGGCCGCCTCGGCGCCCTCAACAAAGGCTGATGTGACATCAGTACCGTCGCGGGCGATGACCCGGGCCTGACCGGCCAGCACGGCGCGACCATCACCGCCCCGGGTCTCGGCAGCAGGACGTGGCACCGGCAAACCGCCAGCCAGTTCCGGGCATACGGAAACCAGACGACCTTCAAGGCGCCATGTCTGGATCCGGGGATGATCGGCAAAGAGGTTGCCCCCGTCATAACGCACGTTTTCGCCCATCAGACAGGCGCTGACGAGAATGCGATGCGGGGGCCGGGAGATAGGATCAGAAGAAGAGCCAACCACCATCATCATCTTCTTCGACGGCGTCTTCGGCCTCCTCGTCGGCGGCCGGTTTCGGTTCATCCGCCTGTTTGGCCTGTTTGGCCGGCGCCGGCTTGGACTGGGCCACGTCGGCTTCAGCAACCTGAACCGACACCATGCCCAGAGCTTCCTTGGTGGCCTGGTCCAGCTTGCCGGTGGCTTTCAGGCCGGCGTGATCTTTCTGGAAGGCTTCCAACGCGGACTTGGTCGACGGCCCCATCTGGCCATCCACACTATCAATACGGTAACCCGCCCCGTAGAGGGCATTCTGCAGGGCAAACACGTCGTCTGCGGCGTAGGCCGGCGCGCCCCCCAACGTCACCAGGGCTGCCAGAGCCCCTGTCGCCAGCCATTTTTTGCTCGGGATTGTTTTATTCATCTTATTCTCCTGAGAATTCGGATCCGGAGGGCCAAGCGCTTGCTCTGCCGCTCCAGGCGTCATGCTACCCCATTTTGCCGGCTCAGGTCAGCTCTTGTCCGGCCCTTCCGGACCGCCCCGCTCCGACTCGGTCATGGCGGCCGCCGGCTCATTGAATTCACGGATAAAAATGCCCCAGAAAGCCACGAAAAGCGCCGCCACCAGGGGGCCCATGACGAATCCGTTGATACCAAACATTACAATTCCGCCCAACGTTGATAACAACACCATATAGTCCGGCAGCTTGGTGTCGCGCCCCACCAGGATCGGCCGCAGCAGGTTGTCCGCCAGCCCGATCACCAGGACCCCGAACGCCGTCAGGATGGCCGCATGCACATAGTCGCCGACGGCGGCCAGATACAGCGCGGCCGGCACCCAAACCAGCGCAGCGCCCACCGCCGGGATCAGTGACGCGATGGCCATCACCACCCCCCAGAGCAGCGCGCCGTTAATGCCCAGGGCCCAGAAGATGAAGCCCCCCAACGCCCCCTGGGCGGCCGCCACCAGAAGATTGCCCTTGACCGTGGCCCGGGTCACTTCGGCGAATTTCGCAAACAGCAGGCGCTCACGCTCATCGCCCAGCGGCAGTGCGCGGATCAGCAGTTCAATCAGCCGCGAACCGTCGCGCAACAGGAAGAACGCCAGGTACACCATCAGCGAAAAGGACAGGAAAAACTGGAACGTATTCTGGCCAATGCCCAGCGCCTGCTTGGCCAGTAGCTTGCTGCCACCGACAAAGGTGGACACCACGCCCTCCCGCAGCTTGCTCAGATCCACGTCGAACCGGTCGAGAAAGGACTGGAAGGCCGGGAACGCCTGATTGATCTGGTCGATGTACTGGCCCGGATTCAGCTCGCCGGACTGGACGCGCTGGTACAGACCCACACCCTCGGTCACCAGCGAGGAAATCAGCGCCAGACTGGGCAGAATGACGATCACCAGACACAGCATCAACGTCAGGAACGCCACCAGATTGTGGCGCCCGGGCAGTCGCCGGATCAGCCAGAGCTGGACCGGATTGAAAATCACCGCAATCGCCACCGCCCAGAATATCGGGCCGGTGAAGGGTTTGATCAGGAACAGGAACGCCAGCGACACCACCAGCAGCATGGCAAGAAATGAGCGTCGCTCGAGGACATCGTACATATCAGTCGGAACTCCCTGGTCACATCCCTTTTCCGGGAAACTATCGATGGTGGCGGCACGCCCGGCTTGCCGTAAGCACTCCTGCCCATGGCAAGTGGGTACCCGGTGAGGCTATAGTACATTATTGCCTGTTGCAGCCCGATTTTATGTCATCTTCAGCTGTAGCCGGCCGCGAATTTGACCGGGACAGACGCCCGTCTGACGGGAACAGGATTTTGGACAATATCGACTTTTCCATCGAAACCGCCATCGAAGCGGCCGAAGCCCTGCAGAAAACGCTGGCGCGCCGGACGCATCGCAAGAAAGTCATGGGCCAGGAAGTCATTCGCCCGGGTCAGTTGGGCGAGGCCCTGCGCTTGCCCACGATCCTTGCCAAGCTGCGTAGCAAACAGGCACGGCGTCGTGAAGAAGGTCTGGACGAGTTCCAGACCCTGTGGCCGACACTCTCGCCCACCACCCACGAAAAAGTTCTTGATGAAATGGAGTGGTACGATCCGCGCTCCCTGGACTGGGACGACCCCCGCTCCAACCGCCGCCCGGCACCACCCGAAAACTGATTCCCGACACCTATGACCGACCTGAACGACCTCACCCGGATCCGCCGGGAACTGCATCGCCACCCGGAACTCTCCGGCCAGGAGCAGGCCACGGCCGAACGCATCCGCTCCCTGCTCGAAGCCTGCACGCCAGACCGCCTTGTCACCGGGCTGGGCGGCGCCGGCCTGCTGGCCGTCTTCGATGGCGGGTCCGATGGGCCAACCACACTGATCCGCTGTGAGCTGGACGCCCTGCCCATCCACGAGCGGGGCGACCACGAACACCGTTCCGCCATCCCTGGTTGTGCCCATGCCTGCGGCCACGATGGCCACATGAGCATTATCCTGGGTCTGGCGCAAACACTGCGAGAGCAACGGCCACAACAGGGCCGGGTGGTCCTGCTGTTCCAGCCCGCCGAGGAAGACGGCCAGGGCGCCCGACGCGTGTTCCACGATCCACGCTTTGCACCCTACAAGCCGGACTTCGCCTTCGCGCTACACAACGTGCCCGGACTGCCGCTGGGAGAGGTGTTCACGCGTCCCGGCTCGTTCAACTGCGCATCAAAAGGGATGATTATCCGGCTCACCGGCAAGACCTCCCATGCCGCGCACCCAGAGGATGGCATCAGCCCGGCTCCGGCTCTGGCCCGACTGATGCAGACACTGCCCACGCTACCCCGGCAGTTCACGGAATCCGCCTGGGTTACGCTGGTGCATGCGCGCCTCGGCGAAAAAAGTTTTGGCACAGCGCCCGGCGAGGCCGTATTGATGGCCACCTTGCGCAGCGAAACCAACGAGGTGATGTCGGCACTGTCCGACAGGGCCTGCACACTGGCTCGGGAGGCGGCCGCGGAAGCTGGCCTGGACGTCACCTTTGAGTGGGAGGATGACTTCCTCGCCAGCGTGAATGGCCAAACCGGTTTCGACCATGTGGCCGAAGCCTGCCTGGAGATCGGGGTGCCTTTCCACCGTATGCCGGAAGGCTTCCGCTGGTCTGAAGATTTCGGCGTCTTTACCCAGCATGCCGAAGGCGCCATGTTCGGGCTGGGCGCGGGTAACATCCACCCGCAGCTCCACAATCCGGATTACGACTTCCCGGACGCGCTGATACCGGTCGGCCTCGACGTTTTCCGGATAATTATCCGAAGAATCAATGGACTCAGCGCATCCGGCTGAGTCTGCTGATCCCCTGTCTCGTTTTCTACGTATCTCCATGCGTCAAATTTGTCTTGGAATTGCAACAAAAGGCCCTTAGGTTGGGTAGATGGGCTGTGGAATGGAGAACACATCCAGAACGCAACGAAGGAGAGACTATGAGTCAACACGAACATTACATTGCAAAACTGGCCGAAGGCAGCGTGATTCCGACGTTCCAGTGCGGTCACTGCGGATCGATCCTGCCGAAGGGGCGTATTTTCCCCAACGACGGTGACAACCGCCAGAACCTGGCCTGCCACACCATCGGCCTGTGCGCTGCAGACGATTGCGGTGCGGTGAACAGCATGGACGATGCCATTCGCCAACTTGAACAACAGAACCAAGATCAGCAGGCGGCCGGTTAAATCCGGAACCGCTCTGCCGGGGATGTGATCCCCGCACCCGCCCTTACGCCATTCTGCGCTATCCTTTCCTGACAACCGGCCTCGTAAGGCCAAACTCGTTGCTTTAAAAGGATATTGGACAGAATGCGTATTCTTCGTACCGAGGAACAGCGCTTCGCGCAGTTGCCCGATTTTCCCTTCGCACCGCATTACCTCGACGTCGCGCCCAATCTGCGCATGCACTATGTGGATGAGGGCCCCCATGACGGCGAGACCGTCGTCATGCTGCACGGCGAGCCGTCCTGGAGCTACCTCTACCGCCATATGATTCCGCCGGTGGCCGTAGCAGGTCTGCGGGTGCTGGCGCCGGACCTGATTGGCTTCGGCCGCTCCGACAAACCGGCGGCGCTGGACGACTACAGCTACCAGACACACATGGACTGGCTGCTGGCCTGGTTTGACGCACTGAAACTCAATAACGTGACGCTGGTGTGCCAGGATTGGGGCTCGTTACTGGGCCTGCGTCTGGCGGGTGAGCATCCCGACCGTTTTAGCCGCATCATCGTCGGTAACGGTATGCTGCCGACTGGCGACGGCAAGGTACCCGCCGTGTTTCGCCTCTGGAAGGGATTTGCCTCATTCAGCCCCTGGTTTCCCATCAGCCGGATTATCCAGATGGGTACCGGGCGCTCGCTGAGCGATGCTGAACGGGCCGCCTATGATGCACCCTTCCCGTCGTCGCGCTACAAGGCTGGCGCCCGGGCCTTTCCGCGCCTGGTCCCGATCACGCCGGACGATCCGGCCAGCGAGGCCAATCGTGCGGCCTGGAAGAGCCTGAGCAGCTGGAACAAGCCGTTCATCACCTGCTTCAGCAACGGCGATCCGATCACCCGGGGTGGCGACCGCTACATGCAACGCAAGATTCCGGGCGCACAAGGGCAACCCCACACGACGTTGCGGGGCGGCCATTTCCTGCAGGAAGACGCGCCGGAGGATTTCGCCCGAGTGATTATCGACGCCTGCCGGCGCTAGCCAAAGACCGTCACGGTCTGGCGACTGAGCGCCACCAGCTCACCCTGACGATTCCAGATGGTGGCCTGGGTATGGCCGTAACCGCCGCCCGCCTGGTCGATCACCGCGCGATACAGTAACGGATCGTCCGCCCGCATTTCCGGGCGCGGGTGGACGATTTCCAGCGACCAGCTCATGGAACTGGCCGGAGCGGGCTTTTTCAGATGCTGCAGCACCGCCGGCGGCCAGGCATCGACCAGCGCGATCACGTGTGCGTCGCCCATGGCGTTGCCCGCTTCACGAAAACGCATCCAACCGCCCATTTCCCGGGCCGGTTTGCCGGCGAAGGGGAAGTGGCCAAAGGCCCAACGCATATCAATGTGCTGGGTGAATTCGGGCGTGACACCGGGGATATGCCTCAGCTCCGGACAAGCGTCCGGCGTCGGCACCTCGGGCGCCGGGTCGGCGGCCACCATCACGGAGGATTCGCGCTCGCTCCCGAAACTGGCCAGCGCCGCAAGGCGGACCTCGCCACCTTGCCGCAGACGCCCCTGAACCTGGCTGGCCGCGCGACCTTCCCGCAGCAGTTCGACCTCAAATGTGACCGGCTCGTCGACCGTGACCGGGCCGACAAACGCCACCTGCAAGGCACGCAACGGGCGCCCGGGCTGTACGGCACCCTGCATCTTCTGGAACGTCAGGGCCGCCACGAGGCCACCAAAGGTTGCTCGCCCCTGCCCCCAACTGGCGGGAATGACCAGATCGTCTTTTTCAACACCGGCCAGCAGCTCATCAAAATGCATTGTCCGTTACTCCACCGCATCGTTTGATCGAAAGGAAGCTAAGCATCCTGCCCTGACGGCTGCCGTTGCGCAATGGCTACCGGCGTACATTTACCTACCCGATGCCACACCCTGCACATATCTATAGCGGCTGAAAACGTCTATACTACGCGACATATGGCTCCCTCTGTCTCGTTTAGGACGCAGTTCCGGGAGCGTCGCTCACCTCCCCGAATTCCGAGTTTCCTGAATGCAAACAAAAACCTTTGCCGAGCTTGGCCTCCATCCGGCGGTCCTTGATGCGGTTTCGTCCGTGGGTTATGAAACCCCGTCGCCTATCCAGGCGCAATCCATCCCCATTCTGCTGGCCGGCCGCAATCTGCTGGGCATGGCCCAGACGGGTACCGGCAAGACAGCCGCGTTTGCACTGCCGCTGCTGAGCTCTATCGATCCGACGCTGCATGCGCCCCAGATCCTGGTGCTGGCGCCTACCCGCGAACTGGCCATCCAGGTCGCGGAGGCGTTCACCACCTATTCCGCGAGCATTAAGGGCCTGCAAGTCCTGCCGATTTACGGCGGCCAGGATTTCCGCCCCCAACTGAAAGCACTGCAGCGCGGTACCCAGGTCATCGTGGGTACACCAGGCCGCCTGCTGGACCACCTGCGTCGCGGTACGCTCAAGCTGGACCAGTTGCGCTCCGTCGTCCTCGACGAAGCGGACGAAATGCTGCGCATGGGCTTCATTGACGACATCGAAGCCATCCTGGCCAAGACGCCGGAAAACTGCCAGCGGGCCCTGTTCTCAGCGACCATGCCGGGACCGATCCGAAAGGTGGCCCAGACCTACCTGGCCAACGCCGAAGAAGTGAAGATCGAAAGCCAGACCCGGACCGTGTCACGCATTGCCCAGTTCGTGCTGCCGGTGTTTGCCGAGCGCAAGCTGGATGCCCTGACCCGCATCCTGGAAGTTGAGCCGGTGGACGCAACGATCATCTTCGTGCGCACCAAGGCGGAAACGACACTGCTGGCTGACAAGCTCTCCGCACGCGGGCACGCCGTGGCACCGCTGAACGGCGACATCAACCAGCGCCAGCGTGAGCAGGCGGTGGAAGACCTGCGCCGAGGCAAGTTGGACATCGTGGTGGCCACCGACGTGGCGGCCCGTGGTCTGGATGTGCCGCGCATCACCCACGTCATCAACTACGACGTGCCCTACGACAGCGAAGCCTATATCCACCGGGTGGGCCGTACCGGCCGGGCCGGCCGTGAGGGCAAGGCGATCCTGCTGGTGACCCCGCGCGAACGCAGCTGGCTGCGGACCCTGGAACGGGCCACCAACTCACCGATGAGCGACTATCAGCTGCCGCCGCCGGCGGAGCTGCAGAAGCTGCGTGAGAAGCAGTTCGAGGAACAGTTGCTGGGCTTTGCCGAAGACGGCCGACTGGCCAAGGCAATGGGTCTTCTGGATGGCATTGCCGAGCGCAATGACCTGGACCCGGCGATGGTCGCCGGCGCCCTGGCCTGCTGGCTGGAATCCGCCCAACCGGGCGCGATGCCGCTGGAAGCCCCGACGGATCTGCCGATTCCCCCGGCGCGCAGCAAACGGCCGTTCAAGGGTGGCGACCGCCGCGGCGGCAAACCCGGCCACAAGCCGGGCTTCAAGAAAGGTCCGCGCAATGGCAAGCCGGGATCCGGCGGCAAACCCAAGGGCAAACCGCCTCGTCGTCAGTCGTCCGAGCGACGCTGATAGACGATAAAGCTGTAGTCGTACGGATTGTTCTCGGACGCGGAGAAATCCTCCCGTCCGAGTTCTTCCCACTGGTCCCAGTCCACTTCCGGGAACCAGGCATCGCCCTCCACATCCGCATGCACCCGCGTGACATACATGCGGTCGATCTCCGGCAAGGCCTCGGCATAGATCTGGCCACCGCCGATGATCATGATCTCATCCCCGCCTTCCAGCTCAGCCTGGGCTTCCGCCCGGCGATAAGCGTCTGCCAGCGTGTGGTCAACCGCGACCCCGGCAGGGGCCTCCCAACGCTCATCCCGGGTAATCACCACGTTCAAACGCCCTGGCAAGGGACGCCCGATGGATTCGAAAGTCTTGCGCCCCATCAGGATCGGCTTGCCCATGGTGGCTTGCTTGAAATAACGCAGATCACCGGGCAGGTACCATGGCAGTGCGTTATTCCGGCCGATCACCCGGTTCTGTGACATGGCGACAATCAGCGCCTTACGCATGCTATTCGCTCCTCAGATCGCGATGGGCGCCTTGATGACCGGCTGCGGGTCGTAGCCCTCGAATTCAAAGTCGTCCAGTTCGTACTCGAACAGGCTGGCCGGTTTGCGACGGATGTTCAGCGTCGGCAGCGGACGCGGCTCACGCTTGAGCTGCTCGAACACGATCTCGTCCGTGAGGTGGTTCTGGTAGAGGTGGCAATCGCCAAACGTGTGCACAAACTCGCCCACATCCAGATCGCACTGCTGGGCGATCATGTGGGTCAGCAGACTGTAGGACGCGATATTGAACGGCACCCCGAGGAACAGATCGGCGCTGCGCTGGTAGAGCTGGCAGGACAGCTTGCCTTCCGCCACATAGAACTGGAACAGGCAGTGGCACGGCGCCAGGGCCATACGGCCCTGCTCCACGTTTTCCTGCGGGCTGATGGACTCGTCAGGCAGCTCCGCCGGGTTCCAGGCCGAAACAATCAGGCGGCGTGACGTAGGCTTGGTCTGGATCTGACGCACCACATCGCTGATCTGATCGACCACATCGCCGTTCGGACACTGCCAGCTGCGCCACTGTTTGCCGTAGATCGGCCCCAGGTCGCCGTTGTCCAACGCCCACTCGTTCCAGATGCTGACCTTGCGTTCGCGCAACCAGTTGTTGTCGGTGGACCCGTTCAGAAACCAGAGCAATTCGTAGATGATGCTGCGCAGGTGGACCTTCTTGGTGGTCAGCAGCGGAAAGCCCTCACCCAGGTCGAAGCGCATCTGACGACCAAATACCGAACGCGTCCCCACGCCGGTCCGGTCGCCCCGGTCGGTGCCGTTGTCGACCACATCACGCATCAGGTCCAGATAGGCTTTCATTGCGTTTTGCTCCTGTATGCCCAAACCATTAATACAATACCCGCCAGCAGCATCGGCAGGGACAGGATCTGCCCCATGGTCACCCAGTCAAAGGCCAGGAAGCCCAGCTGGGCATCCGGTTGCCGGAAGAATTCCGCCAGGATGCGGAAGCAGGCGTAGCCGACCAGGAACAGCCCGGAAACGGCCATGCGCGGCCGCTGCTTGCTGGAGAAAACCCAGAGAATGATAAACAGCAGCACCCCTTCCATCGCAAATTCGTACAGCTGGGACGGATGACGCGGCAGCGCGTCCGGTGCGGTCGGGAAGACCATCGCCCAGGGCACGTCGGTGGGGCGGCCCCAGAGTTCACCATTGATGAAGTTGCCAATACGGCCCGCACCCAGGCCAATGGGGACCAGCGGCGCGACAAAATCGGCGATGGCAAAGAAACCGCAGTTCACCTTGCGGCCAAACCACCACATGGCCAGCATGACACCGATCAGCCCGCCGTGGAATGACATCCCGCCTTCCCAGACCCGGAACAGCCAGAGCGGGTCAGCCAGGAAGGTATCGAAATTGTAGAAGATGACATAGCCAAAGCGCCCGCCCAGGACGACCCCCAGCGCAATATAGAACAGCAGGTCCCCCATTTGCTCCTCGTTGATGGGCGACCAGGGTTTGCGGGTGCGGATGCGGCCCAGCCACCAGCCCATAACAAAGCCCACGAGGTAGGTCAGGCCATACCAGTGGATTTTGAGCGGGCCGATGGAGACAGCAATCGGGTCAATCTGTGGATAACGCAGCATGCAGTTTCTCTCGTTAATGGAAGCCGGTCAGATCAGGAAGCGGATACCCACCACCAGCAGGACCATGGCAAAAATCCGTTTCAGTAACATGGCATCCAGCCGGTGGGCCAGCGCAGCCCCCACCCGGGCGAACAGGACGCTGGTCGCGACAATGCCTACCAGGGCCGGCAGATAGATAAAGCCCAGGCTGTATTCAGGCAATGACGGCGCCTGCCAGCCGGTGGCGATATTGGTCAGCGCACCGGCGATGGCAATCGGCAGACCGCAAGCGGACGACGTCCCCACGGCACGCTGCATGCGCACGTTGCACCAGCTCAGGAACGGCACGGTCAGCGTACCGCCCCCGATCCCGAAGATGGCCGATGCCCAGCCGATCCCGCCACCGGCGGCAACCAGGCCGGGCTTGCCCGGCACGTCCCGACCCGGCCTGGGCTTGACGTCGAACAGCATCTTCAGCCCGACCAGAATGACAAACACGCCGATGATCAGTTCCAGCGCGGCCCCGGATAACAGGGAGGCGGTCCAGGCACCGATCATGGCACCGATGACGATCCCCACAGCCATCGACCGGAACACCGGCCAGTCCACCGCACCACGGGCATGGTGGGAGCGTACCGAGCTGATTGACGTGAAGACGATGGTCGCCAGGGAGGTGCCCACGGCCAGATGGGCGGCAATCTCCGGATCGAAGCCCTGCAGCCCGAAGCTGAAGATCAGCACCGGCACAATCACCAGACCACCCCCGATGCCGAACAGGCCGGCCAACACGCCTGCACAGGCACCCAGCACCAGGTAGATTGCAAACAGAATGGCCAGGCTCATAATGCCCTTGCTCCGATAGCCAGCATAAAGGCCCGTATGATACACAGGGGAGACTTCGGGTTCACTGCACCGACACCAGAAACCAACCGGAAATCGCGATGTGCCTCATCCTGTTCGCCATTGGCCAGCACCCTGACCTGCCGCTGGTAGTCGCCGCCAACCGCGACGAGTTCTACCAGCGCCCGACCCGCGCCATGCATTGGTGGTCGTCTCCGGAGATACTGGCCGGAAAGGACGAGCAGTCCGGCGGGACCTGGCTGGGGGTGACCCGGGACGGCCAGGTGGCCGCCGTCACCAATTTCCGCGACGGCCAGCCCGAGCGGGGGGATTGGTCCCGGGGGCAACTGCCGGTCCAGGCGCTGACGGAGAATTCAGACCAGCTTGATCAGCATCAGCGGGACATTACAGACCGGTTTGCGGGTTATAACCTGTTCCGCGTGGATGCTCGCCAGGGCTGGTATTTCAGCAACCGGGACAGCCATCCCGGACGCACCCTGCATCGCGGCGTCTACGGCCTGAGCAACCACCTGCTGCAGAGCCCCTGGCCCAAGTTGGTGCGGCTACGCAAGACCCTGCACGACCGCCTGCACGATACCCCGCAGTCACAGCTGCACGACGTACTGATCGACGCACTGATGGACACGACGCCAGCGCCGGATGCTTTCCTGCCCGATACCGGCATTGGCCTGGAGCGTGAGCGCTTCCTGTCCTCGCCCTTTATCCGCAGCGAGACTTATGGAACGCGGGCCACCACCATTGTTTCAGTGCATCGGGACGGCACCGTGTCGGTCACCGAACAGGGCTGGCTACGCGGGGGCGAACGGGGCGAGCGCCAGGTCTTTACCTGGCAGCGCGAGGCCGCCAGTCATTCGGCCGGATCGGACTGAGGGGATTCATCCCGTTGGCGCAAGCGGGCACTTTGCAACCGCATGATGTGGCCCATGAGCAATTCCTGATCCGCCTCGGTGATGCGCTCGATATCCAGGCGCAGGTAGTGATCGGAGTCTTCACGGCCCGAAGCCACCACCCGGGCCAGGGCGCGAATGGTCCGTCGCTCCGGATGGAACAGCAGATCCACCAACACCATTTCGCCCACCTCAATGACTTCATCGACCGGAAAGGCAAAGCCGCTCCCGGAGAGGCTGACATCCCGGGTGACCAGCGTTGCCGGGCGCTCACCGTCGAGTCCCAGACCGGCGCCCTCCAGCGCCAGATCCAGCTTGCGGTTGAGCAGATCCGCCACCTCCCGGACCTCCGGCGCTGCCACCGTCAGCTTGCTCAGCGCCTGATCCAGCATCAGCTCCAGATCCGCCAGCCGTGACCGCAGCGACAGGTCCGACAATTCGCCCGCCACCGACTCGCCGTCCGACAACCGGATATAGCGCAGCGCCACCCGGTCATCGACCCGGTAATACCGCCTGCGTTCCTCGCCCTGCCACATGATCTGCTCCACTGGGATATGGTTTATAGAGAATAGCTGCCTCCACCACTATAGAAAACGCAAACAGGTCCCGCTCTGATATACTCCGCCCCAAACAGACCTGCCGCGGAGAATCCCCGTCATGACTGACGAGACAGGCGTTACCATTGCCGACTTCGAAAAATCCCTCAACGAGCTCGAAGCCCTGGTCCGCGACCTCGAGCAGGGTGACCTGCCCCTGGAGAAATCGCTGGCGGCGTTCGAGCGCGGTGTCCGATTGACCCGCGAGTGCCAGCAGGCCCTGCGCCAGGCGGAGCAACGGGTGGAAAAACTGGTCAAGGCCGACGGCGACAACTTCGAGACCCAACCGTTCCATGAGGACGAAGAGGGGCAATGAGCAGCCAACCGATGAGCGAACTGCAGGCCCAGTGGCGCACCGTCATCGAAGCCACCCTGGACCGCTGGCTGGATAACCCGGACGCCCCGGCTCCCCGGCTGCAGGACGCCATGCGCTACGCGGTCCTGGGCGGCGGCAAGCGGATCCGACCGATCTTGGCCATGGCCTCGGCGATGGCCGTCGGGCATCCCCCGGATACCGCCCTCGTTCCCGGCTGCGCGGTTGAACTGATCCACGCCTATTCGCTGATCCACGATGACTTGCCGGCTATGGACGACGACGCTCTGCGCCGCGGCAAGCCCACGGTTCACATTGCCTACGACGAAGCCACCGCGATTCTCGCCGGCGACGCCCTGCAAGCCCTGGCGTTCGAGGCGATCGGATCCGAAGGCGATTACAGTGCCCCCACCCGCGTGCGGATGCTGCAGATTCTGAGCCGGGCCAGCGGCCAGGCGGGCATGGTCGGCGGCCAGGCCATCGATCTGGGCTCGGTGGGCCGAACCCTGCCGCTGGAAGATCTGCAACGCATGCACCGCTGCAAGACCGGCGCTCTGATTGAAGCCAGCATCAGCCTGGGCGCCCTGGCTGCGGAAACCGCCGACGAGACACAGATCGACGCGTTGCGGACCTATGGCCGGGCGCTGGGCCTGGCGTTCCAGGTGCAGGATGACCTGCTGGACATCGAAGGCGCTACCGACACCATTGGCAAGCCCCAGGGATCGGATGCCGCGCGCAACAAGCCCACCTATCCGGCGTGCCTGGGTATTGACGGCACCCGCGATCATCTTCGATCCTTGCAGGAACAAGCTGTCTCGGCGCTCGCAGTATTGGGTCGCAGCGCCGATCCGCTGCGCCAGATTGCCGATTTTGTAGTCACCCGGACCCATTAGAAGGCCTCGGGCTAACGCCCTGGCCCACATTTCCAAAGGGAAATGTGAAAGTCCGGTGACCGATCCCGTATAATCGCCCCATATCGATTCAGAAGATCTAAGCGGATGCAGGACACAACCATATTTAAGGAGATTCCGTCTCGCCAGCCCAACACGCCCCTGCTGGACCGGGTCAACACCCCGGATCAGCTGCGTGAGCTGAGTGAGGATCAGTTACCCCAACTGGCCCGGGAGCTCCGTGCGTTCCTGCTGTGGAGCGTCGGCCAGTCCGGAGGCCACTTTGGCGCCGGGCTGGGCGTGCTGGAACTGACGGTGGCCCTGCACTACGTCTTCAACACCCCGGACGATCGCCTGGTCTGGGATGTGGGCCACCAGGCCTACCCACACAAGATCCTCACCGGTCGCCGCGCCCGCATGGGCACCATTCGCAAGAAAGACGGCCTGGCCGGGTTCCCCAAGCGCGGTGAAAGCGACTACGACACCTTTGGTGTGGGCCACTCCAGCACCTCCATCAGTGCGGCACTGGGCATGGCAATCGCCGCCCGCATGCAGGACTCCCGGCGCAAGAGCATTGCCGTGATCGGTGACGGCGCCATGACCGCTGGCATGGCCTTCGAGGCCCTGACCCACGCCGGTCACCTGCGCACCAACATGCTGGTGATCCTGAACGACAACGACATGTCGATTTCCCAGAACGTGGGCGGTCTTTCCAGCTATTTTGCCAAGCTGCTGGCCAGTCGCACGTATAACCAGGTCCGCGACGGCAGCAAGAAATTTCTGCAGGGCGCCCCCAACCTGATGGCGTTCGCACGCAAGACGGAAGAACACTTCAAGGGCCTGATCGCCGGGGGCACTTTCTTTGAAGAGCTGGGATTCAACTATATTGGCCCGATCGACGGTCATGATCTGCCGCTGCTGATCGACACGCTACAGAACATCCGCGAGCTGGACGGCCCGCAGTTTCTGCATGTGGTCACCAAGAAAGGTAAAGGCTTTGCACCGGCGGAAGCCGACCCCATCGGCTACCACGCCATCAACAAGATCGAGCCCAAGCCGCCGGTCAAACCGGCGGACAGCAAGCCGGCGCCCAAGCTGCCCAAGTACGCCAACGTCTTCGGTCAGTGGTTGTGCGACTCCGCGGAGCAGGACGAACGCGTGGTGGGCATTACGCCGGCCATGCGCGAGGGCTCGGACCTGGTCAAATTTAGCGAACGCTTCCCCGATCGCTATTACGATGTGGCCATCGCCGAGCAGCACGCCGTCACTCTCGCCGCCGGCCTGGCCTGCGACGGGGCCAAGCCCGTGGTGGCGATCTATTCCACCTTCCTGCAACGCGCCTATGACCAACTGATCCACGATGTCGCCATCCAGAATCTGGATGTCCTGTTCGCCATCGACCGCGCCGGCCTGGTGGGCGAGGACGGCCCGACCCACGGTGGCGCTTTCGACATCAGCTACCTGCGCTGCATCCCCAATATGGTGGTGATGGCGCCGTCCGATGAAAACGAGACCCGACTGCTGCTGCAGACCGGTCTGGCCCACGAAGGCCCGACTTCGGTGCGATACCCTCGTGGCACGGGTCCCGGCGCGGTGATCGATACCGCCCTGAAAACGGCCCCGATCGGCAAGGGCCGGATCATTCGCGAAGGCAAGCGCATTGCCCTGCTGAACTTCGGCACCCTGCTGTCCACGGCCCTGCCGGCTGCAGAAGCACTGGATGCCACCGTCGCCGACATGCGCTTCGTCAAACCACTGGACACCGACCTGATTCGAGATCTGGTGGAACAGCATGACCTGATCGTGACACTGGAGGAAAACGTCATCGCCGGCGGTGCCGGTAGCGCCGTGTCCGAGTACCTCAACGGCGAAGGGATCGAAGCGTCACTGCTGCAGATTGGCCTGCCCGACCAGTTCATCGAACACGGTAAACACGGCGAGCAGCTTGAAGAGTGCGGCCTGACGACCGAAGCCATTCGGACACGGATTGAGGATCGTTTGACCCAGATGAGCGATCTGAAGGCGTTGCGGGCGGTTAAATAGGCGGGGCACCTTGCCCCTTTAGGGCGTTCAGTAGCGTAGCTTGGGCTGACGCAGGAAGCTCGACAGGGGATTTCTCGGAGAAGCCTTCAAAACGGTGCTTCTCCGATCAGAGCATTAGCAGGCAGGGCGAAACAGGCTCGATGTCATAGCCAACTGAAGGCTTCGGTTGTTGGGCTTCCTGCGTCAGCCCAACCTACGTGGCAACTGTATACTCGAGTGTGCCTCGAAATGTAGCCGACGCTTCAGCTTCGGAGCAGCCCGCCAGGGCTGCCATTCCTTCTCCTTCCCAAAGCGAATCCGCCGGAATTCAGGCCTCGTCGTCCTGATGCGTCTCCAACCAATGTCCCAGCTTGCTCTGCTTTGTGGCGAGGTAGTTTTCGTTATGGGGATTGCGGCCCACGTGCAGCGGCACCCGTTCGACGATGTCGATACCCAGGCCGCGCAGGGCGTTAACCTTACGGGGGTTGTTGGTCATGAGCTTGAGGCGGGCGATGCCCAGGTGATCCAGCATGTCCTTGCACATGCTGTAATCCCGCAGATCCGCCGCAAACCCCAACTGCTCGTTGGCTTCGACGGTGTCCGCGCCCTGGTCCTGCAGGTGATACGCCCGGATTTTATTCAGCAGGCCAATGCCCCGGCCTTCCTGACGCAGGTACATGAGGATCCCCCGCCCTTCCCGGGCAATACTGCGTAACGCTTCTTCCAGCTGATAACCACAGTCACAGCGCATGCTGTAGAGCGCATCGCCGGTGAGGCACTCGGAGTGGGTACGGGCCAGCACGGGCGCATCCCCGTCGACCGACCCGAGGGTCAGTGCAACGTGCTCCTTGCCGGTGTCCGGTTCCTCGAACCCATGCATGTCGAAAACGCCGAAAGGCGTCGGGAGTCGGCAGCTCTGGACATAGCGAACGGCCACGGCGGTACCTCACTCAGATTAACAGGCGGCGCATTTTAGCAGAATGGACCGGGTCGGCGTACCCTGAAACCTACGTAGATGCGCCCGATCCGTATCAACCGCCCGTGGCGTTCATAAAGCGAAGAATCTGGGGTTCGGCATCGTGGGAGAAATAATGCCGCTCCGGTTTGAGCGTCATGGCCTCATGCAGCGCCTTCTGCACCGCCAGGTCGTCCCCCGGTCGCGAGCGGATCACCTCGCGCAGGTCCATGGAGTGTTCGTTGCCCAGGCACAACAGCAGACGCCCTTCCGTGGTCAAACGCACCCGGTTGCAGTCGCCGCAGAAGTTATGGCTGTGCGGGGAGATAAAGCCAATCCGATTGGGATGGCCATCCACCTGCCAGTAACGGGAAGGCCCGCCGGTGTCATCGCCAACCGGTTGCAGGTCAAAAACCGTGGCCAGCGTCTCGCGAATCTCGTCACTGGAGCAGAAGGCTTCGGCCCGGTCGTGCTCGGTGATAACCCCCAGGGGCATTTCTTCGATAAAGCTGATATCGAGTCCCTTTTCCACCGCAAAGCGAACCAGGGGAATCACTTCGTCTGCGTTACGCCCCTTTAGGACGACGGCATTGAGCTTGGTGTGCTGGAATCCGGCTCGCTGGGCGGCATCGATGCCGGCCAGTACCCGCTCCAGTTTGCCAATCCGGGTCAGTTCCCGGAATCGCTCGGGGTCCAGGCTGTCCAGGCTGATATTGAGCCGGTCCACGCCCGCCGCCTTGAGCGGCTCGGCGAATTCCTCCAGACGGCCGCCATTGGTGGTCATACACAGTTCGCGCAGCCCCGGCAGCGCTTTCAGTCGCTCGGCCAAGCCGACCACACCCGGCCGCACCAGCGGCTCTCCACCGGTCAGACGAATCTTGCGGACGCCACAGGCCACCAGGTTGCGGGCAATGACCTCAATTTCTTCCAGGGACAGGATCTCGGACTTCGGCAGGAAGGTCATGTCCTCGGACATGCAATACACACAACGAAAATCGCAGCGATCCGTGACGGAGATGCGGACGTACGTGACCTCCCGCCCAAAATTGTCCACCAGCGCTGCCGTCATGCTACCCCCTTTTCCAGTGACCAGACCGCCCGCCCTGCTTTTCGAGCAGACGCACATCCCGGATAACCATACCCCGGTCCACGGCTTTGCACATGTCGTAAAGCGTCAATGCGGCGATGTTAACCGCCGTCAGCGCTTCCATTTCGACCCCGGTCTGCCCCGTCAGTCGGCAGACCGCTTCCAGATGCACGCCGGTATCGCCGTCAAGTACGGGTGCCAGATGGACCTTCACCGAGGTCAGGTTCAGGGCATGGCACAGCGGAATCAGTTCATGGGTCTTCTTGGCCGCCATGATGCCGGCAATGCGCGCCGTGGCCAGCACATCGCCCTTGGGGTGCTCGCCGTCGACGATCATCGCAACCGTCTCGGGCCGCATGGCGATAAACCCTTCGGCCCGCGCCTCACGGCTGGTGACGGCTTTTTCCGTCACATCGACCATGCGCGCGGCACCGGTTTCGTCCAGGTGGGTCAGTTCACTCAATCGTTTTTCTCCAGCATTCAATTCCGCCACCACATGCCAATGCCCGCAACGCCCTGTGCCCCGGCTTTACGGGCCTGATTCACCTGGTTCAACGCCAATCCGCCCAGTGCATACACCGGTACCGTGGCCGTGGCCACGAGGTCCGTAAATCGGGCCCATCCTATGGGCGCCATATCCGGGTGGCTGGCCGTTCTGGCGACCGGGCCCAGGGTGGCAAAATCAGCGCCCAAACGAGCGGCATGCGCCAATTCATCAACCTGATGACAGGATACGCCCAACAACCCCGAACTGGCCAACGGTCGCGTATCGAGCTGCCCGGCCACTCGCCATGGCAGGTGTATACCGGCCGCAGGCACGGACTCCAGGAGCTTCGGGTCGCCGTGGAGCATCAGACGTATCGAGCGAGCCGAACACCAGTCGAGCAATTGGCCGGCAGCGTCCAGATAGGCTTCGCGGGACAGCCAGGGCGCGCGGAACAGGCAGATTGAAGGTGACAGCTCCGCCAGGTGCCGGCACGTCTGCGCAACCAGCGTCCCACCATCCAGACCGGCGCCACCGGTGATCGGGTACTGATGAGGCAATCGCGACGCCCGGATGATCGGCCGGTTTGCAGCCGGAAAATCGTCATCGCTCAGGGCATCCAGCGCCAACCACTGCACCGGCTGCCCTTCCCGCCCGTGCGGTTCGCCCTGAAAGCGCACGGTCTCCCAGACATCGAGAAACACCCGCTTGTCGCCGTAGTCGTGGCGAATGCCGATCACCGGCTGAAGGTCGCCCTCGGCGATGTGGATGCCGACTTCCTCATCCAGTTCGCGAACCAGCGCTTGCTGAACACGTTCACCGGGCTCGACTTTGCCACCGGGAAACTCCAGCAAACCGCCCTGATGCGCCTCATCGGGGCGCCGGGCAATCAGGATGCGATTCCCCTGGCGCACCACACCGACAGCGACATGGACTTCCTTCATATCAGGTCCGGTACTCGGCGTTGATGGTCACATAATCATGGGACAAGTCGCAGGTCCAGACCGTCTCGTTGACATCGCCACGGCCCAACGCAATACGGATGCTGATGTCGGACTGGTCCATCACGGCCTGGCCGCGCGCTTCGGTGTAATCCGCTGCCCGGCCACCGTTGCGCACCAGCGCCACATCACCCAGATCGATCTCGATGTCCGTCAGATTCAGGTCCGGCACGCCGGCGCGACCGACGGCCGCCAGGATGCGGCCCCAGTTCGGATCCGACGCAAACAGGGCGGTCTTGACCAGAGGCGAATGGGCGAGCGTGTAAGCCACATCCAGTGCCTCCTGCTGGTTGCCTGCCGTCTCCACGCGAATGGTGATGAACTTGGTGGCGCCCTCGCCGTCCCTCACAATCGCGTGGGCCAGGGTCATGAACAGTTCCCGCAGTGCTTCGCGGAAGACCGGCAGGTGCGGACTGTCGGCCGTCAGCTCCGGCGCGTCGCTCTTGCCAGTGGCCACCAGCATGCAACAGTCGTTGGTCGAGGTATCGCCATCGATGGTGATGCGGTTGAACGACTGCTCCCCCAGGTCCGAAACCAGCGTCTGGAGCAGCGACGGCTCGATGGCGATATCCGTGGCTATAAAGCCCAGCATGGTCGCCATGTTGGGGCGGATCATGCCGGCGCCCTTGCTGATGCCGGATATGTGGACCGGCTGACCGTCGACTTCCAGCCGACGAGTGGCGCCCTTGGGCAGGGTGTCGGTGGTCATGATGCCTTCGGCGGCCTCGGCCCAGCGGGTTTCCGACAGGGTATCCAGCGCTTCCGGCAGGCCATTGCGGATCTTCTCCACCGGCAGCGGCTCGCCAATGACCCCGGTGGAGAACGGCAGCACCTGTTGGGCGGTGACACCGGACAGCTCCGCCAGTGCCGCACAACAGGCCTCGGCATCGGTGCGTCCCTGCTCGCCGTTTCCGGCGTTGGCGTTGCCCGTATTGATCATCAGGTAACGTGGCGCCGCCTGCCCCAAATGGTCTCGGGTCACCAGCACCGGTGCCGCACAGAACTGGTTGCGCGTAAATATGCCGGCCACTCGGGCGCCTTCATCCAGCGCCATCAGCACCAGATCGCGGCGCCCCGGCTTCTTGATGCCTGCGCGGGCCACGCCCAACCGCAGACCGGCAACGGGGTAGAAATCCGGCAAGGGGCCCAATCCAACCGCCATGCTAATTCTCCTGGTTCGGGGAACCTCCAATCGGCTCCTCAGATACGAAAAACGTCCGCTCTCCCGGCCCGCTCCAGCGGCTCCGATTCAGCGGACGTTGCTTGTTCCTGAGCACTGCCTGCCAAGGCCGACAGTGCGTTTTCAAGTCGTCTGTCAGGCCACCCGGCCGTGACACTGCTTGTATTTCTTACCGGAGCCGCACGGGCAGGGCTCGTTCCGCCCGACTTTGCGTTCACTGCGCACGTAGGTCTCCGGTTGGCCCTGGGCCTGTTGCTGCTCATCGTCGCCGTCACCGGCGGCTGATTGCCCGGTGGCGCTGGCCTGCTCATGCTTCAGGTTGGCAGCTGCCATCTGGCGCTCCAGCTCTTCACGGCGCCGACGCTCGATCTCTTCCATCTCAGTCTCACCCTGGACCCGCACGTGGCAGAGAATCCGGGTGACGTCTCGCTTCATGGCGTCCAGCATGGCTTCGAACAGGTTGAACGCCTCACGCTTGTATTCCTGTTTCGGGTTCTTCTGAGCGTAGCCGCGCAGGTGGATACCGCGACGCAGGTGGTCCATGTTGGACAGGTGCTCTTTCCAGAGGGTATCCAGCACCTGCAGGAAGACCTGTTTCTCGAAGTTGCGCATGGCTTCGGCGCCGGCAACCTCTTCCTTCTCACGGTAGACCTTGATGATTTCCTCGAGAATGCGTTCCCGGAGGCTCTCTTCGTAGAGACTCTGGTCTTCATCCAGCCATTTCTGGACCGGCAGCTCCACCGCCAGTTCAGACTGCAACTGAGCCTCTAGACCGGCGACATCCCACTGTTCCGGCATGCTCTGCGGCGGGATGTACTCGCTGATCACGCTGTCGACCACATCGGCGCGCACGGTATCGACCAGCTCGCTGATGTCTTCGGAAGCCATGACCTCGTTACGCTGCTCGTAGATGACACTGCGCTGGTCGTTGGCGACGTCGTCGTACTCCAGCAGCGTCTTCCGCATGTCGAAGTTACGGCCTTCAACCTTGCGCTGTGATTTTTCGATGGCATTGGTGACCATGCGGTGCTCGATGGCCTCGCCCTTCTTCATGCCCATCGCCTGCATGATATTCTTCACGCGATCCGGGGCGAAGATCCGCATCAGGTTGTCTTCCAGCGACAGGAAGAAACGGGAGGAGCCCGGATCCCCCTGACGGCCGGCACGACCACGCAGCTGGTTGTCGATACGGCGGGATTCGTGACGTTCGGTACCCACAATGTGCAGGCCGCCCGCTTCCAATACCTTGTTGTGGGTCTCGGTCCACTCCGCCTTGACCCGGGCCACCTGCTCTTCGGTCGGATTTTCCAACTGGGCGACCTCTTCTTCCCAGTTACCGCCGAGCACGATGTCCGTCCCCCGGCCCGCCATGTTGGTGGCGATGGTCACCGCTCCCGGACGACCGGCCTGGGCGATGACGTGGGCCTCTTTCTCGTGCTGCTTGGCGTTCAGGACCTGGTGGTCGATCTTGGCCTTGCGCAGCAGCATCGACAGCAGTTCGGAGGCCTCGATGGAGCCGGTGCCCACCAGCACCGGACGACCTTCACTGGTGACGTCCTTGATTTCGTCGATGATCGCCTGGTACTTCTCTTCCTGCGTCAGGTAGACCAGATCGTTGTAGTCAATACGCTGAATCGGACGGTTGGGCGGAATAACCACCACGTCCAGGCCGTAGATCTGGCGGAACTCGAAGGCTTCCGTGTCGGCGGTACCGGTCATGCCGGCCAGTTTGTTATACAGACGGAAGTAGTTCTGGAAGGTGGTGGAGGCCAGGGTCTGACTCTCGGCCTGGATGTTGACGCCTTCTTTGGCCTCGATGGCCTGGTGCAGGCCCTCACTCCAACGGCGGCCCGGCATGGTCCGGCCGGTGTGTTCATCAACGATCACCACCTGACCGCCCTGGACGATGTAGTCCACGTCGCGCTGGAACAGGTGATGCGCCCGCAGCGCTGAATGCACATGGTGCAGAAGACTGAGGTTCGACGCGGAGTAGAGGCTTTCCTCTTTACCCAGCAGTCCCTTCTCGATCAGCAGGTCTTCCACTTTCTCATGACCGGCTTCGGTCAACTCGACCTGACGGCTCTTCTCGTCGATGGTGAAATCACCGGAGGGCTCGCCCTCCTCCACCGGCTCGCCCTTATCCAGGCTCGGAACCAGCGTATTCACCGCCAGGTAGATCTTGGAGCTGTCTTCCGCCGCACCGGAGATGATCAGCGGGGTACGCGCTTCGTCGATCAGGATGGAGTCGACTTCGTCCACAATGGCGTAGTTCAGGCCGCGCTGCACCTTGTCGGCGGTGCTGAACGCCATGTTGTCGCGCAGGTAGTCGAAACCGAATTCGTTGTTGGTGCCGTAGGTGATGTCGGCAGCATAAGCTTCACGCTTGGCCGCCGCATCCTGACCGGCAACGATGACGCCCACTTGCAGGCCGAGGAAGCGATAGAGCTTGCCCATCCACTCGGCATCCCGGGAGGCGAGGTAGTCGTTAACGGTCACCACGTGAACGCCATCCCCCGGGAGGGCATTGAGGTACACGGAAGCCGTTGCCACCAGGGTCTTACCCTCACCGGTCTTCATCTCGGCGATGCGGCCTTCGTGCAGGGTCATGGCACCGATCATCTGGACGTCGAAGTGCCGCATGCCCAGCACCCGCTTGCCCGCTTCCCGGGCCGTAGCGAAGGCTTCGGGCAGCAGTTGATCCAGGGTTTCACCCTCGTCCAGCCGACGCCGGAACTCGGCTGTCTTGCCCTGCAGCTCAGTATCCGACAGCGCCCCGAAGGACTCTTCCAGCTCATTGATCCGGGAGACGGCCTTCCGCATCCGCTTAATTTCTCGGGCGTTTTTACTGCCGAACAACTTCGTTGCGACCTTCGTGAACATAGACCACTGCTTCTTTGATTAACGAAATGCACCCAGTGACCCGGTCGGCCACAGGCGCCTGCCAATTCAGGACCCCTTGCGGGGGAAGGCATCACAGAAGACACCGTACCGAGGCACGATGGGACAAGGGGACCCATCCCGGGTATGCCTTGAGAACGACTGAAAAAGTCCCGGAATCCGGAGGTTGGCCTGCGAGGCTGAGCTTTTCAGAAGTCCCCCTACAAAGACGGCATTCTAACCTTATTTCTTTTGCGGGCGAAAGGTACGGCCTTGTCCTCGGGTGACAGCTCACATTACAGGGTGTTAGTGCGCTATTGAAGAGCGGGCCGGCCACAAAAAAGCCACTGGAGGCGAACCCGCAGTGGCTTTTTACTGACGCTGACTCAGCGACTGGCCCGCTGGATGTAATCTTCCGGGTCGAGCGTCTTGCCGTTGCGCCGCACCTCGAAATGCACGTGGGGCCCGGTGGAACGACCGGTGCTGCCCATCTGGGCAACCACTTGTCCTTTCTCGACGACGTCGCCAACGGACACGTCCACCTTCTTGCAGTGGGCGTAGCGGGTGCGCAAGCCGTTGCCGTGGTCGATTTCGACCAGGTTGCCGTAGCCATAACGGTCACCAGCCCAGGTGACAACGCCCGCAGCCACTGAAATGATATCGCTGCCTTCCTTGCCCGCCAGATCAACGCCGCTGTGCCAGGCGCGCTTGCCGGTGAACGGATCGGTGCGATAGCCATAGTGAGATGACAGCCAGCCCCATTTGATGGGACGACCGGCCACGAAACGCTCTTCCTCGATACGCTCGCGGGACAACAGCTGATCCAGCAGGCGCAGTTGCTGCTCGCGATTACTGATGCGGGCATCGAGCTGATCGATCATGGCGCTCAGCTCCGGGGTCTGGAAGGATTCGCCACCACCGGCTTCTTCCGGACCACCCACCGCTGGAGCCTGGTCAAAATCAAACTCACCATTATCCAGATGAGCAGATTCCACCAGGCGCTGCCCCAGCGCATCGAGCCGCAGCAAACGCCCCTGCATCTGGCCCAGGCGCAGTGTCAACGCATCCACCTGCTGACCGGCGGTCTGACGCACATGCTGCAACTGTGCCTGTTGCTCACCCAGACGGGATTCCCAGCTTTTAACCAGAGGCGCCGACGCGCCATAAGCCACCGGCTCCGGCGCCTTGGACGCCAGCCTGTATCCGGCCCAACCAGCACCACCGATCACGGCGGCGCTCAGCACGAATGCGCAGGCGACAACGCCGATGCTCACGTGCAACGACCGGGACTGCCCGGGATTTTTGCCAACGAAGATAATGTTCATAATAAGTCGATCACATTCCCCGAACGACGCCGGTCTTGTTACCGCCAGCTATCGCCCAACACAAACGCGCCTGTCTGGCCTACATGCCCCGGCGCCGCACAATGGGCCATTTCGGCATGGAGACGATCACGGCACCCCGACCTCCGCCTTGAAACAGCGCTGGACAGGGACCAATTCAAGAGGGTAAAAACAGTCTAATACAGGCCACATCCACAAACCGTGCCAAATAGTAACCAATCGTAACGGGTACCGTCGAGTCCCGGCGCCGTCCAGAGCATCGAATGCCGTGAGAAAACGATGAAGCGCAAGACCCAACTCACACTGGATCCCAGCGATTCCCGCCACGAACCTAACCTGCGCAGGTTGCTGGCCCATGCCGAGATCCACCGTCGGGCGGAACAGCTGGTGCTGGCCTCCATCCCGGCCAACCTGCGTGACCACTGCCGCTTTCTCAGTTATCACGACGGCGATCTGGCCGTGTCGGCCGACGGCAGCGTCGTGGCCAGCCAGGTGCGTCTGCGGCAGCGCGAGATTCTGGCGGAACTGAGAAAGGATCCGGATTTCCAGTACGCTTGGCGCTTGAAGGTCAAGGTGGCACCGCCGCGCCCGAAGGCAAAGGCCGTGTTCAAGAAGGAGCCGTTAAGTAACGAAAATGCCCGGCTCCTCAAAGAGGAAGCCGGGCATACGAAGGACGAAGGTTTACGCGAAGTTCTCGAAAAACTCTCCCGTCACGTCAAGGACGGGGAGGACTGAGTATCCTGCCTCAGGCCTGTGACGCGAGAACGGGCTTGAGATACGAAATCGGAGCCGTGGCCTCGTCTTCGAAGGTCACCACTTCCCACGCATCTTCTTCAGCCAGCAGCTTGCGCAGCAGCTTGTTGTTCAGGTCGTGACCTGACTTCACGCCGCGGAATTCGCCAATCAGGCTGTTGCCCAGCAGGTACAGGTCACCGATGGCGTCCAGTACCTTGTGCTTGACGAACTCATCTTCGTAACGCAAGCCGTCTTCGTTGAGGATTTTGTAGTCGTCAACGACGATGGCGTTGTCCACGCTGCCGCCCAGCGCCAGGTTCATGGAGCGCAACTTCTCGATGTCACGCATGAACCCGAAGGTGCGGGCCCGGCTGACTTCCTTCACGAACGACGTGCTGGAAAAGTCTACCGTGGCGTTCTGGGCACGGCCCTTGAAGACCGGATGGTCAAAATCGATGCCGAAACTGACCTTGAAGCCTTCAAACGGCAGGAACGTCGCCTTCTTGTCGTCTTCTTCCAGCGTCACTTCCCGCTTGATGCGGATGAAGCGCTTGGCCGCGTCCTGCTCGGCAATGCCCGCCGATTGCAGGAGAAAGACGAAAGGCCCGGCACTGCCGTCCATGATGGGCACTTCGGCCGCACTCAGCTCCACGAAGCAGTTGTCGATGCCCAGCCCCGCCATAGCAGAGAGCAGGTGCTCGACGGTTGCCACGCGGACACCGTTCTTGACCAGTGTCGTGGACAGCATGGTTTCGCCGACGTTCTCAGCGCACGCCTTGATCTCGACAACCGGATCCAGATCCGTCCGCCGAAACACAATCCCTGTCTCGACCGGCGCAGGCTTGAGCGTCAGATAGACTTTCTCACCCGAGTGCAAACCGACACCGGTCGCACGGATGGTGTTTTTGAGCGTACGTTGTCTGATCATCGTACAAAAATCCGTCACAAATGTTAGATATTATTCGGGCAAAAACTGCGCGAAGCTTACCAGAAAGTCCTACTGAACACCATTTAACCAATCGGTAATGTCCGAAGGCTATGGCTATGACCTTTCTAGCTTCTTTCTATTCTATCCCGAATCCCTATTGAGACAGCTTATCAATCCGCCTGACGGCGCAGGAATGCGGGAATATCGAGATAATCCACACTCTGCTCTTCGCCGTCACGCTCCTGATCGATCGCCACATTGCCATTGGCAACGGCGCGACGACGCAGGACCGCCGGACGATCCAGCTGGTGATAGTCTGTCTTGCCATCCAGGGTGCGGGTGTTGTCGACCACCTTGGTCGGCTTGTCGCGCTCGCCACCCAGGCCGGTTGCAACCACGGTCACCTTCAGCTCGTCGGTCATTTCCGGATCGATCACGGTGCCCACAACCACAGTGGCGGCGTCAGAGGCAAACTCGCGAACAATGTCGCCCACCTCGGAGAATTCGCCCAGGTTGAGGTCCATACCAGCGGTGATGTTGACCAGGATGCCTTTCGCGCCCTGCAGGTTGATGTCTTCCAGCAGCGGGCTGCGTACAGCGGCTTCGGCGGCTTCGCGGGCGCGATTCTCGCCCGTGGCGCGGGCCGTCCCCATCATCGCCATGCCCATCTCGGACATCACGGTTTTCACGTCGGCAAAGTCGACGTTGATCATGCCGTTGCGGGTAATCAGGTCGGCAATGCCCTGTACGGCGCCCAACAGCACGTCGTTGGCGGCCGCGAAGGCATCGAGCAGACTAGTCTTCTTACCCAGAACTGCAAGCAGTTTTTCGTTAGGAATCGTAATCAGCGAGTCGACGCTGTCTTCCAGATCTTTCAGACCGGACTCGGCAACCGTCATCCGCTTGCCACCTTCGAAGGTGAACGGCTTGGTGACAACCGCGACGGTCAGGATGCCCAGCTCGCGGGCCACTTCGGCCACGATCGGCGCTGCACCGGTTCCGGTTCCGCCACCCATACCCGCGGTGATGAACACCATGTCGGCGCCTTGCAGCGCCTCGGCGATGCGGTCACGGTCTTCCAGGGCGGCCTGGCGACCGACTTCCGGGTTGGCACCGGCACCCAGCCCCTTGGTGATGTTGCCACCCAGCTGGATGACCTGTTTGGCGCCCATATCGGCCAGGGCCTGGGCGTCTGTGTTGGCGCAGATGAATTCCACACCTTCGATGTCGCTGGTGAGCATGTGACGGACGGCATTACCGCCACCACCACCGACGCCAATGACTTTAATGACTGCGTTCTGTTGAACGTTATCGACCAGTTCGAACATTTCCCCTACTCCTTCGTTATCTTTCCGGCCTTCGGTGACCGATATTTTTTCGAGAGACCTTCGTTTTTACTGCTCCGGCAATGCCGGTCATGCCACGTTTCCCGGGTTCGTCAGAAATTCCCTGTGAACCAGGCTTTCATGCGCTCCAGCAGAGAGGGGGCATCCTCCTGCTTGAGCACCGGCCCCTTACCCAGATCCATCTGGCGGAACCCGTAGATCAACAACCCGACACCCGTGGCGTAGATCGGGTTATTGACTACATCGGTCATGCCGGACACGGCCTGCGGTGACGCCAGGCGCACCGGCATGTGGAAAATTTCTTCGGCCAGTTCCACAACCCCTTCCATCGTGGACGAGCCGCCCGTGATGACGATCCCGGCCGGAATCATCTCTTCAAAGCCCGAGCGGCGCAGTTCCGCCTGCACCAGGGTGAACAGCTCCTCGTAGCGCGGCTCGACCACCTCGGCCAGCGCCTGGCGCGACAGATCCCGCGGCGCACGTTCGCCCACGCTCGGCACCTTGATGGTTTCATCGGCACCGGCCAGCTGAGTCAGCGCGCAGGCGTACTTGATCTTGATTTCCTCGGCGTTCTGCGTGGGCGTCCGCAGGGCCATGGCAATGTCGTTGGTGACCTGGTCACCGGCAATCGGAATGACCGCCGTGTGCCGGATCGCGCCGCCGGTGAAGACGGCGATATCGGTGGTGCCACCGCCGATGTCCACCACGCACACGCCCAGTTCCTTTTCGTCCTCGGTCAGCACGGCGTAGCTGGACGCCAGTTGCTCGAGGATGATGTCGTCCACATCCAGGCCACAGCGGCGCACGCATTTCTCGATGTTCTGCGACGCATTCACCGCGCAGGTCACCAGATGCACCTTGGCTTCCAGACGCACACCGGACATGCCCAGGGGCTCCTTGATGCCCTCCTGGTTATCGATCACGAATTCCTGGGGCAGGATGTGGAGCACTTTCTGGTCCGCCGGAATCGCGACGGCCTGGGCCGCATCGATGACCCGGTCGATATCGGCCTGGGTCACTTCCCGATCCCGGATCGCCACAATGCCGTGGGAGTTGAGGCTGCGGATATGACTGCCCGCAATACCGGCGTAGACCGAATGGATACGGCATCCGGCCATCAGCTCGGCTTCCTCGACCGCCCGCTGGATCGCGTGCACCGTGGTTTCGATGTTCACCACCACACCACGCTTGAGACCGCGGGATGGATTGGATCCGATCCCGACGATTTCGATCGTGCCGTCGAGTTTGCGCTTGCCGACAATGGCCACCACCTTGGAGGTGCCAATATCCAGGCCGACAATCATGTTTTCCGTTTCATCCCCTGACATGTGCTCACCAATTGAATGGTCTATGAATTTTTCTCAGGCGCTTTCTCAAGCGTCTTCCAGCGCACCGCCACACCGTTGGTGTAGCGGGCATCAATGCGTTCCACTTCATCGGCGCGCGAGGCCAGTCGTTTCTGGTAGACCGTCATAAACCGGTCGAAGCGACTGTCCACCTGGTCACGCCCCAGGGCGACTTCAATGCCGTTGGACAGTTTCAACGTCCAGGCGCCCCGCTTTTCCAGGGTCAGGCCGGCGAAGCCGATGTCCTTGTCATGCAGCTTGTTGGCCATTTTCCGGGCCACGGACACCACTTCCTCGGCCCGCTCCTCCGGTCCCGCCAGATGCGGCAGGCTACCTGCCACTTGCGGGTTGGCCGGCCGGAACACGTGACCCGAGCGACCAATCAGCTCGCCGTCATTCCAGTAGGCCAGCGGGCGCTCCTCACGGATGTCGATCGCCAGTCGGTCGGGCCAGACCCGGCGCACCGCGGCGGATTCCACCCAGGGCTCACGCTCGACCTGGTGCTTTACATCCTCCAGGTCGGTGGCGAAGAAGCTGCGACCCACCCAGTTGCCCAGGTCCGCGCGCAGCTGCTGCTTGTCCAATCCCTTGAGATCACCTTTCACTTCGACATCCACAATGGGACGATCCAGCGCGTTCAGCGCCGAGCCGGTCGCCCAGGGAACCAGCCCGGCCAGGATCAGCACCGCCAGTCCCAGTGACACCTGCAGCCATGGCAGCGTCTGTAGCCAACCCCAGATCACACCCAGCGGATTGAACCGCTGACGATCCGGCTCCATCGACGTGGCCCCGCGCCGCCTCGGCGGTTCCGGGGGTTGACGCATACGCAGGCTCAGCAGGTCACGCATCGGCGTTCTCCAGGGTGTCCTCAAGGATCCGGACCACCAGCTCCTCGAAACTCATACCAGCGGCGCGAGCGGCCATGGGCACCAGACTGTGATCTGTCATGCCCGGTACGGTGTTGACTTCCAGCAGCCAGAATTCGCCATCGGCGTCCTGCATGATGTCGACCCGCCCCCAGGAGCGGCAGCCCACCACCCGGAAGGCCTCCAGCGCCAGCTGTTGCAGGCGCAACTCGTCGTCTGGCGCCAATCCGCACGGCACCTGATAACGGGTATCGTCGCTCAGGTACTTGGCGTCATAGTCGTAGAACACGTGATCGGTACTCAGGCCGATCGCCGGCAGCGCGTGGCCCTGTAGCACGCTGACCGTAAATTCCGGGCCCTCCACCCATTCCTCGATCAGCACGAGTGGATCGTGCCCGCTGGCCGCTTCATAGGCGTCCACCAGTTCCTCGCGACTGCTGACCTTGCGGATGCCGATGCTCGACCCTTCCCGGGCCGGCTTGACGCTCAGTGGCATACGCAGGGCCGCCACGATGCCGTCCGCATCCTCTACTGAGGTCATGGTGCGGAACTTCGGTGTTTTCAGACCGCAGCCTTCGAACACGTATTTGGTGCGCAATTTGTCCATGGCCAGGGCTGAGGCCAGCACGTCGCTCCCGGTATAGGGGATGCCGGACTCCGACAGGATCGCCTGAATGGTGCCGTCCTCACCGCCGCGACCGTGCAGGGCGATAAAAACCCGGTCGCAATCCTCCGGACTAACCGCGTTGAGCAGGCTGCCCTGAACGTCAATGCCAAACGCGTCCACGCCGGCGGCGATCAGGGCATTCAGCACGGCGTCGCCACTTTTCAGCGAGACCGCCCGCTCGGCGGAATTGCCCCCCATCAGGACCGCCACGCGGCCAAGCGCATTCACCAGATCCGGTTCGGCGCGATAGATCGGTGCCGTCATACGCCACCTCCCGCTTTGAGTCCGGAAGCGGCCAAACGCGCCGCCACACCGCCGATGTCACCGGCGCCCTGGGTAAACAGCACATCGCCGTCCTTCAGGGTGCGTGACAGGAGTTTCTGGATGTCGTCGTCCTTCTCGACGAAGATCGGCTCGATGTTGCCGCGCTGCCGGATGCTGCGGCACAGGCTGCGCCCGTCTGCTCCGGGAATGGCCGGCTCGCCGGCGGCGTACACGTCCATCAATAACAACGCATCCACGTCGGACAGCACTTTGACGAAGTCTTCATAGAGATCCCGCGTCCGGCTGTAACGATGCGGTTGATACAGCATCACCACACGACGGTCCGGCCAGGCTTCCCGGGCCGCTCGGATCACCGCGGCCACTTCAGTGGGGTGATGACCGTAGTCGTCCACCAGGGTGACCGTGCCGTCTTCGATCGGGTAATCGCCATAGACCTGGAAACGCCGCCCGACGCCGGCAAAGCCGGCGAGACCACGGACGATCGCATCATCATCGACGCCCTCGTCACTGGCGACGGCAATCGCCGCCAGCGCGTTGAGAACGTTGTGGCGACCAGGCATACGCAGGGAGACCTTGAGATCCGACCGACCGCCGGGCCGCTTGACCAAAAAGTGTGTCTGCAGACCGTCGGACTGGATGTCGGTTGCGCGGTAGTCCGCCTCCTCATCCTCGATGCCATAGGTGATGATGGCTCGTGAGATCCGAGGGGTAATTTCCCGCACGTAAGCGTCGTCACTGCACATCACCGCCACGCCGTAGAACGGGAGGTTGTGAAGGAAATCGACAAACGTCTGTTTAAGCTTCTCCAGATCGTTGCCGTAGGTGTGCATGTGATCCGCTTCGATGTTGGTCACCACCGAAATCACCGGCGTCAGGTGCAGGAACGACGCATCGCTTTCGTCCGCTTCCGCCACCAGATAGCGCGATCCGCCCAGTTGGGCATTGGTGCCGGCGCTGTTGAGCTTGCCACCGATCACAAAGGTCGGATCCAGGCCGGCCTCGCCCAGCACCGAAGCAATCAGGCTGGTGGTGGTGGTCTTGCCGTGGGTCCCGGCGACCGCAATGCCGTGGCGATAGCGCATGATCTCCGCCAGCATTTCCGCCCGCGGAACGATCGGCACACGACGATCCCGGGCCGCTTTCACTTCCGGGTTCTCCGCGTTGACGGCCGTCGATACCACGACCACGTCAGCGTCCGCACTGTTTTCCTCGCGGTGGCCGATAAAGATCTGCACACCCAGGCTTTTCAGGCGTTCGGTCACGGCGCCGGCTTTCAAATCGGAGCCGGACACCTCATACCCCTGGTTATGCAGGACTTCCGCAATACCACACATGCCCGCGCCGCCGATGCCGACGAAATGGATGCGGCGGATCCGGCGCATTTCCGGAACCTGATACACCAGCGGCGGATTGGTTGATTCAGCCATGGGCCGCCTCCAGACAATAATTCACAACTCGCTCCGTAGCGTCGGCCCGGGCCAGTGAGCGGGCCGCGTCCGCCAGCGCCGCCACTTTCTGGCGGTCGCTGCAGAGGGTGCTCAGGGTGTCGGCCAACACGTCATCTGTCAGTTTGCTCTGCGGGATCAGGATCGCTGCCCCCGCCTGTACCATTTGCTGCCCGTTCAGGGTCTGGTGATCGTCCACCGCGTGGGGGAACGGCACCAGAATGGCGCCCAGCCCCACCGCGCAGAGCTCGGTAATCGTCAACGCCCCGGCCCGGCACAACACGATATCGGCCCAACCATAGGCCTCGGCCATGTCGCTGATAAACGGCTCCAACGTCGCCGTCACACCCGCCGCCTCATAGGCCGCCTCGGTGGTCTCCAGGTTGCGCGTTCCGCACTGGTGACGCACGGCGGGGCGCTGGTCTTCCGGCATCAACGCCAGTGCACGCGGCAGTGTCGTATTGATCGCCTGGGCTCCGAGACTGCCGCCCAGTACCAGCAGACGAACCGGTCCATTCCGCTCGGCAAACCGGGCCTCCGGCGCCGCCATTTGGGCCAGGTCGCCCCGTACCGGGTTGCCGGTATAGCGAGTCACCACCTGCTTGCCAAAGCTGCCGGGAAACGCCTCCATCACCGTCTCGGCAAAGCGGGCCAGGATCCGGTTGGTCATGCCGGCGATCGCGTTCTGTTCGTGAACCAGCAGTGGCGTCCGGGTCAGCCAGGCCGCCACACCGCCGGGACCGGTCACAAAGCCGCCCATACCGATCACGCAATGCGGTTTGATTCGGCGCATGACACCCATCGCCTGGACCAGTGCCCGCCCCAGCTTGAACGGCGCCAGCAGCAGAGCCAGCCGGCCCTTACCGCGCAGTCCGGAGACGGTAATCGTTGCCATCGGGATATCCGTTTCGCCGATAAGCCGTTCTTCCATACCGCCGCGGGAGCCGAGCCAGAACACCTCATGGCCCTGTTCCTGCAGACGACGGGCCGTTGCCAGCGCCGGGAACACGTGCCCGCCGGTGCCACCGGCCATGATCAGGAAGCGCCTAGTCGTCATAACTGGCCCCTCCTTTGGTTTTCGCCTTGCCTTTACCGGCCTCGCTGGCCTGCTCCAGCTTGTCCAGACGCTCCATCTCGATGCGCGCCAGAACCCCGACACAGACACAGGTGGCCAGCAGACTGCTGCCGCCATAACTGACCAGCGGCAAGGTCAGCCCCTTGGTGGGCAACAGGCCCGTATTCACCGCGATGTTGATCGCCGCCTGCAGGCCGATCAGCAGCGTCAGGCCGTAGCCGAAACAGGACGCAAACGGCATCCCCGCCTGCTCGGCGCGGCGCGAAATCACCAGTCCCACCCACACCAGCAGCCCGAACAGCAGCAGGATGCACAGCGAGCCGATCAGTCCGAATTCCTCGGCGATGATCGCGAAGATAAAGTCGGTGTGGGCCTCCGGCAGATAGAAGAGCTTCTGCACCGAATTGCCCAGTCCGACACCAAACCACTCACCCCGACCGAAGGCGATCAGCGACTGGGTCAACTGGTAGCCTGTGTCGAACTGGTCCTGCCAGGGATCGAGATACGACACCACCCGCTTCAGCCGGTAGGGCTGGAATACCACCAGCGCCACACCCAAGGCCAGGCACACGGCGATCAGCGGCAGGAAGCGGCTCAGGCGCACGCCGGACAGGAAGATCATGCCCAGCGCCGCGGTCATCAGCACGACCGTCGCACCGAAGTCCGGCTCGATGACCAACAGCATGGAGGCGAAACCGAGCACCAGCACCGGCTTGAGGAAGCCGAACCAGGTATTCACCAGTTCGTCGCGGCGGCGCACCACATAACCGGCGAGGTAGGCGATCAGGCAGATCTTGGCTACCTCGGACACCTGCACGTTGAACAGGCCCAGCGGAATCCAGCGGGTCGAGCCATTGACCGTCCGACCCAGCGGCGTCAACACCAGCGCCAGGGTCAACAAACCGATGCCCAGCAACAGCCAGCCGCTGCGCTCCCACCAGCTCAGGGGCACGTTGGCCACCACCAGGCAGAGTGCAGCGCCCATAAAGGCATACACGAACTGCCGGCTGATGTAGTAGTAGGCGTTATCCATGTTCTGCGCCGCGGTATCCATGGACGAAGAGCCAATCATCACCACGCCGATCAGCAACAGCGTCACAGCACTGAAAATCAACAGCGGCAGCGGTTGCAGGCCGCCGGTACGGGGGAGCTTCATGGCAAGCGTTGCGTTCATGACAGCGCCTCCACCTGCTCAATAAAGGCAGCACCGCGCGCCTCGTAATTGGTGAACATGTCCAGGCTGGCACAGGCCGGCGACAACAGGACGCGATCGCCCGGTTGAGCCAACTGGCTTGCTTCACGGACCGCGCCGGCCAGATCATCCACGCGGCGCACATCGGCCTCGCTGGACAGAGCCTCTTCCAGCAGGCCCGCGTCCTTGCCAAATACTATGACTGCCCGGCAGCTTTGGCGCACCGGCGCCTTCAGCGGTGTGAAATCGGCGCCTTTACCGTCACCGCCGGCAATCAGTACCAGCTTGCCCCGGGCCGGCCGCAGGCTTTCCAGAGCCGCCACGGTGGCTCCCACGTTGGTGCCCTTGGAGTCGTTGATGTACTCCACGCCATTCAACGTGCGGACAAACTGGCAACGGTGAGGCAGCCCCTTGAACTGGCGGGCGACGTTCAACATGGCCTCCATCGGGAGCCCCACACAGTCCCCCAATGCCAGCGCTGCCATCACATTCAGCAGATTGTGGCGACCGATCAACCGCAGCTCATCGGTGCGGATCAGGTTATCGAAGCCGTAGGTGATCCAGAGCTGACCGTCATCCTCGCGCAGGCTGAAGGTGTCCGGGTTGATGCGGTGTTCGCCATAACAACGGAACGTCAGGTTGTCCCGGGCCATGGGCTGGCTCAGGGCATCGTCCAGGTTGATCACCGCCTTCTCGCAGCCGTTGTAGATGCGCTGCTTGGCCTGGAAATACGCCATCTTGGTGGGATAGCGATCCATATGGTCGTCGGTCACGTTGAGGATGGTCGCCGCCGCGGCGTTCAGCTCTTCGGTGGTTTCCAACTGGAAGCTGGACAGTTCGAGCACGTACAGCTCGACGTCCTCCGCCAGCAGATCCAGCGCCGGCGTGCCGATGTTGCCACCGACCGCGACGTTCACTCCGGCACCACGGGCCATTTCGCCCACCAGGGTGGTGACGGTCGTCTTGCCGTTGGAACCGGTGATCGCCACGATCGGGGCCCGGGCCGCCTCGCTGAACAGGTCGATATCCCCGCGAATGTGCGCGCCCTTCTCCTTGGCTTCCTTGATCGCCGGAGTCGCAATGCTGATACCGGGGCTGACCACCAGCTCGTTAAAGCCGGCAAACAACTCGGCATCGAATTCACCCAAATGAACCGGCACGTCCGGCCAGTTCTGGCGCAATTCGTCCAGGCCCGGCGGTTGCTGCCGGGAATCCGCCACGGCAACAGACCGCCCCTGTTCACACAGGTAGCGCACGCACGAGAGCCCGGTCTTACCGAGCCCTACGATCAATGTGCGACGATCTGAAACAATGACACTCATCGACGATCCAACCGCTTAACGAATCTTCAACGTGGCCAGTCCAACCAGGACCAGAACCACCGTCACGACCCAAAACCGCACGATGACGCGCGGCTCGGGCCAGCCCTTCAATTCAAAATGGTGATGCAACGGCGCCATCCGGAAGATGCGCCGCCCGGTCAGGCGGTAGGATGCCACCTGCAGGATCACCGAAACCGTTTCCATCACGAACACGCCGCCCATAATGAACAGCACCAACTCCTGACGAACGATCACCGCCACGACACCCAGCGCGGCACCCAGCGCCAACGCGCCCACATCGCCCATAAAGACCTGGGCGGGATAGGTGTTGAACCAGAGGAAGCCCAATCCGGCGCCGACCAGAGAACCACAGAACACGATCAGCTCGCCGCTGCCCGGCAGGTGCGGAATCAACAGATAGGAGGCGAATTGCGCGTGGCCGGACAGATAACAGAAGATGGCCAGGGCCGCGGCCACCATGACCGTCGGCATGATCGCCAGACCATCCAGGCCATCGGTCAGGTTGACGGCGTTGCTGCTGCCCACAATCACGAAATAAGTCAGCAGGATAAAGGCGGCGGGGCCCATCACAATGCTGACGTTCTTGAAGAACGGCAGGTACAGCGATGTTTCCTGCGGCAGGCTCGATGAATAGAACAGGGCAATAGCCGCACCAGCGCCAATCACGGACTGCCAGAGATACTTCCAGCGTGCCGGCAGGCCCCGCGGGTTCCGCTCGACCACCTTGCGATAGTCGTCCACCCAGCCGACGGCCCCGAACAGCAGCGTCACCAGCAGGGTGATCCAGACATAGCGGTTGGTCAGGTCGGCCCAGAGCAGGGTGCTGACCGCGATCGCCACGAGGATCAGCGAGCCCCCCATCGTGGGCGTACCGGCCTTGCTCAGGTGGGTTTGCGGGCCGTCGTCCCGCACCGCCTGACCAATCTGGTACTGACCCAGCTTGCGGATCATGTAGGGCCCGATAATCAATGCGATCAGCAGTGCCGTCAGCACGCCGAGAATGCCTCGCAGGGTGAGGTAACGGAAGACCGTCAGCTCGTCAAAATACTGCGCGAGGAAGTCTGCTAGCCAGAGCAACATCAGTCTTTCACCTTCTTGATCAATGCTCTGACCACGTTATCCATGGCAGAACTGCGAGAACCTTTTACGAGAATGGTCATGGGCGCCGCCTGGTGCGCGAGCAGCCATGCCACCGCCTCGTCGTGGGTGGCAAACGCCTGGCCGCCTTCGCCAAAACCGGCGAGGTAACCGTCGGTATTGGGTCCGACCGCCAGCAGATGCGACACCCCCTGCTTACGGGCAAACGTGCCGATATCGGCATGCAGTTTATGGGCGTCGGGGCCAAGTTCGGCCATGCATCCGAGCACAGCCACGCCCGTGCCTGGCTGTCGGGACAGGTAATCCACGGCCGCCTTCATCGATGTGGGATTGGCGTTGTAGCTGTCATCGATGAGATTGACGCCGGACTGTAACTCAATCTGCTCCAGTCGACCTTTAACGGGTTTTAATTCATCCAGCCCGCGATAGATGGCGTCGTCGGTGGCGCCCAACTCGCGGGTCGCCGCGATGGCCATCAATGCATTCAATAAGTTGTGGGTTCCCGGGAGGTTGAGTCGCACCGGCGCAATCCAGCCGCCCGGACCGACTGCCTCGAAGGTCACCTGGCCATTTTCTGAACGAACATTACGATAGTGATAGTCCGCGCCCTTATCGTCGGTCGTTGCCACCGTGAGCACCCGGCGCTGGCCGGCGCGCTTGCGCCAGATCGGACAGGCCGGGTCGTCGGCATTGAGAACGACGGCACCATCCAGGTCGACACCCTCCACGATTTCACCCTTGCCTTCGACGATGTTCTCATAGCTGCCGAAGCCCTCCAGGTGGGCTTCACCGGCATTGGTGATCATCGCCACTTCAGGTCGGGCCAGGTTGACGGTGTAGGCGATCTCGCCGACCCCGCTCGCTCCCAGTTCGATCACGGCGTACTGGTGTTCCGGCGACAACCGGAACAGGGTCAGCGGCACCCCAATGTGGTTGTTCAGGTTGCCCTGGGTGGCCAGGGTTTCACCCTGGTGGCGCAGGATGCTGGCCAGCATTTCCTTGACGGTGGTCTTGCCGCTGCTACCGGTAACCGCCACACAGCGGGCCGAACTGGCCAGCCGGTTGCCCAGCGCCAGGCGACCCAGCGCCTTGAGGGTGTCGTCCACCACCAGTTGCGGGATCGCGACGCCGTCCACCGGCTGATCGACCACCGCCGCCACGGCACCCGCCTGGGCCGCATCCAGCACATAGAGATGGCCGTCGAATCGATCACCGCGCAGGGCGACGAAAAGATCCCCGGGATTGATCGTCCGGGTGTCGGTCGACACGCCGCTGAATTCAACGGTCGCCGATTGCGGGCTGGCACCGGCCATCTCGGCCGCATCCTGGAGGGTGAACCGCTGCATCATTGTTCTGCCTCCCTGTCGACCAACGCCTGACGCACGACGCCGGCATCGCTGAAATCGTGCCGCTCGCCCTGGATTTCCTGATAGGTTTCGTGCCCTTTTCCAGCCACCAGAACCACATCGCCCGGCAGGGCTTCGAAAACCGCCTGCCGGATCGCGGCTTCCCGCTCGTGGATCACCTCGGCCCGGCCGGGGTTGGCGAATCCCGCCATGATCTGACTGACAATGGCCCCCGGGTCTTCGGTGCGGGGATTGTCATCGGTCACGATGATGCGATCCGCCAGTTTTTCCGCAACGGACGCCATTTCCGGACGCTTCCCGGTATCACGGTCCCCCCCGCAACCAAAGACGCACCAAAGATCACCCTCCACATGCGGCTTGAGAGCCTGCAGGGCGTTCTGAAGCGCATCCGGGGTATGGGCGTAGTCCACCACCACGCGAATGCCGGCGGCACCGGCAAACACTTCAAGCCGGCCCGGCGGAGGCATCAATTTTTTGGCGGCCGAGACCACGTCATCCCGCGACAGCCCCAGCTGCAACGCTGTGGCGATCGCCGCCATCACATTACTGACGTTAAACGTTCCCAGCAGCGGCGCCGACAGCGAGAACTCACCCCAGGCGCCGTCGAAGGTGGCGTCGAAGCCATCGGCATGGGCGGTCAGCGACTTCAGCCACAGCTCGGTCTGGGATTCGTGCAGGCTATAGCGGACCCGGTCGCATTGCCCGTCCAGCTGGCCGTAGAGCTGACGCCCGAACGGATCGTCAAAATTGATCACGGCGAACTCGAGCCCATCACGACGGAACAGGAGGCTCTTGGCCTCGGCATAGGCCTCCATACTGCCGTGATAGTCGAGGTGATCCCGGGTCAGGTTGGTGAAAATGGCGCCGCGAATGCGCACATCGTTCACCCGTCCCTGATCCAGCGCATGGGACGACACTTCCATCGCCACGGCCTTGCCACCGGAAACGCGGATCTTGCGCAACGCCTGGTTGATGGTGATCACATCGGGCGTGGTATGGGTCGCCGGCGCCATCTGACCGCCCACGCCGTAACCCAGCGTGCCGATGATGCCGCAACTGTGGCCGGCGGCGCTCAGCAGCTGGCTGACGAAATAGGTCACCGACGTCTTGCCGTTAGTCCCGGTCACGCCGATCACATCCAGTTCATTGGACGGTGATCCATAGAATCGATCGGCAATGACGCCCATCTGTTGTTTCAGCGACGGCACGGCCACGATCAGAGCCCCCGACTGCTCGTAACAGGCCGGCTCGGCGTCATCCACGTCGAGCAGGACGGCAACGGCGCCCGTCTCAATGGCATCGGCCACATAGTGATCCGCTGACGAAGTGGCGCCGGCGATCGCCACGAAGGCATCGCCGGATTGAACTTTGCGGCTATCCGCAGTCAGCCCATGAATCGTGACATCGAATACCGACGGAACGTCGACGATACCGGTCAGGAGATGGTTCAGGGATGTCATGCTCATGGCTTACCCCCTGCCCCCGGATGTGTCCCGTGGCTGGGATGCCACAGGATTATCATCGAGGTCCGGGCGCACGTTCAGCAAACGCAGCGCGTCACCCATGACCCGGGAAAAGACGGGAGCGGCAACTTCCCCTCCATAATACTCCCCGCCCTTGGGCGCATCGACAGCGACAACACACACAATGCGGGGGTTATCCACAGGCGCCATACCGGCGAAAATAGCCTTGTACTCACTGTCCTCGTAGCCGTGCTGACCGACCAGGTGGACGGTGCCGGTTTTGCCGCCCGCCTCATAGAAACCGATCTGGGCGCGCTTGCCGGTGCCGTCTTCAATCACCGCCTGGAGCATCTCCCGCACCTGGGCGGTAATGTGCTCCGGAATGACGCGTTGCCCCTGGGGTGGTTCGTCCCGCTTGATCAGGCTCAGCGGATAGCGGATACCGCCATTGGCCAGGACCATATAGGCCTCTGCCAATTGCAGCGCATTGACGCTGAGGCCGTAGCCGTAGGACAGGGTCGCCACTTCCACCGGGTGCCACTGGGTAGGCGCCGGCAGCACGCCGACGGCCTCGCCCGGGAAACCGATACCGGTGGATTGCCCGAGCCCGACACTGAGGAACATGTCACGGATCGGATCGCCACCCATTTTCGCCGCAATCTTGCTCATCCCCACGTTGCTCGACTTGGCAATGATGCCCTTGAGATCAAGCACGCCGTGGTCGCTGGTGTCCCGGATGGTGTAGCGCCCAAAACGAAGATAACCCGGATTCGTATCGATCCGGGTTTTCGGGGTCACCACACCGGCCTCCAGGGCGGCCGCCATCGTGATGGGTTTTATCGTGGATCCGGGTTCGAACAGATCCGTAATGGCCTTGTTCCTGAGATTGGCCGGGTCCAGCTGACTCCTGTCGTTGGGGTTGTATGACCCCTGATTCACCATGGAGAGCACCTCGCCGGTGTCGACATCCAGCATCACCAGCGTTCCGCCCCGGGCATGATGGGCCTGTACGACCGCCTTGAGCTCCCGGTAAGCCAGATACTGCAGCCGCAGGTCCAGGCTGAGCTCCAGGTTGCGACCCGGCTTGGCGTCTTTGACCAGGCTCAGGTCCTTGATGACGTGGCCACGCCGATCCTTCAGCACCCGCTTGCTGCCGCGCTCACCGGACAGCCAGTCGTTGTAGGCCAGCTCCATGCCTTCCTGACCGTGCTCGTCGATATTGGTGAAGCCCACGACATGAGCGGTCACTTCGCCGGTCGGATAGTAACGACGGTATTCCCGGCGGCTGTAGATACCGGGAATATCCAGCGCCATGGCTTTGCGCGCCAGACCCGGCTGGATCTTGCGACTGACGTAGATGAATTCGCGACTGGCATAACGCTTCAGACGCGATCGCAGGTCGCCCTCACTGACGCCGAGCATCCGGGCCAGTGGCGCAATCCGGGGATCGTTGGGATCCATTTCACTGGGGTTGGCCCAGATGGTCTGAACCGGGGTGCTGACCGCCAGCGGTTCGCCGTGACGATCGGTGATCATGCCGCGATGGGCATCGATGGTCTCGGTGCGGACGGTGCGGACTTCGCCCTGGCGCCGCAGGAAATCCTGATCAACCACATGCAACTGCACCAGCCGCGCCGCCAGCGCCACCATGACAAGCACAAACGCGCCCAGCACGGTGGCATGACGCCAACCGGCCAGATGCGCTTTCAGCTTCTGCATGGTGCTGGGTGTCGACTGCGATGTGGACACGTTTCCCTACCCTGACGGCTCGATATAATCGTTGTTATGGCTGCGACTGCACCAGGACAATGTCCTGCTTGCCGGGCACAACCATGTCCATGCCCTGAGAAGCCCGCGCCTCGACGCGGCTATGGGCACTGAGTGCACTCTGCTCCAGCAGCAGCTGACTCCACTCCCGCTGGTAGCCATCCCGCTGCGCCTGGAGCTGGGCCAGGTCGTTGAACAGCACCCGGTTCTCGTGGGCGCTGTAGACGACGCCAATCGCCGAGAACACCAGCACGCTGGCCAGGCCCGCAGAAATCAGCACATGACGCTGGCACAGTCCGGCAAAAATCCGGCGCGACAGGCGCATGGCCGTGTTGACGCCGGCCTTCATGGTTTCCGGGTGCAGACGCTTGCGGGTCTGGACCTGGGGCCGTTCAATCGTTACCGCTGCCATTGCTATACCTCACTCTTCCCTGACCGACGCTCCAGGACACGCATGACGGCGCTCCGGGCCCGAACGTTGTCGGTCACTTCGTCTGTTTCTGCCTTGACGGCCTTACCGATCAGGCGGAAGTCCGATGCCGCCTGATCGGCCGTCACCGGCAACCCGCGGGGCAACTGAGGCCCTCGCGCCAGATCCCGCATGAACCGCTTGACGATGCGGTCTTCCAATGAGTGGAAGCTGATCACCACCAGACGGCCGCCCGGTTCGAGGTGATCGACCGCGGTTTGCAGGCCGGCTTCCAGGTCTTCCAGTTCCCGATTAATAAAAATGCGCACGGCCTGAAATGTCCGTGTCGCCGGGTGTTTGTGCTTTTCCTTTTTGGGCACGGCGCCGGCAATCAGCTCGGCAAATTCGCGGGTGGTCGCCAGCGGCTCTTCCGCCCTCCGCGCCACGACGGCCCGCGCGATACGGCGGGAAAAACGCTCTTCACCGTAGCGCCAGATGACATCCGCGATTTCGGCTTCCGGCGCGTTGTTGAGCCACTCCGCCGCACTGGGCGACTGCTGGGGATTCATCCGCATATCCAGCGGCCCTTCCCGCATGAAGCTGAAACCACGCGCGGCATCGTCCAGTTGTGGCGATGACACGCCGAGATCCATCAGCATGCCGCTGATGCTTTGCCAGCCGCTCTCCATCAGAAACCGTTCAAGCTCGGCAAAAGAGCCGTGACCAATATGAAAACGGGAGTCGGCTTGCGCCAACTCCCTGCCGACTGCGATGGCCTCGGGGTCCTTGTCCACCCCGAGCAGCCTCCCGCTGTCGGAAAGCCTCTCCAGGACCAGGCGACTGTGGCCGCCGCGCCCGAAGGTTCCGTCGACATAACGCCCGTCGGCACGGACCACCAATGCGTCGACCGCCTCACTCAAGAGCACCGAAAGATGCTTGGGTGAGGCGCCTTTTTGCACGGTCATAGGGAAAGTGACTCCATCTCCGGCGGCATATCGTCGTCATCCTCGGACTCATCCAGCCATGCGAACCAGCGCTCTTCGCTCCACAGCTCCAGCTTTTTGCCCTGACCGACCAGCATCAGTTTCTTTTCCAGCCGCGCGTAACTGCGCAGCGTCGGCGGCACCAGCACCCGGCCGGCACCGTCCAGTTCCAGCGGCGTGGCGTGGCCCAGCATCTTGCGCTGCAGCCGGCGCGCCGCCTTGTTCATGTTCGGCAACGCCTCAATCTGGGGGCGGATTTCGTCCCATTGCGGCTCGGGGTAAACCAGCAGGCAACGCTCCTCGTCGGCATTGGCCGTCAACACGATGCGGCCGCCGCACACTTCGGCGAGCTCCTCGCGCACGCGGGTCGGGATCGCAATGCGCCCCTTCGCGTCCATGTTGATGGCATGACTGCCGAGAAAGTTGCTCATAAATGCTGCCAGTTGCTGGCCTCAAACCGGCTGGATCGCCGGGGCCAAAATCAAGAGCGGGCAATTTTCCCACTCTCGCCCTCCAAAAACCACAAAAAACCACTTCTATCCACTTTTTCCCACTTCTGCACACTATAGAAACACGAAAAATACAATGCAAGCGCCGTCAGAGGCGGCCCACCTGTAAAACTTCCTGTTATGACAAGGGTTTAGAAGGAGAAGAGGAGAAGCTACTCGGAAATGGAGACAAGAACCTTCGATAAATCAAGTAGCTGAAGCACTATTTATACAAAAAACCTGAGGAGTAAGAATTTTTCGCTATATCAGGAGGGAAATTCGAACAACAGAGATCACACGGAAGAAAAGAAAAGCGAGCTCGCCTGTAAGCCGGGTTCTGTCGAGAACAGTCATTCATCTAGGGCTTGCGTCACCACAAGCCTCAAGCAACCTACCCGAGTCCAGCGCGGGCCACGCCATCGGACTCCTATTTGGTCTTGCTCCAGGTGGGGTTTACCATCGCCGTGAACTGTTGCCAGTCACGCGGTGCGCTCTTACCGCACCTTTTCAACCTTACCGGCGCCCGAAGGCGCTTAGGCGGTTTCCTTTCTGCTGCACTTTCCGTCGGCTCACGCCGCCCAGGCGTTACCTGGCACCTTGCCCTGTGGAGCCCGGACTTTCCTCCCCCGTCCGCCAATGGCGGCCGGCGGCGACTGCCCGGCGAGCTCAGGCGAGACAATACGCCGCCCGCCCCAGGCGTGCAAGCGAAAAAGACCGCAACATCACGCCTTCAGGGCGAGCGCCCTCTGGTAAAGCTCATTGCGGGACAAGCCGGTCAGCTCGGACGCCATCCGCGCCGCGACCTTGACCGGCACCTCGCGCAGCAGCACCGTCAGCAGCTCATCGGGATCGATTTCGGTGGCGGCATCCTCCGACGACGCCGGCGCGCCCGCCACCATGACCACATACTCGCCCTTCTCGGCGTAATCGTCCTCGGCGAGCTGCTCGACCACATCCCCAGCCGTCCCGCTGTAAAACGTTTCGAACGCCTTGGTCAGCTCCCGGGCGAGCACCACAGAGCGCTCAGCACCGAAGGCTTCGGCCAGCGCCACCGCCGTTTCCCGAATGCGATGTGGCGCTTCATAGAAGACCAGGGTTCGGGATTCGTGCCGCAAGGCCTTGAGAGCGTCCAGCCGCGCCTTACGCTTGGTGGGCAGAAATCCTTCGAAAGTAAACCGGTCCGTTGGCAGACCGGCCGCACTGAGGGCCGTGGTGATGGCACAGGGACCGGGAATGGGCACCACCGTCAGCCCCTGCTCGCGCGCGGCACGGACCAGGATGAATCCCGGATCGGAAATCAGCGGTGTGCCGGCATCGGAAACCAGCGCCACCGACTCGCCCTGTCGCAGACGTTGCAGGACCGATTCATGACGCTCCCGCTCATTGTGCTCATGCAGGGCCACCAGAGGCCGGTGCAGGCCCAGCACCTGCAGGAGGCGTTGCGTGTGGCGCGTATCCTCTGCAGCAATACAATCCACCCTGGCCAGAATATCGGCCGCCCGCTGACTGATATCGCCCAGGTTGCCGATGGGGGTGGCCACAATATAGAGAAGGCCGCAGTCAGCAGCACTTTCGGGCATGGTGTCCTTCCTGAAGTTGCGCGATACACGCCGGGTTTGCGAATGACAGCGACGTCATGAGAAATCCACGGCGAACTGGTAAACTCGCTTCTTGGCAAATTTCCGGCATGATGCCCATGTTCCGCCGGCACCACAAGCGGCGGCATGGCAGGACGTCCCGCGGGATCGGTTGCGGCCGCGGAATTCCGAACCATTCGCCCTACTGTGAGCATTGCATGACGATGAGAGAGTTTCTTCGCCTTCGCCCTGCGTTTTTCCTGGCCCTGGCCGTCTTGATGGCCGGCTGCACCCCCATGGGCATCCAGCCCGACCAGGCTGACACTCCGGAGGGCGCGCTGGCGATTGCCGAATCCTCCGGCTATTCCGACACCGCCCTGCGTGGTCTTCTGAGCACCGCCGCCCGCTACCAGGACGCCGACCGTCATAAGGACGCCCGCACCATCCTGCGCAGCGAAGCCTTCGACAAGGCTCAGGGGGATACGCTCAACCAGTATCGTCTGCTGGCCATGGGCAGCATCATCGCGCTCGATGACCGGGGCTGGGCCGCGGACTTCGCCGACGCCCTGCCGGTGGATCAGTTCTCGAAGTATCCCGATAACCGCCAGACCCAGGCGGCACGCCTGCAAACCAGCACCTTCGAAATTGTGGGGCAATATCTGAAGGCGGCACAGACACTGATTGCCTCCAGCCCGATTCGTCCCAATGGCGGCACTCTGGCCGACAACGATCGGATCTGGCAGCTGCTCAAGCGGGCGCCGGACAGTCAACTGAACGCGGCGGCCCAGACCGCCATCGGCTACGAGCAGCAGGGCTGGCTGGAGCTGGCCCTGTCCCTGCGCCAGCCCGGTGTGACGCTGGACACCCAGGGCCGCACGATTCGCCAATGGCAGAAAAACTGGCCGGATCATCCGGCAGCCAACCCGCTGCCCAGCGAACTGCGCCTGATTATCACGCTTTCGGAAGAGCGCCCCGGGCACATTGCATTGGCACTGCCCCTCAGCGGGCCGCTGGCCGAAGCAGGCCAAGCCATTCGCGATGGTTTTTTTGCCGCCTTCTATGAGGACGACAAGCGCAATGAGGGCACGAAAACCCGCATCCAGGTCTTCGACACCAACGATCAGGCGTTTGATGCGCTCTACGACCGCATCCAGCAAACCAAGCCGGACCTGATCGTCGGTCCGCTCGACAAATCCGCCCTGGCCAAGGTCGCCGACCGCACCTCCCTGCCAACGCCGGTGCTGGCCCTGAACTACCTGGAAGACGGCCAGTCGCATCCGGATCAACTGTATCAGTACGGCCTGTCTGCTGAAGACGAAGCTCGTCAGATTGCGGATCGCCTGATGGCGGATGATCGCACGCAAGCCGTTGCCCTGATCCCCTGGGGCGACTGGGGAGACCGCGTGGAAAGTGCGCTGATCCAGCGCATGAACCAGGATGGCGGCAAAATCCTCAACGCCGTTCGTTACGACCCGAACGAAAATCTGCGCAAGACGGTGGCGGACCTGTTCGGCATCGACCAGAGCCGTCAGCGGGCCATCACCATCGAGCACACCATCGCCCAGAACGTGGAGTTCGAAGCCCGCCGCCGGCAGGACATCGACGCCATCGTGCTGGTGGCGTCCCCGACGATCGGCCGTCAGTTCAACCCGCTGTTTGCGTTCTATTTCGGTGGCGACCTGCCCGTCTACTCGCCCTCCACGATCTACACCGGCCAGCCGGACCCGAGTCGTGATGGCGACCTGGAACGGGTGCGCTTCACCGACATCCCGTGGATGCTGAATCCGGACAACGAGCGTCGCCAGCGGGCCAGCGCCGCGTTACCCGACGTCACCCAACGCTATGGACGCCTGTTCGCCATGGGCATGGATGCTTATGCCCTGTCCTCCAAGCTGCAGCTGCTGTCGCAGGTCCAGGGCAGCGACGTCGACGGGCTGACGGGGACACTGAGCATGACGCCGGACGGCCTGGTACGCCGGGAACAGGGCTGGGCGATTTTCCAGAAGGGCGTCCCGGCACCGCTGGACGAACCGGTCACTGACGAGCCAGCGGATGAAACGCGCCAGGACGCACCTTCGCGCGACGCAGCCATTGACAGGACAACACCCGCGCCGGCGACCAGCGCGACGGCGCCAACCAGCGAGTAACCCCATGCGCGAGACCAGGGACGGTCGGCGCAAGCAGGGCGAGCAAGCCGAAGAGGCCGCTGCTCGCTACCTGGCACGCAAAGGCCTGCACATCGTTGGACGCAACTTTCATTGTCGGGGTGGCGAGCTGGACATCATCGCCCGGGATGGCGAGACACTGGTCTTCATCGAAGTCCGCTATCGCGGGACGACCAGTTACGAAAATCCCATGGAGTCGGTCACCCCACGCAAACAGCAACGCCTGATTCGAGCCGCCAATTACTACCTGCAGCGGCACCAACTATGGCAATATCCCTGTCGCTTCGATGTCATCGCCATCCAGCCGGGACGTTTACGCCGCTATCAGGCCCATTGGATCAAGAATGCTTTTGATGCCTCATCATGACTGAACAATCTGCCGATTCGCTGATCAACGCCATGTTCGCCGAGCACATGGAAAATGCCGCCCATGCCGCGGCCGAAGTGGGCCCTGCACTGGATGCGGTCGCCGATACGCTGGTGGCGTCACTGCTGACCGATGCCAAGATCCTGATGTGCGCCAACGGCGGCGCCAACTGCCTGACGCAGTACTTCTGCACCAACCTGCTGAACCGCTTCGACCAGGATCGCCCCGCCTTACCGGCGATTAATCTGGGTGCGGACGCCACCACCTTCTCCGCCATCTGCCGGGACAATCGCTTCAATGAGACTTTCTCGCGGCAGGTGAGAGCCCTGGGCAAAGACGGCGATACGCTGTTCGTGGTGGTCGACGACGGTCATAAGGCCAACCTGATCCAGGCGATCCAGGCGGCCCACGACCGCGGCATGAGAGTGGTGGTTCTCAGCGCCCGGGAAAAGACCGACGTCACTTCCCTGCTCCATCCGGACGACCATGAGTTAGCCCTGCACAATCTGGGCAATGCCCAGGCCACCGGGGTATTTGTCCTGATCATGAACGCCCTCTCGGCCCTGATCGACCAGAAGATCTTCGGCGGCTGAGCCGATCGCGACAATCTTTCGCCCATATCGGGATAGGGGGGAGCCTTCTGGCTCCGCCCCTCCCACACCACCCGGCAAGCGGGTCCGCACCGGGCGGTTCGAGAAGTTGAGGTTTACGAGAGACGCGGCACGCCTAACCGGTCGA